>CAJMHR010000023.1 GCA_905213265.1 uncultured Collinsella sp.
TCGACACCGCCGAGTTCGCGATCCCCGGCCTTGACGACGAGTTCCGCGTCATCGTGTCTCCGTGGATCCTCTCCTCGCTGATCACCGATCGCCTTGCCGCTTACTACGAGACGGTCACCAAGCACAACCTCAACTACCGTCGTTACTATCACCAGTTCGACTACTAAGAGCAAATAACGTTTGTGTAATTGGGCCCCGCTCCTATATGGAACGGGGCCTCGTTTAGGTTGGAGAGTAATTATGAGCTATCCCCAGCTTGCCGTCATGAATATCAGCCATCGTTATTTTGACCTTGAGGAATTCTTTTCTTCGGCAGCGGCCTCGGGCTACACGTGTTGCGAGCTTTGGACCGGGGCGATGCATCTGTATGTCGATTGCCATGGATACGATTCGCTCGAGCAGGTGCGGGAGCTGTCGCAGCGGTATGGGGTTCGGATTGTGGGGCTTTGTCCCGAACAGAACAACCCCAAGCCGTGGAATATCGCGGCGCGTGGGAATGAGGCGCGTGCCCGCACGCTCGCGTACTTTAAGAACGTTGTGGATATCGCGGCGGAACTTGGAGCCGAGCAGGTCATGGTCTCGAGCGGCTGGGCATTTTTGAACGAGCCGATCGAGGACGCGTGGGGTCGCAGCGCCTCGATGCTGCGTGCGATTGCCGAGCATGCGGGAGAGCGCGGCGTGCGACTGGTGCTCGAGGCCCTACAGCCGGTTGAGTCGATGATCGTGAACTCGGCGGCCGACACGAAGCGCATGATCGAGGCAGTTGATCATCCGGCACTTAAGGCGTGTCTGGATTTGGGCGCTATGGCGGTGGCAGGGGATACCATCGACGATTATTTCGATCTGCTTGGCGATGATGTCGCCCACGTGCATTTTGTCGATGTTGCGGCAGATGGCACGACGCATCTTGCCTGGGGTGACGGCGACCGCGATATGCGCGCCGACCTGGATAGGCTGGTGGCGCGCGGCTATCGCGGAGTTGTTTCGGCCGAGACCTATGACGGGCGCTATTTCGCCGACCCCGCAGCTGCCGATGCGCAGGTAATGGCAGAGTATCGTCGTGCGATTGGCGCCTAGGCGGGTTTGGGTTGCGGCGATCTGCCCTATGTTTCCAAATGAATACGGCGTGAGCGGCTGCGATGGATTTTCCCCGCAAACACTCTAGTATGCTAAAGTACCCAGAAGACCGGCGGAGCTATGCCGGTCTTCTGTTCTATATGAAACACAGCATGAGGAGGCTCACCAGATGACGGCCACACCGTGGGGATTCCGGGACATATTGCCCGAGGAGGCTCAGGCGCGCGAGGAGATCGCATGTACGGTGAAGGGCTGCTTTAGGGAGCATCATTACCTGCCGGTCGAGACGCCGCTGCTCGAGGACAAGGGTTCGCTCGAGGAAGGCGGCCGCATCGCGGACACGCCGTTCAAGCTTTTTGATGACGACGGTCGCCTGCTGGTGGTCCGTCCCGACAACACGCTGCCGATCGTTCGCCTGGTTTCGACTCGCATGCGCGCGGCCGATCTGCCGCTGCGCCTGCGCTATGAGGCGCCGGTGGTCCGCGAGTGTCAGCGCAATGCCGGTGGCTCGCGTCAGTTTACGCAGCTGGGCTTTGAGCTTATCGGTGCGGGCGATACCACGGGCGATGTCGAGATCGTCTCGCTGGTGGCCGAGGCCATGCGCAAGTTGGCGCTTCCCGATGCGCGCATTATCGCAGGTAGCGTGCGTCCGTTTAAGGAGCTGCTCGCGGCCTGTGGGGATCGCGAACTGGCTGCCGAGGCATTGCGTTGCGTGCACGCCAACGACTTTGTGGGCCTTGATACCCGTGTGGCGGCAAGCGCCGAGCCCGAGGCCGTCAAGGCTGCCATTAGCGAGCTGCCGCGCTTGCACGGCGGCGCCGAGGTACTCGACCGCGTCGACGCGCTGCTGACGGCGGCGGGCATTGTCGCGCCGCTCACGCGCGAGCTGCGCGCCCTGGTCGAGGGCCTGGCTCCCGAGGACGGCCAGGTGCTGTCCTTCGACTTCTCCATCATGAACTCGTTTGATTACTACACGGGCCTGGTCTTTAAGGCCTATGCCGGCGGCCTGCCCGATCCGGTCGGTTCGGGCGGACGCTACGACTCCATCTTTACCGGCGCATTTGGCGACGGCATCGAGGTGCCGGCGGCGGGCTTCGCCTTTTCGCTCGAGCGTCTGGAGGCCGCGCGCACCTCGGCCGAGGACGCTGCTTCCGATGGTGACCATGCCGTGGGCCGCGGCACCGAGGGTCCGCTGCGCATTGCCGTGCCCAAGGGCTCGCTCAAGGCCGACACGCTCGACGTGCTCGAGGCCGCGGGCTTGGATGTCTCGGAGCTGCGCGATCCCGGTCGTCACCTCATCGTGCGCGGCCGCGACACACACGCTGGTGAGGGCACGGTCGGCGATATCGAGTTTGTCATTGTGCGCCCCAGCGATGCGCCCGCCTTTGTGGGCTGCGGTGGTGCCGATTGCGGCATCTGCGGCTGGGATTCGCTTATCGAGGCCGACCTTAACCTGCTGCAGCTGGTCGATCTGGGCTACGGCCTGTGCACGTTTATCGAGGCGGAGCCCGCATGGCGCGCTGGCCAGGCCGAGCGCAACTATGCCCGCCGCGGTTCTCTTCGCGTGGCCACCAAGTACCCGCGCATCGCGAGTGCCTGGTATGCCGAGCGCGGCGTGAATGCCGATATCGTCTCGCTGCACGGTAACATCGAGCTGGGCCCCATCGTCGGTATGACCGACCGTATCGTGGATATTACCGCCACGGGCGCCACGCTGCGCGATAACGACCTGGTCATCACCGGCCGCATCATGGACTGCACGGCCCGCTTCTTTGTCAATCCGGGTGCCGCTCGCTTGGATCCGCGCGTGCGCAATCTGGCAGATCGCTTGGCGGCGGCCGTGAAGGACAAGCATTTTGAGCCCGTCGCGGGCTCGGCACAATAGCGTGAGCACGCACGGGCGACCCAACGTACGGGCTGCGGGTCGACTGGCGCCGCCGCCCGGCCTCTCGTTTTTCGAACATAGCCTCGACCGATAGGGGATACCGAAATGAAGACCATCAAGCTTGCTCCCGGTGAGCGCCTCGTTACCAACCAGCTCAACCGCAAGGGCGTGCTGCCGCAGAACATCGTCGACGCTGCCCGCGATATCGTGGCCAACGTGCGCGCCAACGGCGATGCCGCGGTGCGCGATTACTGCCAGCGTTTTGACGGTGTTGAGCTGCAGAGCTTCCGTCTGCCGCAAGAGCAGGTCGATGCCGCGCTCGAAGGCCTCGATCCCGCCTTTGTCGCGGCGCTCGAAAAGGCTGCACGCCAGATTCGCGAGTTCCACCAGCGCGAGGTCGAACAGAGCTGGTTTACTACGCGCCCGGACGGCACGATGCTCGGCGTTAAGGTGACCCCGCTCGCGGCGGCCGGCATCTATGTGCCGGGCGGTCGCGCGCAGTATCCCTCCACCGTGCTTATGAACGCCATTCCCGCCAAGGTGGCCGGCGTCAAACGCGTGGTCATGGTGACCCCGCCGCAAAAGGACGGCCTGATCAGCCCCTACACGCTCGCCGCGGCAAAGCTCGGCGGCGTGGACGAGATCTATATGGTGGGCGGCGCCCAGGCTGTGGCCGCACTGGCGTACGGTACCGAGACCATTCCGCGCGTCGACAAGATTACCGGCCCGGGCAACGCCTTTGTCGCCGCTGCCAAACAGATTGTCTCGGGTGACGTGGGTATCGACATGGTCGCTGGCCCCTCCGAGGTCTGCGTGCTGGCCGACGCCACGGCCAAGCCCATGGTGGTCGCGGCCGACCTGATGGCCCAGGCCGAGCACGATCCGCTGGCGGCCTGCTATCTGGTGACCTGCGACGAGCAGTTTGCGCGCGAGGTCGAGGCGGGTATCGATATTCTGGTCGCGCAGTCGCCACGCGCCGAGATCACGCGTGCTTCGCTTGACAATGAAGGCACCATCGTGGTGGCCGCCGACATGGCTGCCGCCGTCGAAGCAGTGAACACCGTGGCGCCCGAGCACCTTGAGCTGCACTGCAAGGACGCGATGGGCCTGCTCGGCGGCATTCGCAACGCCGGCGCCATCTTTGTGGGCGCTTGGAGCTCCGAGCCGCTCGGCGATTACGTTGCCGGCCCCAACCACACGCTGCCGACCGGCGGTACGGCCATGTTCTCCAACCCGCTTTCGGTGGAGGAGTTCGTCAAGCGCTCGAGTGTCATTTGCTATACGCCCGAGGGCCTGCTCTCCGACGCTCCCGCTACGCAGCGCCTGGCCGAGGCCGAGGGTCTGTGGGCACACGCGCTTTCGGCCGCACTTCGCCGCCGCGTGTTGGAGCAGGGCGAGGATGCCGTGAGCGCCGAGTCTCTGGCCGCGGCCGACCTGACCAAGGTCGCCTGGCCGGGCGACGCCGTGGCGACGGTTGCCGAGGGCGTTGACCTGGCGGCTGCGGGCGCGGATGGCGTTGGCGCGACTGGTAAGGAGGCCTAATATGGCCGAGCTGACGCCCCACATGAAGGAGCTCGTCCAGCCTTACCTGGCCGGTATTGAGCCCTACGATCCCAACTTTACGCCTACGCGCATCAACCTTTCGGCCAACGAGAACACCTATCCCGTGCCGACCGGCGTGCGCGAGGCGGTCGACGCTGCCCTGGCCGCTACACCGCTCAACCGCTATCCCGATCCCATGTCCAACGATCTGCGCGACGAGCTGGCCGCTTGGCATGGTGTGGCGCGCGAGAATGTCTGCGTGGGTAACGGCGGTGACGAGCTGCTCTATAACTACCTGCTGGCGTTTGGCGGCGCTGGGCGAACCCTGCTCAACTGCCCGCCGTGCTTTAGCGAGTACGCGTTCTTTGCGTCGCTCTGTCAGACCGAGGTGCGCGACGTGTGGCGCGACCCCGCGACCTTTGAGCTCGACCAGGCAGCCGTGCTTGCGGCGGCGCCCGAGTGCAACCTGGCAATCGTGACCTCGCCCAATAACCCCACGGGTGACGTGGCACCGCTCGACTTTGTCGCGGCGCTGTGCGATGCGTGCCCCGGCATGGTAATGGTCGACGAGGCCTACGTTGAGTTTGCCGACGATTCGTTTGGCGCGGCCACCACGGCGCAGGGGCTTATCGCCGAGCATCCCAACCTGGTGATTCTGCATACGTTGTCCAAGGCGTTTGGCGCTGCCGGTACGCGTCTGGGTTACGTGATCGCGGTGCCGGAAGTCATCGACGTGTTCGCGGCGATTCGCCAGATCTATTCGGTTAATGTGCTGAGCCAGGCCGCCGCGCTTGCCTGCGTGCGTGCCCGCGATGCGTACGCGCCCGTGGTGGCACAGGTCGCATCCGAGCGCGAGCGCGAGCTGTGCGCCCTGCGCGCGATGACTACCGAGGGCCTGCCCGTGGAGGCATGGCCGAGCGCGGCGAACTTTGTGCTCGTGCGTACGCCGCATGCCACGCGCGTGCGCGAGCGCCTACGCGACGAGTATTCGATTTTGGTGCGCGACTTTAGCTATGCGCCGGGGCTTGCGGGCTGTCTGCGCATTACCGTGGGCACGCCGCAGGAAAACGATGAGGTACTGGCCGCGTTTGCCGTGCTGGTGAAGGAGGAGATCTAGATGGGCCGTTATGCCGAGGTGACCCGCAAGACGGGGGAGACCGACATTGTCGTCAAACTCGACCTGGATGGAACCGGTACGTGCGATATCTCGACCAGCGTGCCGTTTTTCGACCACATGCTCAACGCTTTTGGCCGCCATGGCCTGTTCGATTTGACGGTGCATGCGGTAGGCGATGTGGAAGTCGATGCGCACCATACCGTCGAGGACACGGGCATTGTGCTGGGCGAGGCGTTTTGCCGGGCGCTGGGCGACAAAGCGGGTATTACGCGCTTTGCCGATGCGGCGATCGCCATGGACGAGACGCTCGTGATGGCCGCCGTGGACATTTCGGGTCGCGGCCAGGCCTACTGCGAGCTGCCCGTGCCGACCGAGCGCGTGGGCAGCTTCGATACCGAGCTGGCTGTCGAGTTCTTCTATGCCTTTGCTCGCGATGCCAAACTTACGCTGCACGTGCGCGAGCTGGCGGGCGGCAACTCGCATCACATTATCGAGGCCGCCTTTAAGGCCGTGGGCCGCACGATGCGCCACGCCTGCGAGCTCGATCCCCGCGTGCAGGGCATCCCCAGCACCAAGGGCTCGCTGTAACCTGCCAAAAAGGGACAGGTTTATTTTGGCAGGTTTTATCTGCGGAAATGCTGTCTCATGTGGTGGGTGAACGTTTAACCGACCAAAATAAACCTGTCCCTTTTTGGCAGGTTTTGAATGGGAAAAGGGAGGGGTCGCGTGGGCGAACCGAAGATCGTGGTGGTCGACTACCACAAGGGCAACTTGTCGAGCGTCGTGCGCGGGCTTGCGCGCGCCGGTGCCGCTGCCTGCACATCGGACGATCCGGAGCAGATCCGCAACGCCGACGGCCTGGTCATCCCGGGCGTGGGCGCGTTCTATGACGCAATCGCCTTTATGCGCCAGAGCGGCGAGGAGGTGGCCGTGCTCGATGCCGTTGCCGCCGGAACCCCGCTGCTCGGCATCTGCCTGGGCCTTCAGCTATTTTTTGAGCGCGGCAACGAGGGCGTGCCTGCGGACGAGGGCGCGGACGCGGACGACGATGCCTCCGAGCAGGCCGGTGGTCCCTGGGTCGATGGCCTGGGCATCATGTGCGGCTCGTGCACGCGCCTGGAGTCGAGCCGCCTGAAGGTGCCGCACGTGGGCTGGGACCAGGTGCACATGACGCCCGCCGGTGCGGCCGATCCGCTGCTCGCCGGTTTTGCCGAGGGCGCCAACATGTATTTCACTCACAGCTACGCGGTGGCCGACGACGTCGATGCCGCCGATGTGTTGGCACGCACGCACTATACACGGAGCTTCCCGTGCATCGTGCGCCACGGCAACGTGTGGGGCTGCCAGTTCCATCCCGAGAAATCCTCCGCGCTGGGTCAGCGTATCCTTAAGAACTTCGTCAGCATCGTCGGGGAGGTTGGCCGATGATCCTGTTTCCCGCAATCGATCTGATCGGCGGCAAGGTTGTGCGCCTGGAGCGCGGCGACCGCAACTGCTGCAAGGTATATTCCGATGACCCCGTGGCCGTCGCCCGCTCGTTTGCCGAGCAGGGCGCAAGCTGGGTGCATGTCGTCGACCTGTCCGCTGCCTTTGGCGAGGACGAGGACACATGCGCTGCCAATTCGGCGGCGATTAAGGCCATCTGCGGCGTCGACGGTCTGTCCGTGGACGTGGGCGGCGGCGTTCGCTCACTCGCACGCATCGATGAGCTGGCAGGCTATGGTGCTCGCCGCATTGCGCTGGGCACCGTGCTCGTGACCGAGCCGGGTTTTGCTGAGGTGGCAGCCCAAGGCTTTGGCGAGCTGCTGGTCGCCGACGTTGCCGCACGCGACGGCCAGGTTAAGGTGAACGGCTGGCGCGACGGCGCGGGCGTGGCGCTCGACGATGCCGTGGCGCAGCTTACCGAGCTGGGCTTTAAGCATCTGGTGTATACCGACATCGCGCGTGATGGCATGCAGACGGGCATCGACGTGGCGGCATATCGCCATGTGGCCGAGGTCGCGGGCTTTCCCGTCGTGGCTTCGGGCGGCATCTCGACGCTCGACGACATCCGCGCACTGGCCGCGGTGGGTGAGGGCGCGATTGAAGGCGCCATTACCGGCCGCGCGCTCTACGAGGGCAACTTTACGCTGGCCCAGGCGCTGGCCGCCGCCCGAGGGGAGGAGTAGCCCATGCTTACCAAGCGCGTAATTCCCTGCCTGGACGTCAAGGACGGCCGTGTGGTCAAGGGCGTCAACTTTGTGAGCTTGCGCGATGCCGGCGATCCGGTGGAGCTGGCCCGCGCCTACGACCGCGAGGGTGCGGACGAGGTCGTATTTTTGGACATTACCGCGACGAGCGATAACCGTGCGACGACTATCGAGATGGCGGCGCATGCGGCCGAGGAGCTGGCCATTCCCTATACCGTGGGCGGCGGCTTTCGCGACCTGGCGGGCATGCGCACCATGGTTGCCGCCGGCGCCGACAAGGTGTCGCTCAACTCTGCCGCCGTGCGCGACCCGTCGCTGATTAGCCAGGCTGCCGCGGCGTTTGGTAGCCAGGCCGTGGTCGTGGCGATTGATGCCAAGCGCGTCGGTTTGCCCGGCGCATCTGGTGCCGACAAGTGGGAGGTCTTCACGGCGGGCGGCCGCAACGCCACGGGCATCGACGCGGTGGCGTGGGCCGAGGAGGCGGCTCGTCGCGGCGCCGGCGAGATCCTGCTGACCAGTATGGATCGCGACGGCACCAAGTCCGGCTTTGACCTGGCGCTCACCCGCGCCGTGGCGCGCGCGGTGCCGATTCCGGTGATCGCAAGCGGCGGCGTGGGCACGCTCGAGCATTTTGCCGAGGGTGTGATTGAGGGCGAGGCCGACGCCGTACTGGCGGCAAGCGTCTTTCACTTTGGAACCTTCAGCATTCGCCAGGTGAAGGAGTATATGGCGTCGCAGGGCATCCCTGTCAGGCTGGACTTCTAATGCTGCGGCTTGCCCAGGCACCCGACCTTCCGGCTCCAACCCTCCTCGCGTACTTAAGTACGCGTCGTCGGGCTTGTCGCTCGGAATCTCGGGCACCTGGACAACCCTCGCCGACCTGTGGGATTTCGTTTATTACTTGGGAGAAATGATGACTGAGGTGGTAAATGCTACCGAGCTCAAATACGACGCCAAGGGGCTGATTCCTTGTGTGGTTCAGCAGTATGACACTGGTGAGGTGCTTATGGTTGCTTGGATGAACGAGGAATCGGTGGGGCTGACGCTCAAGACCGGTACCACGTGGTTTTGGAGCCGCAGTCGCCAGGAGCTCTGGAACAAGGGCGCGACGAGCGGCAACATGCAAGAGGTCAAGGAGCTCTGGGCCGATTGCGATAGCGATACACTGCTGGTCAAGGTCGACTCGCCGGGTCCGGCCTGCCATACCGGCAACCGTACCTGCTTCTTTAGGAAACTCGCGTAGGGCGGGCGCTCGACTAGACGCTCGGCCACCAGAAAGGATTGAACCATGGGTGTGCGCACCGCAAACGTTCAGGATGGAAATATCGGAGAGACGCTGACAGGTCTGGCCGAGGTGATTCACGGTCGTCGTGATGCATCGCCGCAGGAAAGCTATACCGCGCGTCTGCTGACCGACGTCGAGGATGAGCTGCTCAAAAAGCTTGCCGAGGAGTCGAGCGAGGTGATCATGGCCTGCAAGGATAACGATCACGATCACATCCGCTACGAGGCCGGCGACCTGATCTACCACCTGCTCGTAACCCTTGAGCGCTACGGTATCACCCTCGACGAGCTTGCCGGCGAACTCAACGCCCGCCGTCACTAGTCATTGGGGACGTTCTTAAACGACTAGTTAGGCGAGGGGTGTGGATTCCCATTCGCCGGTGGCGTGGGGGATGCCGAAGGTTCGGTAGCCGCAGTCGTAGGCGTGTGCCTGGGCCTCACGGATGTTCCAGCAGATGTCGCAGGCGCGGTGTGCGTCCGAGCCAAAAGTGATCGGCACCTCGGCGTGGGCAAAGCAACGCAAAAGACCGGTTGCGGGGTAGTAGTCGCCCAAGCCCTTGCGCGGCGCGGCCGTCGAGACCTCAACGCGGCGGCCCGTATCGTGCGCGCACTCTGCCATCTGCTGCCAAAACGGTGCGGGGTCAAAATCGGGCGCAAAGCCTTCCTTCGAAAAGCGCATGACCAGGTCGGGGTGAGCCATCACATCAAAGTTGAGCGGGCTCTCGCAGGCGCGGCACCAGTCATCGACATAGCGCTCCCACACGCCGCGTACCCCCAGGTTTTCCCAAACGTGCAGGTTGGTGTCATCGTCGATCCAGCCGCAGCGCGAATCGGGCGTATCGGGACGAGCGACGTCCTCCGTTCCCGCCGTACCCGCGGCACCGGCCATGATATCGCCTGGGTTGCCAATCCAGTGCACACTGCCCAGGCGCACGACGGCGCCCTGGGACCAGCGCTCAACCAAAGGCTCGCAGCCCTCGTACCAATCGCATTCGAAACCGTAGATAAAGGTGAGTTCTGGCGCAATCTGAGCGGCAAGATTGCGAGCGTCCTCAAAAGCCAGACGATGCGCCGGGAGGTCGCCCTCAGTAACCTGCACCTCGCAGTTAGCATCCATGCTGGCGGGCAGGGTGAGATGGTCGGTCGAGACCATGACGCGGCAGCCGGCCGCAGCAGCGGCACGGACGTTTTCCTCAAACGAGGCATGTCCGTCCGAAAACGAGGTGTGGGTGTGGCAATCGACCAGCGGGCACATGGGCATAGCGGCTCCTTTGCGTCAAGCGAATCCGCTTCATTGTAATGGCGCAGCTCTCAACACGCCGGGCACGCCGGGGATCGAAATCGATTGGAAAGGTTGCGCGGCGCGTGGTGCGGCCTCGCTTGCTCTCAAAACGTGTACGTCAGCCTCCAAAACCGACAAATAATGACATGTTTGGAGGCTGACGTACACGTTTGGCTGAGGCGGTGGAGTGTCGGTTTCTTGCGGACAGGGAAAATCGCGCTCATCGCGCTCCGCCACATCCACGCCGCCCGCGATGTGCTAGCGTTTGAATGAACAAAACGAGCCCGTGCGGAAAGGAGCCGGACCGTATGCCATGCGATAGCACATCCCCGCTGTCCCGCGAGACCGATACACCCGAAACCATCGTCAAGCTGGAATGCGACATTGACGATGCGTCGCCCGAGGTGCTCGCCTACGCCGCCGACCGCCTGCGCGAGGCGGGTGCGCGCGAGGTGCACTGGCTGCCCGTCTATTGCAAGAAAGGCCGCCCCGGTTGGCAGCTGCAGGTGATCTGCTCGCATGAGGATATCGAACGCCTGCAGACGATTATCTTTTTGGAAACAACGACCAATGGCATCCGGCGCCAGGTGATGGAACGCGTTTGCCTGCCGCGCCGATTCGAGCAGGTGACAACGCCTTGGGGCGAAGTGTCCGTTAAGGTGGCGACCCTGCCCGACGGCAGCGAGCGCGCGGCTCCCGAGTACGAGGATTGCGCCCGTCTTGCCCGCGAACATGGCGTGCCGCTCCAACGCGTGATGCAGGCGGCTCAGAGCGCGGCACTGCGATTTGAATAACGCGGCTGGTGGCGACATCCTGCGCCCAGCCATATCAACCCCTTTCGAAAGGACCACCATGAAATACCTCATCGCCTCCGATATCCACGGCTCGGCATATTGGACCGAGCGCCTCTGCGCCGCCATCGAGTCCGAGCAGCCCGACCGCATCGTCCTGCTGGGCGACCTGCTCTATCACGGTCCGCGCAACGACCTGCCGCGCGACTACGCCCCCAAGCGCGTGATTCCGCTGCTCAACGCCCTGGCCGACCGCATCATCGCGGTGCGCGGCAACTGTGACGCCGAGGTCGACCAGATGGTGCTCGACTTCCCCGTCATGGCCGACTACGCCACGCTGTTCGACGAGACCGGCCGCGAGCTGTTCCTGACGCACGGCCATGTCTTTGGCGCCGGCATGCACAACAGCGTCGACCACGCGCCCGCGCTGCCCGAGGGCTCCGCGCTCGTCTACGGCCATACGCACATCAAGGTCAACGAGGAGAGCGCCGCGCACCCGGGCCTGTGGCTCTTTAACCCCGGCAGCGTGAGCATCCCCAAGGACGGCTCGCACAGCTACGGCATCTACGAGGGCGGTGCGTTCCGCCACGTGATCATGGAGGAGGACTAACCATGGCGCAGCATATGGCTCAGCAAAATGCCGAGGGTTCGCGCGATCTGTCCACGCTGGTAAACGCGTCGGCCGAGCTGCAGCATCTGGTGCAGACTATCTGGCGCCTGCGTCAGCCCGACGGCTGCCCGTGGGACCGCGAACAGACGCACCGCAGCATTGGCAAGAACATGATCGAGGAGGCCTACGAGGCGCTCGACTGCATCGAGGCGGACGACGCGGTTCACCTGCGCGAGGAGCTGGGTGACGTACTCATGCAGGTCGTGCTGCATGCGCAGATTGCGGCGGACGCCGGCGAGTTTACGCTGGCCGACGTGGCGCGCGATATCGACGCCAAGCTCATCCGACGCCATCCGCACGTGTTTGGCGATGTGGATGCCGAGAGCTCCGACGAAGTGCTCAAGATTTGGGATGAGGTCAAGCTTGCCGAGAGGGCTGCCAAGGACCAGGCCGTGGCGGCGGGCGAGGCCGCGCCCGAGGGTCTGCTCGACGGCGTGCCCACGCATCTGCCGGCGCTGATGCAGGCTCAGAAGGTGTCGCGCAAGGCGGCTGCCGTGGGCTTTGAGTGGGAGACGGTCCAGGACGTGTGGGACGAGGTCGCCGAGGAACGTGCCGAGTTTGAGGCCGAGGCCCCCGGAACGCCCGAGCGCGAAATGGAGTTTGGCGATCTGCTCTTTGCCCTGGTCAACGTCGCGCGCAAAGAGGGGATCGACGCCGAGAGCGCCCTGCGCGCGAGCACGGCCAAGTTTCGCCGTCGCTGGGCTGCGATGGAACAGATGGCGGCCGATGCCCACGTTGATCTTGCCGAGCTTTCGACCCATGGGCTCAACGACCTGTGGGACGCAGCAAAGGCAGGGGAGTAAGACTGCGGGAACGACGGGCTGACACGCCTCATCGTTCCCGCTAAATTTTTCGAAAATCAAGTGTATCCCTCGGCTAACTTAGGGCATAATGCAAAAAGTGCGACATGGCTAACTTACGGAGGCGCACCGATGGTGCACGGTCAGCCGGTCGCCAAGCATTCAACCCGTTTCCAAGTGAGAGGGAGACAACATGAGCGATATTTTGGACGTCTATGGTCGCGAGGTGCTCGACAGCCGCGGCAACCCCACCGTCGAGGTCGAGGTCGTGCTCGAGGACGGCAGCTTTGGCCGCGCAATGGTGCCTTCGGGCGCTTCGACCGGCGCCTTTGAGGCATGTGAGCTGCGCGACGGCGACAAGGGTCGCTACTTGGGCAAGGGCGTTTCGCAGGCCGTCGAGCATGTCAACAACGAGTGCGCCAACGCCGTCGTGGGCCTCGATGCCTTCGATCAGCGTGCCGTTGACGCCGCACTGATTGCCGCCGACGGTACGCCCAACAAAACCAAGCTCGGCGCCAACGCCATTCTGGGCGTATCGCTGGCCGTTGCCCGCGCTGCGGCAGAGTCGGCGGGCCTGTCGCTGTACCAGTACCTGGGCGGCGTTAACGCCCACCTGCTGCCCACGCCCATGATGAACATCCTCAACGGTGGCGTGCATGCCGACAACAACGTTGACTTCCAGGAGTTTATGATTATGCCCGTGGGTGCTCCGAGCTTTGCCGAGGGCCTGCGCTGGTGCGCCGAGGTCTACCACACCCTCAAGGGCGTGCTGCACGAGGCTGGCCTTGGCGGCGGCGTGGGCGACGAGGGCGGCTTCGCGCCCAACCTCAAGACCAATGCCGAGCCGTTCGAGTACATCACCAAGGCCGTCGAGAAGGCTGGCTTTAAGCCCGGCGTCGACTTCATGTACGCCATGGATCCGGCATCGACCGAGTTCTACAACGCCGAGACCGACATGTACGAGCTCAAGGGCGAGGGCGTGGAGTACACGAGCGCTCAGATGGTCGACTACTGGGAGAAGCTCGTCGACACCTATCCCATCATCTCCATCGAGGATGGTATGGCCGAGGAGGACTGGGACGGCTGGGTCGAGCTCACCCGCCGCATTGGCAACAAGGTGCAGCTGGTGGGCGACGACCTGTTCGTCACCAACACCGAGCGTCTCAAGAAGGGCATCGAGCTGGGCGCCGCCAACGCGATTCTGGTCAAGGTCAACCAGATCGGCACACTCACCGAGTCGCTCGAGGCCATCGAGACTGCCAAGGAGGCCGGCTACGCTTGCATCGTGAGCCACCGTTCCGGCGAGACCGAGGACTCCACGATCGCCGACCTGGTCGTGGGCGTCAACGCCGGCCAGATCAAGTCGGGCGCCCCGTGCCGCAGCGACCGCATTGCCAAGTACAACCAGCTCATCCGCATCGAGGACGAGCTCGAGGGCAGCGCGCGCTACGCCGGCAAGGCCGCGTTCTACAACATTCGCTAAACGGGCGAATTTGGCGAGGGGGAGGCTGACTCGGTTCCGCCTCGCCTTGGCAGGATGCCGCAAAGCGCTATGGGCGCTGGGCCATACGGCTCAGCGCCTTTTTTATGTCGAGCAAAGGCTGCCGAAGACGTTGCGCGCGCTCGTGCTATAACTAGAATACTTAGCGCAAACAAACCTCAACCGCACAAGGCGCACATGGATCAGATTTACGACAACAGGTACTATTCCGCCGGTTCGCGTGAGCCGTCGCCTCGCCGTGCGCGCACGGTGCAGCTCGGTGGGTCCGCCTACGTCGGTGCCGACCGCTCCATGCAGCGCCCGACAAGTACCTCGCGCCCCCGTGCTCAAATGAATATGCCGACGGACCGCTCGCCACGCTCGGCGCATGCTCAGCGTCCCTCGGCTCAAACGCACGAAAAGTCGAGCAGGCCCTCGAGCCGTCTTTCGGGCTCGGACTTTATGCGCTACGCCAACGACAATGCGGTGGTCAAGGCGATCTATGACTTTACGCATGGCTCTCTGCGTCCGCTGTTTATCGGTATCGTGGTGGCGCTGGCGCTCGTGAGCCTGTATTTTCCCGTGCGCGACCTGTACGTGGCCAAGCGTTCGAGCGATATCCTGGCCAAGCAGGTCGAGATTCGCGAGCAATACAACGACGAGATGAAAAAAAGTATCGACAAGTGGCTCTCGGAAGAGGGCGTTAAGGACGCAGCGGGGAACTTAGGCCTGGCAATGCCCGGCGAGATTAGGATTGATGTCTTGGGCCTGGACGACGATTCGGACTCGTCGTCGAGCGAGAAGTCGTCGAACGCCAAGAAGGCCAGTGAAGTGGCCAAGGAAATCGAAGAGGTCGGCAAGGACGCGCCGTGGTACATTCGGGCGCTCGATATGCTGTTTGGATTTAACGGCGTCGAGGGTCAGACGGTCGCGTCCAGCGGCGAGTAGGCGAGTAGCGCCCGGAGGGGAGCCCGCAATGACAAATTACAAACGATATAAGGCGGCGGCGATCGACCTGGGAACGGTGTCGTCGCGATTGGTGCTGGCGCAGGTCGAGGCCGGGGCCATCGTGGAATCGTCCAAGCATACCGAGATTACCGATCTGGGCGAGGGCGTCGACGCGACGGGCCGCTTTTGCGAGGCGGCGGTCGAGCGCGTGCTCGCCGCATGCCGCATGTTTGTGGACGAGGCGCGCGACTTTGGCGCCGCGTGCATCTGCACCACGTGCACGAGTGCTGCGCGTGATGCGTCCAACGCCGTGCTGCTGCTGGACGGCCTGCGCGGGCTGGGGCTCGAGCCGCAGGTGATTCCGGGAGAGGTCGAGGCGCGCCTGACGTTTTTTGGCGTGGCGCACGACTTTGCCGGTGAACGCATTATCGTTGCCGATTCGGGCGGCGGCTCCACGGAGCTCGCGACGGGCGTATACGCGCCGGAGCGCGGGGTCTTCGCGCTGGAGGGAACGCGTTCGCTGGACATCGGTTGCCGTCGCGTGACGGAGCGTTTCTTCTCGGCGTTGCCGCCTTCGGACGGCGAGCTTGCTGCCGCTGCCGACTGGGCGGGCGAGCAGTTCGAGGCTTACTTTGAGAGCCTGCCGAGCGATTTTGAGCGCGCCGAGCGCTTGGTCGCGGTGGGCGGTACCGTCACCACACTCGTGGCGCTGGTCCACGAGCTGGAGCCGTACGACTCGAGCTTTGTGCACCTGCGCGAGCTTTCGATGGAACAGATTTCTGCCGCTATCGAGCGCATGTCCACGCTGGACGTGGAGAGCATTGCCGCGTTGCCAGGCGTGCAACCCAAGCGCGCGGGCGTGATTCTGGCCGGCGCCGTGGTGATCCGCGAGCTCATGCGTGCCGGCGGCTACAAGACGCTCACCGTAAGCGAGAACAGCCTGCTCGCTGGCATGGCCGCCACCATCAACGAGGTTCTCGACGGCGCGACTCCCACCATCGGCTGGACCCCGAGCCTCAGCACCCTTTAACCATCCCCTTATAAGTTGCGGTGAAATACGGACTAAAATCGCCCTTTCGGGCACCAAACAGTCCCTATTCCACCGCAACTCAACAGCCAGCACCTGGGGACGTCCCTTTTCTGCCGGCACCTGGGAACAGTCCCTGCTGGGCGCCTCCGCAGCCTTTATGCCAGTTTGTCGATTTGCCCAATTTCCCAAAGCGGAATATTGACGAGCGTGCCCTCGTCTCTATATGCCGCCAGGGAGCTCCTCACGCAACGTTCGAGTTTGAATTTTTCGCAGGCTATTTTCAGGCTCTTCGCTTTAAGGTTCTCTGCCGCCTTGACCTCAAGCGGAAGCACGGTTCCCGCATGGTCGATGGCAAAGTCGGTTTCGGCATTGCCAGAGGTAGAGGACCAATACGCGGGAGTTTTGTCCTGGAGTAAAAGCTCCTGCGCGACGTATTGTTCGGTCAGCGAACCTTTGAACTCGGTAAAAACAGCGGATCCGTTAAGAACGATGGCCGGAGAGAGACCGGAGAGCGCTCCGAGGATGCCGGCGTCGATGCAGAACAGTTTGAAACCCGAGAGGTCTTCGTAGCTCGAGAGCGGTGCCTTTAGAGCGGAAACACGCGGCACCTTATGAACGATTCCGTAGTCCGTGAGCCACTGGAGGCTTTCCTCAAAATCGCGTGCGCGCGCTCCGGGGCGAAGGGCGCCATAGACAAACTTCTTGTTCTCCTTGGCAAGCTGGCCGGGAAGGGATTTCCAAACCAACCTCATGCGCTCGACGATGCGGGCGGGTGCATGTTTGCCAAAATCGGATTCGTAAGCCTCGATGATTTGCTGCTGAAGCCTTCGGGCTTCGATGAAGTCGCGTGTCTCGGCGAAAGCGGAGACAACTTCGGGCATACCACCGACAACAAGGTATTCCTTGAGCAAGTGCTTGAGCTTTTCGGTGACGTTTGCTAGAAGGTTCATGTCTGCGGCAAGGATGGCGTCGGCGAGCGGGTTGCCGTCGACGGCGCGAACGAACTCGGCAAACCCCATGGGATGCATAGTGAGCTGGTCGATTTTGCCGACGGGAAATGACTCGTTTTCACGTCGGAGCGCGAGGCCCATATAGGAACCGGCTGCTACGATGTGGTATTCGGGTGCAAGCTCGTTGAAGTACTTGAGCGAGGTGATCCCGCGTGGCGCCTCTTGGATCTCGTCGAAGATGATGAGCGTGTCTTCCGGCGTTACGGTTTGGCCACGTAGGAGTTCTATCTGGGAGATGATGCGCTTGGGGTCGAGGTCCCCATCGAACAGCGAACGTGCGCTCGGCTCGAGCATAAAGTCAAAACGAATGACGTTTCGATACTGCTGACTTGCGAATTCGTTAAGAAGCCACGTCTTTCCTGTCTGGCGGGCTCCCTTAAGCAAGAGAGGTTTGCGATTCGCCCTTGATTTCCAAGCGATAAGTTCACTCATAAGCTGTCGTTGCATATTGCCTCCCAACCCTCTCGGCTAGTATAGGGCCATTTGGGCGTTTCCATCGGAAAATGTGCGAGACAACCACGTTTTTCCATCGGAAAATGTGCGAGATAACCACGTTTTTCCATCGAAAAATGTGTGAGGAAGTTCATTGGGTGGGCGGAATAAAGTAGTCAAAAAAGCCTGTCCCAAACGAGCTGCTCTGCAGTTGACGGCATCCAAAAGAAACGGGTCCGCATCCCAAAGGGATACGGACCCGTAAGCGTTACGTGGTAGGGGCGGTGGGACTCGAACCCACAATCCTTGCGGCGAGAGATTTTAAGTCTCCTGCGTATGCCAATTCCGCCACGCCCCCGTGAGACTAGAAGTCTAGCACAAGCCGTCTGTTACGCGTTGACGGCCATCGAGTGTTGGCCCGACTTCTCAAGGAACTCTTGGAACTTTGCCTCGTCGCCCTTGTTTTGGTATTGCAGGGCCAGCAGGTACTCCAAGCGGCAGCGCTTGACCGGGTCGTCGCCGACGTCCTCGAGCATGCGCTCCAGCTCGGGAATGTCGTTGTGGCGCTTGAGGATCATCGTGTCATACATCAGCTGGCATTCGTGTGCGACCGCCTCGGCCTGACCGCCCTCAAAGCCTTTGATCTCGTGCAACAGCTCCTTGGACTTTTTGCGGTCCTCCTGGCCAACATAGTAGTTAAAGGCCTTAATCACCAGGTCGACGCGCTGCATCTTGGGGAGGTTGAGCCCCAGCAGCAGGTCGAACATCTCGCTGGCGCGCTCGTGGTCCTCGCGCAGCAGATAGGAGTTCAGACGCAGGTAGTCACGGTTATAGCGCGGGTACAGCATGCTGGTGAGTTTGCCATCGAGCAAACGATCGAACTCGTCCCACTGCTTGGCAGCCATAAGCTGTTGCAGGCGCTTAAACGTGGTGCGTTTTTTTACGCTAAAGAACACCGATATGGCGATACAAATAATGACGACGGCGGTCCAGAGGGTGCGGGAATCGGGCATTTTAGAGTCCTTAGTCGCTCGTAAAGCGAGCGGTATGACAACGCGTGCTAGATGTATTATACGCGGCGTGCAAGCAAACTGGCATAAAAGCGCATCGAGGCCGAGCGCCATCGCTCGCTGCGGTACACTTACCTAAAGTAAACCATGAAGGGAGACATTACCTATGAAGAAGATTGTTTTGGCTTGCGGTGCTGGCGCTGCTACTTCCACGCTCGTTGCCCAGAAGGTCGCCACCATGCTCGACGCCAACGGTTACGCCGACAAGTACGAGATCGTGCAGTGCGCCATCTCCGAGGCCAAGGACGTTTGCGACGAGGGCGCCGATCTGCTGATCGCCACCACCGTTGCCCCCGAGGGCCTTACCTGCCCGTACGTGAGCGGCGTGCCCTTCATGACCGGCATGAACCGCGTCGCTGCCGAGAAGGCCGTTCTTGACGTCATGGCTCAGTAGGCGCTGACTGCATGAGTGAGCAGAACGCCAATCCGGTCGAGCTCTTTGGCATGCGCGTTGCCCATGTGGGCATTAACGCCACCGACCCGGCAGACGCCCTGGAGATCGCGGAGCTGTTCTCGACGATGATGGGTCTGCCCGTTATCGAGACCCCGGTTTCGTACTTTAACGATTCGCTGGTCGAGGTCATGAAGCAGAATGGTCGTGGCACCAAGGGCCACATCGGCTTTGCCGTCAACGACATTGATGCGGCCGAGAAGTGGTTTGCCGAGCGCGGGCTCGAGGTCAACGAAGAGTCGCGCGCGCTGCTGCCCGACGGTAGCACCAAGCTCGTGTACTTTAAGCGCGAGTTCGCCGGTTTCGCCGTGCATCTGTGCCGCGAGTAGCGCACAAGCTGCCATAGCTAGCAAAAAGGGATAGGGCCGCGTGACCCTATCCCTTTATTTATGCCGAGACGCCCCTACCGTGGCAGGCGAATCGTAAAGCGGCTGCCGACGCCCTCAACCGAGGTCACGCCGATGACACCGCCATGGCTATCGACGATCCACTTGGCAATGGCAAGCCCCAGACCCGAGCCCTGCGCGCCGGCATCGCGTGCGTTGTCGGCTCGGTAGAACCGTTCAAACGCGTGAGCTGCGGATTCCTGGTTCATGCCGATGCCTTCGTCCTCAACACTTATGCCGATCGTGCCCGCGCCCGCATCGGGCGTTATGCCAAATGTGACGGTCGTTCCCGCATCCGAGTACTTGGCGGCATTCTGCACGATCACGCGCAGAGCCTGCTTCACGAGTGCCACGTCGACGGGCGCGTCGCAGTGCGGGTCGCTGACAAGCACGGCGTCAAAGGCCAGCCGATACGTGTGCGTGGCATCGATCATCTGCGATTCCTCGCACACCTCGCCGACCAGTGCGGCCAGGTTGGTATCCGCACGCCGCAGGACCGTGCGTCCGGCATCGCCGCGCGCCAAAAACAGCAGCTGCTCCACGAGCTCCTGCATGTGCTCGCTTTCGGCCTTGAGGGACGCGATGGATTCTGCCAGCACGTCCGGGTCGTCTTTGCCCCAGCGGTCGAGCATGTTTACGTAGCCCTGAATCACCGCGATGGGCGTGCGCAGCTCGTGGCTCGCATCGTTGACAAAGCGCATCTGCTGCAGCTTTGCCTCTTGCATCTGGCGCAGCAGGCGGTTGAGTGCGACCTCGATACTCGCCAGATCGGCGTCGCCGGTGGTGACGCTCGGCGAGTCGACGCTTGCTCGTTCGATAGCCTGCTCCAGCGTTTCCATTTTGCCGCCGGCGAGTTGCATGCGGCTGAGTTCGTCCACGCGCAGGGCCAGATCGTTGAGCGGCGCCATGGTGCGGCGCACGCGGCGGGCGCCGCCGAGCATGTTGAGCACGCTGATGACCTGCCAACCCACAACGACAAGGTAGAGAGGCCATAGCGTGACGAGGTCCTGCGCGAGGGGGAAGGTCTTGGTGGTGCGCGCAAGCTCGACGGTATAGGTGAGCGTTGTCGGGTCCCAGCCGCGCGCGGGCGTCAGCGACATGCCGTGAACGGTGGTGCCGGGGATCCATCCTGCGGTAAACGCGCCGTCGGGCAGCGTCTGGTTGTATCCATAGACGAGGATCGCCGCCGCAATCACCATCAGCAGCAGATCGAGCCAGACGTAGCTCATCAAGCGGCGCCACATATAGCTCCAGTTGATGGCGCGGGCGATGGAGGTGACGCGCTTGGCCTCGGCGTTACGCGCGGCAGACATAGCCCACCCCGCGCACGGTCTGGATGATGCGGGCGCCGCCGGCGTCCTCGATCTTGGCACGCAGGTGTGCGATGTGCACGTCGACGTTGTTGGTGTCGCCCACGTATTCGTAGCCCAGCGCTTCGTGCGCGATGCGCTCGCGCGTGAGCACGGTCTCGGCATGCGCCATAAGCAGGGCGAGGACGTCGAACTCGCGGGCCGTGAGCGCGATGGGCGAGCCGCCGACCGTGACTTCGCGGCGGTCGGGGTCGAGCGCGACCGAACCCACGGTGAGCGCGGCGGGGGAGGGCGCGACGGAAGCCTGGGCCGAGTCGCTGACCGGGGGTATCGCAGTGGCGCCGACATCCGCGCCGCTCGCCGCGCCCGTCCCGGCGCCGGCGCCGCCAACGCCCGAAGCCGCCCGCACGGCCTCCGAGCGCTTCAACGCCACGCGGATCCGTGCGAACAGCTCCTCAATCGCAAACGGCTTGGTCAGGTAATCGTCGGCGCCGGCATCGAGCCCGGCCACCTTGTCCATCACGGCATCGCGCGCGGTGACCATGATCACCGGCACATCCTTGTGCTTGCGTACGCGCCGCAGCACCTCCATGCCGTTGAGTTGCGGCAGCAGTACATCGAGCAGGATCAGATCGTAGTCGCGCTCCAGCGCCAGGTCCACGGCGGTGCGGCCGTCGGCGGCGTGCTCCACCTGGTAGCCCTCGTGCTCCAGCTCGAGTGTCACAAAGCGGGCGATTTTCTCCTCGTCCTCTACGATCAGGATTCGTGCCATACGTGCCCCCGTCTGCGATTACTTGTCGTCGTTCAGATTTTGCTTGATGCCGTCCGCGGCATCGGCGGCGTGATTCATAAGGTTGTTGATGCTGCCGGGCACGTCACCGTCGCTGTCGATGCGGTAACGCATGCCAAAGAACAGGCCAATCAGCATCAGCCATATCGTGGCGCCCCAGGCAAACAGCGCGACGATGGGGATCAGGATGGGGATGTTGAGGATGATCGCATCGCGGCGCGTGGCGATAAACTTGGTGTCCAGGCTCAGGCGGAAGAGCTTTTTGAGGTACTCCCACACGCTGTCCATCTTCTTGGAGAAGTCGGTCTTTTCGCTCGACTTCTCGTAGGCGGCCTGCGCGGCGACCATCTCGGCCGAGGGCTCGTCGACCGGCGCGGACTCGGTGGCGGCGTGCGCCGATGTGGTCTGCGTCTTGCCCTGCGACTCGAGCCAAATGATGGCGTCCAAAACGTTGCCGTCGGCGGCGTCGAGCGCGGCCTTGGCATCGGTGTAGCTCACGTTGCACTTGGTGCGGATGGTTTCAACTTTTTCGAGGTCGTCCATGACCTGCTCCTTTCGTTCGATGGGCGCGACGCCGGGCGATCTGCCCGGGCGCGAGCGTTGCGTTCGGCGGTCTGCGTTGCGCGGCGCCGCCCCGCCCTTGGTCGAACTCTATAGTGCAGGTTATAGATTAAGCGATTCTTGAGCCAAGATTAATGTTGGATGAGTTTTTGCGCGGCGGTGGGGAGGGGAAAAAGTATTAGACCTCGATAACGGTGGATGGTGAGCCGATGACAAACCGGCGGCAGAAATGGGATAAGCAAGGCGAACGGATCATATGGATCAAAATCGCGTTGCAAAAGTATGAAAAAATCCTACAATTGCAACATGAAGTACTTTAGCAACATAACGGCGATAAGCGAGCTTTCCGAGAGCGAGGGCGTGTTTACCACAGCCCAGGCGGCTCGTATGGACA
Source organism: uncultured Collinsella sp. (assembly GCA_905213265.1). Classification (GTDB taxonomy): domain Bacteria; phylum Actinomycetota; class Coriobacteriia; order Coriobacteriales; family Coriobacteriaceae; genus Collinsella. Next base: position 22,500 of record CAJMHR010000023.1, read on the forward strand.
TCTCTCGAGATGCGCTGGCGCACTCATGCCGTGCAGGGCGTCTTGAACGGATATGCCACGGCGCCTACCGGATGTCTGGAACACGGCGCCGAGACACTGACGAGCTCAACGCTTTTTGGAAGCTCACCAATCCCTCTCTTTGCGCGTGGGAGAGAAAACGCCAGTGGGATGGCATCGCCGTGAGCGGTACGACTGCGGCGAACCTGCAGCAAATGAGCGATTTCTATCTGTCCCCCTACAGGATGACCGCGCCCATGCGCATCAATACGAGAAACGAATCCCTTTCTTTTGCAAAGCGCGAGATCGCCGAGCAGGATATCGTCTGGCTCGACGGCCTGCCGGTTACCAAACCCGAGCGCACGCTTGTCGATCTTTGCCTCGATTGCGAGGACCCCTCATTAATTATCGATGCCTATAACGACGCGCTTGGGCGAGGGCTCGATATGCAGCGGCTGAAGGATCTTGTAGAAGAGAACTCTAAAATCGCCAAACGACGCGAGTTAATGGCGCCTTTGCTGATAACTCTAGGTTGTGACTGAATACGCAGGCCTGATGTTGGCTAGTTGCAAGTTGGGGCAATTGTTTGTCCGTGCGACACGTTAATCTAAGTTACCGTTGAAAGGCGTTGCAACAAAGTGTTGCAACTGCCATGAATCGCGTTTAATCTTGATAACGCTGTGTCAATTAGCGGACAGTTCGTCCGTAGTTTGTTCCGATTGGATAGCATGAAAGACGTTAGGGAAGAGATAACTGCCAAACGCAAGGAGCTCGCGCTGACTCAGAAGGAGTTCGCCGCCGCTCTTGGCATGGGACCTAATGGTGATAGAACCGTCCGGCGTTGGGAGACTGGCGAGACCAGTCCATCTGCTACGGAGCTCACGTTTATACGCTCCCTAGGTTATCAGGCGCCCTTTGCGCAGGGTGATCGGGAGGACGCTCCTTTCACTTACATTGACCTATTTGCTGGTATCGGTGGCATTCGCTTGCCGTTCCAAGAACTTGGTGGCAAGTGCGTTTTTTCTTGTGAGTGGGATAAATATGCACAGAAGACGTACCGCATGAATTACGGTGATCAGCCAGCTGGGGACATTCATGACGTTCGTTCGGACGACATTCCAAAATTTAACGTTTTATTGGCGGGATTTCCGTGCCAGCCATTCTCGCTCGCGGGCGTTTCAAAGAAAAAATCGATGGGACGCGCTACTGGCTTTGAAGACAAGACGCAGGGGACATTATTTTTCGAAGTAGCTCGTATTATTCGCGACAAAAAACCTGATGCTTTCCTGCTGGAAAACGTTAAAAATCTAACGAGTCACGATCGCGGCAAGACCTTCAGGATTATTATGCAGACCCTTAAGGACGAGCTTGGTTACGATGTGCACTACAAGGTTCTTGATAGCAAGAATTGGACTTGCCAGCATCGTGAGCGCATTTACATTGTTGGCTTTAAGAAAAAAACTAATTTTGATTGGGACCAACTAGAGCTTGGGGGTGGTGGGCACACCGTCGGGGAGATTCTTGAAGATGCTCCTGATGATCGATACGTTCTTTCCGACAAACTGTGGGCTTATTTGCGTGCATATAAGGAAAAGCATCAGGCGGCAGGCAATGGCTTTGGCTATAGCACGGTTGGCCCCAATGACACGACAAGGACGCTTTCAGCACGCTATCACAAGGACGGAAGTGAGATTCTTGTTTCACGTGGCGAGGGGAAGAACCCTCGCAAGCTGACTCCGCGTGAATGTGCCCGACTTCAAGGGTTCCCCGATCAATTCATTATTCCGGTTTCGGATACGCAGGCATATCATCAATTTGGTAATTCTGTCACCGTACCGGCTGTGCGAGCAGTGGCCAAGCTGATGATGGGAGCGTATTTCGATGGACTACGGAGTTCTGAGTAGCTATTTTGACGGCGCGGTTGCGAAGAAACTCGTTGCTGTTGATATTGATAGAAAACGCAGCAACCAGCATGAATTCAACGGAACTGCGGAGCTCCGTTCCCTGTTTGGCGACGATGATATAAGAAATATACCGACGACCTTCGTATTTCTTTGCGACGATGCAGACCCTTTGTTTGATCACGGGTTTACGACTTGGTACGACGCGCGCAGGAAGCATCCGACTAGGACAGAATACAGGCTCTATTACAACGATAGCGAAGCGATACGAGCCTCGAGAATCGGTGACCTGATGGTCATTGCACCTTCAGACGAGCATGGTCTTCTGATTGTATTTGCTAGACAAGGATCAAATGCCGAGTGCCAATTAAGATGGCTTTTCGGTTTGAACGAAGTTGACGACAGTGGTTTTTCGCGGTCAACCGCAGATGACAGGCGAATAGACTCAATCGCCGCATCCATTCTTGAAGCGATTGGCATCGAAGTTTCGCTTCCCACGTCGGCTGTTACGTATTTGGATGAAATGGTCGAAAAGTTCGGTGATTCTTTTCCCAAAGGGATTGAATTCACGAGGTATTCCATCTCGACTTTGGGTGTGCTTGATTGGAGGAGCAACCCCGACAAGTGCCTTCTTGACTGCTATGAGCGAGAAGAGATTCTCTTTAAGGTATTCGAGAGGCATCTGCTTGAGCGCGATTTGGCTCCCTATCTAAGAGGCGATCTCGATGTTGATGGAGTGTTACGGACCACGATGTCAGCTTTCCAGCGGAGGAAATCGCGCGCGGGAACTGCTTTCGAGCATCAACTTGAGTACCTGTTTAAGGGATGGGGCATAAGTTATTCCGCTCAGCCGTATACTGAGGGCAAATCAAAGCCAGATTTCATTATGCCGTCGATTGAGGCTTATAGAAATCCTTTGTATCCTGCCGAGAAGCTGACCATGCTTGGCGCAAAAACGACCGTTAAAGAGCGCTGGCGCCAAGTGTTGGAAGAAGCGGATAGAATTGAGAATAAGCATTTAATCACGCTCGATGTGGCGGTGAGCACCGAATATACAGACTCGATGCGTGAACATAATCTTCAACTGGTTGTGCCTCGTCCTGTATTTGGCTCATATACCACTGAACAGCAAAACTGGCTGATGGATGTCGGCGAGTTTTGTCAACTGTTGGTCGAGAAAGAACGTCGGTAGGCAATTCTATACTGAGGTTCTACTTCTTTTGGGCATTGATTATTTGATCGAGTTGCATTAATAAAATAGGTCACCTTGCCGTCGCTCTGCTGAAGTGAGTGAGCTCGAACTTGGTTTTGTTCTATGTTGGCGAGGTGCTGGAGTGCGCGCCGGCGTTGGCCTTCATCGTCGATATCTATTCCGCCGCGAGCGTGTTAGTGCGCCCGCATTCGCAGTTGCGACATTTGAGTCGTGCCTTGTCGCACCTCCCTTTAGGATTCCCACTTCGCCATACGGCTGCCATGTTTTATGAAATAACTCACCCTACATTTTCCGATGCTTAAGCAGTCTCTTATTCGCCCGCTTACCAACATCCCCATCTTTACCAAAGAGACTAGCCTTGCGTTCTTGAACTCTCCGACTCTCCTTTTGTAAACGAGATGCTTCACGACAGTTCGTCTAGCGCCTCTGGAGGGGTGACTACGAAGAGCCGGTCTGTGCCGTCAATTACGTTGCCTGCTGCTGGCTGCTGCCTCATTAGAATCCGGCTGCAAATGGACCGCGGTGAGCATGCAAGATCGTGCCATAACGTGAGAAAAACTTGCAAGAATCGCAAGTTCTTATCATCACATGAGAAAAACTTGCAAATTGGGGCGAGTGATGAACGGCTGGACGGTTCTTGAAAATCGAGATATCTCGAGAAGCTGATTGCCTTTCGTGACATCCAAGTTACAGAGTCGACTGACGAGGAGGCGACGCGCAAGCGCGAGCTGCGTCCATTTGAGCTCAGGTCGCTCGAGAAGATCACCGGTGGTTATGAGAAGATCATTATCGTTCGCCGAGGGAGCCATCCGACCGACATCGACGGCATCAAAATCGTCTCTGCAGTCGACTTCTTGATGGGTAGGCTTTGAGCTTAGGGTGTTCTGTGGGTTTATGGACACTTTGGCAGCGAGATTGCCTGCCTGTAGGCAAATTCCGCCCAGGACCCGATGAGGATAACGTGGTCGATGCACCCTGCTTCCTCGACTAGGTCGAGTACTTTTAAGAAGGCTCGTTGCTGCTCAGTCAACATTCGGCACCCTCCCCAACGCACGTATGATTTGCTTTTGAGATTGCTTCTGTTCTCTGATGGCGGCCGCAAGAACCCTTCGGCGTTCGATTTTGGCTCGCAGCTCATCAACCTCTTTAGCAGGGACATAGTCACTTTTGACCTTGTCGCCAACTCGATAGTTGAGATAACAGTATTCGTGGCCCTTTATGTTTCGCATGCGGATGCTGCCCTTTGGAAGGAGGCAAATCTCCTGCTCCATGAGGTTGAGGAGGCGCCTCGAACGTGCGTATTCCTCTTCCAGGACATCTTCTAAGACGGACACGATGCCTCCCTTCTGAGTAGTTACCCAACAACATATCATAATCTTAAAAATGTAGGGTAACTCGGCGGTGTCCGCACGTGTCCGCACGACATGTGACACTTAACTTGCCGCTCACCCTGTCGCGGCGGCGAGAGTCTGAACAACGATCCTCTAAGGAGTTCGATACCAATGAGCGATAACACCAAGCATCTCGCAAAGAAGTGCGTCAAGGACGCGGGGCCGTGCCTTGCGCTGTGCGTAGCCGGTGCAGCGGTCGCGCTGTTGGCTGTTCTGGGGCCATTCGACGTGCTCCGAAGTGCTAGCTCGCTGCACGTTTGCATGGCCCTTGCCGGTGCCATGATGACCGGTGGCGCGCTCGATTTGATCTTTTGGGTGCTCGACCCGTTTGGATGGAAGAACGAGGGGTAAGCCCTAAGGGATGGAAGGGCTGGAACGGTTGGCTTAGTGATCGTGCAGAATGTGGGCTAGCGACTTACAGGGAAGTGGTAATCCGATGACGGTCTATGTGACGGGCGATATTCACGGCGGCCTCGACATGCAAAAGCTGCGCGACTGGGATCTTGGGGATAGTTTGACGAGCGACGACTATCTGATTGTCGCGGGCGACTTTGGCTTTCCGTGGGATTTCTCTGCCGAGGAATGTGCCGATATCGCCTGGCTGGAGTCGCGCCCCTATACCGTGCTGTTCGTCGACGGCAACCACGAACGTTTCGATCACTGGGCGGAGCGCCCCATGGAGTTGTGGCACGGCGGGCTGACGCAGCGCCTGTCGGACACCTCGCCCATCCGACGCCTGACGCGCGGCGAGGTTTTTGAGCTTGATGGCTCAGCGATCTTTACCATGGGCGGCGCCACGAGCGTGGATAAGGAATACCGCATTCCGTATTCCAGCTGGTGGCCGCAGGAGCTGCCGGACGAGCGCAACTTTGAGGAGGCGCGGGCTAAGCTCGACAGCGTGGGTTGGAAGGTCGACTACGTAATCACCCACACCTGCTCCACGCGTATGCTTTCGCCCACGCTCTATCCGGCACCCGGCTGGAATTGTCCCGGCGTTGACCGACTCACGGCATTTTTCGATGAGCTGGAAGACCGCTTGGATTACAAGCTCTGGTATTACGGGCATTTCCATCGGGATGCCAACCCGGCCGAGCGCCATACCGTGCTCTACGACTGCATCGTTCGCCTGGGCGACGAACTCCAGCCCTGGGACGTTGCGTAGGGGCGCGGACGAATGAGCTTCGCGGCGAACCAAAACCGATTTGTTAAGGGATTTACTCCCAAGCCGGCTTGCGCTCGAGCAACGTTTTCGCAGCTTCAGGCGTGGGATAGTCAAGTATTTCGCAGAACGCATCGAACCCCTCTGGCGAAAGATGGGTTGTTGATACTTTGGCAATGTCGCTATCGAGGTGCTCGTCAGGGTGGGCTGCCGTCTGTTGCATGCCTGTCCTTTCATCCATAACGATGTTCTCGCGATGCGCGCGGATGACATCCCAGCTAAAGTGCTCGACCAGCTGCTCGGCAGAGCGCGGTGTGGCGTCCGGCGCGATGCCCGTTTGCCCGGCGAGCCATCCCAACAGTGCCTCGGGTGTGCCAAAGCGGGTGCGGAGCTCGCCCAGGTCCAGATCGCGATCGCGCTTGGAAAGGCGGCGGCCGTCCGGCGACATGAGCAGCGGAATGTGCGCGTAGCGCGGTGTGGGCAGTCCCAGCAGATGTTGCAGATAGATCTGGCGCGGCGTGGAACCAAGCAGGTCGCATCCGCGCACGACCTCGGTGACGCCCATGGCAGCGTCGTCGACCACCACGGCTAGCTGGTAGGCAAAAACGCCGTCGCTGCGGCGCACCAAAAAGTCGCCGCACTCGGTGGCGAGTGCCTCGCATTGGGCTCCGTACGTGCGGTCCACGAATTCGATCACGTCGTCTGCGAGGTCATCTACGGTGGGCACGCGCAGGCGCGTGGCCGGAGCGCGCAGGGCACTGCGGCGGGCGATTTCTTCGGCAGAAAGGCCTCTGCAGGCGCCGCGGTAGATGGGCGTGCCGTCGCTGGCGTGCGGCGCACTCGCGGCGTGGAGTTCGGCGCGCGTGCAAAAGCAGGGATAGGTGAGGCCGGCGTCTTGTAGCTGGTGCAAGGCGCTCTCGTACAGGTCAAGGCGATCGTGCTGGTAGTAGGGGCCTTCGTCCCACTCGAGCCCTAGCCAGGCCAGGTCGTCAATCAGTTGAGCGGCAAGTTCCGGGCGCTTGCAGCGATCGTCTAGGTCCTCGATGCGCAACACGATGCTGCCGCTCTGGCTGCGGGCCGAAAGCCACGAGCACAGGCAGCTGAATACGTTGCCCAGGTGCATGCGGCCCGAGGGCGACGGGGCGAAGCGGCCCACGACGGGGGTGGGCCCTGCCGTTGCCGGTGTGTCCGCGGAGTGTGTTGCTATGTTGCATGCGTTGATGTCCATGCGGACGAGTATAGCGCGGGAGGTGGGGGAGGCACCGGCTCGACAGCTCGATCGCCGCCCGACAGCCCAACCCCTCAAACGACAGAAACCCCGGCAGCTCTTCGCAACTGCCGGGGTTTCCGCGGAAAAGGGGGACATGATCCTCAAGCGAACGGCAAAGGGGCAAACCGTTTTCGCTCAACTGCTTTATGCCCCTCGGCTGGCGGCTCAATCAGTGCATGCCGCGCCCACACAAAGCCGCTACACCTGTGACGGAGCTGTGAAGTGGTATCTATCGTTGGTGCAGGACATGCCAGGGAGTGTCCTAAACTGCCGGCAGATAAGGAACGTCCCCAATGACTAGCTGCTGGCGGTGCGGGGTGACTTTCATCCCGTTTGGCGCTCCGGTCGCCTAGATATTCGTCATGTGTGTCCGTAAACGTGGGACAATGACGCTGTTGGTATCACAGACAAAGGATGTGCCTATGAACGCCCCCGTTGCCAAGACCTGTCGGCAGCGCCGCCTATTCGCGCGATTCGCTTCCGTCTGCGCGCTCGTCGCGCTTGCGTTGTTGCTGCTGCCTGCCGCCGCGCACGCCGACGGCTATTCCATGACCCAAACCTACATCAGTGCCACGGTCGAGGCCGATGGATCGCTGACCGTTGTCGAGGGACGTCAGTTCGATTTCGATGACGACATCAACGGCGTGTATTGGGAGATCAATACGGGCACCAACCAGCAGGGCGGCGCGGCGGGCGTCGACGTGCTGAGCGTCGAGGAAGAGGACACCGCGTTCAACAAAGTCGATAGCGCGAACAAGGGTGACTCTGGCGTCTACACGGTCGAGCAGTCCGACGGCGGCGTAAAGATCAAGGTTTTCAGCCCCCACGAGAGCGGCGATAGCGCGATCTATTACGTGAGCTACACCATGACCGGTGCGGTCATGAACTGGGCCGATACCGCCGAGCTCTACTGGAAGTTCGTGGGCGATGGCTGGTCCGCGGATTCCGATGACGTCGAGATGGAAGTGTACTTCGCAAATGCTGCTGCCGGGACGGCGGCCGTCAAGGGCGATAACTTCCGCGCATGGGGCCACGGCCCGCTGACGGGCGACGTGTCGCTCGATGCGGACGAACCCATGGTCACCTATACCATTCCCTGCGTGCATCAGGGCGAATTCGCCGAGGCGCGCATCGCCTTCCCCCGCGACTGGGTGCCATGGCTTTCCGCTTCAAGCGAGGAGCGCATGTCAACGATCCTGAGCGAAGAGAAGGCGTGGGCCGACGAAGCTAACGCCCGCCGCGCTCACGCTCGCGTGATTTCCAATGCGCTTGCCGTGTTAAGTGTTGTCGCAGCGGTGGCCTTTACCGGCACAATCGTTGTGCTCAAGCTGCGCCGCCGCAAGCCCAAGCCGCTTTTCCAGGACGAATATTTCCGCGATGTGCCTTCGGCCGACCATCCCGCCGTGCTTTCGGCCCTCATGAGCTGGAACGAGGTACCCGATCAGGCATATATCGCCACGCTCATGAAGCTCACCGACGACCGTGTGATCAAGCTGGAGCAGGCGACCGTGACCAAGGCCAAGAAGGGTCTGTTGGGGCGTGAAAAAGAAGAGCAGACATATCGCGTGACGGTGAGTGATGCGGGCTGGAAGTCGGCCAAGGGCATTGACCACATGGTGCTCAAGGTTTTCTTTGCCGGTGCTAAGCCCGACGAGAACGGCGATCGCTCGCGCACGTTTGACGAGCTGCAGCACTACGTCAAGCAGCACGCTACACCCGTAGGTGATAAGCTCGAGGACTATCAGAACACCGTTAAGGGCAAGCTGGCCGATAGCGAGTACGTTGCCTCGGACGGCATCGTTGCAATGGTGTTTTGCCTGGTTCTTGGTATTCTGATCGCCTTTGTTCCCGTGGGATCCATTTTCTTTACTGACGGCGCGCAGGTGAACATTATCGCCGCGGTTATCTCGGCGCCGATTGTGCTGGTGGGTATTGGCGTGGGCCTTACGTTCCGCCGCTTTACCCCGGAAGGTGCCGAGGTAGCGGCCCGCTGCAAGGCGCTTAAGCATTGGCTCGAGGACTTCACGCGCCTAAAGGAAGCCGTCCCCGGCGATCTGGTACTGTGGAACAAGCTGCTGGTGATGGGCGCGGCGCTGGGCGTTTCGAAGGAAGTCCTGCGTCAGCTTGCCGAGGCGGTGCCTCCCGAGGTGCGCGAGGCCGACGGTTTCTACGACAATTACCCCTGCTACTGGTGGTACTACCATCATTACGGCATCGATTCGCCGCTCGATTCATTTAACAATGTGTATCACGAGAGTATCCGTGAGCTTGCGTCGAGCTCGGACAGCTCGGGTGGCGGCGGAGGCGGCGGCTTCTCGGGCGGCGGAGGCGGCGGCGTCGGCGGAGGCGGCGGCGGAACGTTCTAACGGTCGTAAATTATGGGATGGGCTTTTCTCGACAGCCGTCGGGGAAAGTCCATCTCCTTTTTATGCGCTACCTACGAAGACTGTCCCCAACGACTAGTTACTGGGGACGTTCCTAAATGACTTGGTATGGCTGCTGGGCCTAGGCGGTTAGGTCCAGCTCGTAGAGGAAGCTTTCGCGCGGCATGTCGTGGCGGCGCTCTTCGCGGTTGGCGCGGTGTGTGGCGGTGCGCTTAAAGCCGTGCAGCTCGTAGAACTTCCACGAGCAGTTGGAGTCGGTGTACAGGTGCGCCCTTGTCGCCCCGCGCGAGGATAGGTGCGAGACCGCGGCATCGAGCAGAACCGTGCCAACGCCCAGGCCATGGACATCGCGATCCACGGCAAGCAGCGTGACCTCGTTGTCGTGCGGCAACGGGCTGCTCTCGAGCAGGCGGTTGTTGGTTCGGATGGTTGCGCGCACAAACGAGAGATACTCGGCGCAGGCATCGGGCTCTAGCTCACGCATCTGCGATAGCAGCGCGCGTTCGGTATCCATCCAATGCTCGTTGATAGTGACGCCGGAGTTCTGTCCTGCGCGTGCAAGTGCAATGCCGCGCGCCTCGCCGTCAATCACCGCAACCTGCGAAAACGTCGATGACGAAAGGCAATAGGCGAGGTCGCACGCGGCTTCAAGGCGGTTGTACTCATCGTTATCCGAATTATTATGCCAAAGCTGCTGCAGAATCAGTGCGATGGCGTCGAAGTCTTCGGTATCAAACGGTCGGTAGAGAACCCGCGAGACCATGGTGCCTCTTTCTTTTGCGGATGTATATCGAGCACAGTTCTACCACGCCATTGGCATCATATTATGGTGCCCCTGTGTTCCATGAACTCACCGTGCCCGGTGTCGTGCCCATCCCCTCCGCTCGCAAACTTTTTCTGCACATGCGCCCGTTGCGGGATGCATCGATGCGCTCGATGCGCTACATTAAATCAGTATTTTCAATGCCGCTGCGCGAGCGCTGCAGATCGACGTATCACCGACTCACAGAGCACGGCGGCGTACCAGACAGGAGGACTGCATGGGATCTGATGTGAAGATCGCACGCGCGTTGATCTCGGTTACCGATAAGACGGGCGTCGTCGATTTCGCACGGACGCTGGTCGATGACTTTGGCGTCGAGATCATCTCTACGGGCGGCACGGCTCGTGCCATCGAGGACGCGGGCGTTCCCGTAACCCCCATCGAGGAGTTCACGGGCTATCCCGAGATGATGGACGGCCGCGTTAAGACCCTGCACCCCAAGGTCCACGGCGCGCTGCTGGCCCGCCGCGATTCCGAGCAGCACATGCAGGAGGCCGCTCAGCACGGCATTAAGCTGATCGACCTGGTCGTCGTCAACCTGTACGAGTTCGAGAAGACCGTCGCCAACCCCGAGGTCACCTTCGCGGACGCCATCGAGCACATCGACATCGGTGGCCCCTCCATGCTGCGCTCTGCCGCCAAGAACGCCGCGAGCGTTACCGTCATTTCCGACCCGGCCGACTATGATGCCGTCCTGGCCGAGATGCACGAGACCGGTGGCTGCACCACGCTTTCCACCCGTCGTCGCCTGCAGGTGAAGGTCTACCAGACCACCGCCGCCTACGACACGGCTATCTCCCGTTGGCTTGCCGCCCAGGCAAGCGACGTGGCGGATACCTCTGCCAAGCTCGAGATCTCGCTGGAGAAGGTCGACGACCTGCGCTATGGCGAGAACCCGCAGCAGAAGGCTACGGTCTACCGCTTTGTCGAGGGCTGCGAGAACACCGCGAGCTCGCAGTTCCCGCTCGTTGGCTCCGAGCAGATCCAGGGCAAGCCGCTCAGCTACAACAACTATCTGGATGCCGATGCCGCTTGGAACCTGGTCCGCGAGTTCGACGAGCCGGCCTGCGTGATCCTCAAGCACCAGAACCCCTGCGGTTCTGCCGTTGCCGAGGACATCACGGCTGCCTACGACCGCGCCTTCGCCTGCGATCCCAAGAGTGCCTTTGGCGGCATCATCGCCTGCAACCGCGAGGTTCCCTATGAGCTGGTCGAGCACTTTGCCGATCAGAACAAGCAGTTCGTCGAGGTCATCATCGCCCCGAGCTACACTGCCGAGGCGCTCGAGCGCATGGCCAAGCGCCCCAACCTGCGCGTGCTGGCCACCGGCGGCGTGGACCACGGCGCCCAGGTGGAGCTGCGCTCCATCGACGGCGGCATGCTGGTGCAGGAAGTCGACCACGTGACCGAGGATCCCGCGACCTTTACGTTCCCCACCGACCGCAAGCCCACCGACGCCGAGATGGCCGAGCTCGAGTTTGCCTGGAAGGTCTGCAAGGGCGTTAAGTCCAACGCCATCTTGGTTTCCAAGGGCAAGGCCGGCATTGGCATGGGCCCGGGTCAGCCTAACCGCGTTGACTCTGCGCTGCTTGCCTGCGAGCGCGCCGAGGACTTCTGCGAGCGCGAGGGCGTGGAGAAGGGCGGCTTTGCCTGTGCAAGCGACGCGTTCTTCCCGTTCCGCGACAATGTCGACGTGCTTGCTGCACACGGCGTGACCTGCATCATTCAGCCCGGCGGCTCCAAGCGCGACGACGAGAGCATCCAGGCTTGCAACGAGCATGGTATTGCGATGGTCTTTACCGGCGCCAGGCATTTCCGCCACTAAGTTCCGCCTTGGGACAAAATAATCTCTGCAAAAGACGGTCGCTCCGTTTGGAGGGCCGTCTTTTTGGTATAAGAGGACGGAATGACTAACACGAAAGGTATGACCATGCCCCAGATTGATGATGCCGAGCTGTTTGGCAATGCCGAGGATCAGCGTGCGTACGAGGACTTTTGCGCCAATCAGGAGGCGGTCGAGAAATTCACGCTCGACAAGCCCGCGCTTGTCTGCCGTTGGCGCATGTCCAATAAAAAGGTGCCCATGCTCAACCGCCACATTCGCGCACTGTCCGAGCGCTTGGTGCAGGGCGAGCCGCTTACCCATAACATGCTCAGCTGGGCCAAGCAGCACGTTGAGTGGTCGCTTGCCGAGGGCGATTACACCGCACGCGACGGCGTGCTCATGCTGGTGATCGACGTCAACGGCAACGCCGCCATGACGGTGGGGGAGTACGAGCCGCTAACCGATACGTCGGCCAAGGCGCTACGTGCCCGCTCCGCCGAGGCCCGCTCCGAGGCCGACGAAACCGGCGTGGCGCCCGAGCTGCTCGCCGCCGTCGATAACGGCGAGCTTGCCTTTGTGGCGCCGGCGGACGAGTGCCTGTGCGGCACGGCGACGCTCATCGAGCAGTTGGCCCAGACCAAGAACATCCCGGTCACGCGCGTAGATATTCCCGCACAGCTCAAGGGCGCGCTGTTCCTGGTGAGCGACGAGCACGGCGTGGTCCCTGCCGACGATACCGATGCCGCTGAGGCGGACGCTGCTATGGTCACCTTCTTCGCCGACGGCTACGAAAAGCTCCGCGCCCGCCGCTAAATGATGTTTCTGGGACGGGGATTAAAAACTCATTTTGGTCTCCGTTCCCGTCGCGAGCGTGAGGCGGACAAAACGCCCCCGCTTGCGAACAGTTCTGTCACCTTGGTGCCGCGCGAGGCGCGCACCTGCGGCTCCGCGGTCACGCGGTCATAATGGGGCAAGACAACCAAGAGGGGGAGCGGAATCCATGGCGCTGATCTATATCGTTGAGGACGATGAACCCATTCGTCGCGAGCTTGCCGATATCCTTGCCCGTGCGGGTTTTGGGGTCGAGGCATGCGAATCGTTCGAGCATGTTTCGCGTGATATTCTCGCTGCCGCGCCCGACCTGGTGCTGCTCGACCTCACACTTCCCGTCAAGGACGGTCAGCATATCTGCCATGAGGTTCGCCGCGAATCCGAGGTTCCCATCATCGTCCTCACTTCGCGCGCGACCGAGATTGACGAGGTCATGGCCATGACGCTCGGCGCGGATGACTTTGTTCCCAAGCCCTACAGCGCGCGCGTGCTCGTGGCGCGCATCAACGCACTGCTGCGTCGTACCGCGGCGTCAGGCGAGCGCAACACACTTGTCCACAAGGGGCTAGAGCTTGACCTCGCCCGCTCCATGGTCACCAACATGCAAACCGGCACCAGTACCGAGCTCACCAAAAACGAGCAGCGTATCCTCTCGCTGCTTCTGAGCCGTGCGGGCAAGATCGTCTCGCGCTCGGCCATCATGCAGGACCTGTGGGACTCCGACGCCTTCGTGGACGACAATACGCTCACCGTCAACATCAACCGCCTGCGCACCACGCTCGAAAAAATCGGCATCAAGGGGTATTTGACGACGCACCGCGGCCAGGGCTATTCGGTCTAGGGGCCGGCTATGTCGTTTGCCAAATTCTTCAAAGATGCGCTGCTTCCCGTCGCCGTGTGGACGTGCGGCGTGCTGCTGAGCTGCTTTGTGCTGACGGTCGCCGGCGCACCCGTTTCTATCGTGGTCGTGGCGGTCGGCGTGTCCTATATCTTCGGCATGCTCGGCATCGTGATCGAGTACGCGCGCCGTCGTCGTTTTCTGCGCCAGCTGGAGCGTGCGGCAGAGGAGCTCGAGAGTCCCGCATGGGTGCAGGAGATGGTGCAATGCCCGACCTATGCCGAGGGCGAGCTCGAATACGAGGTCTTGCGCCGGGTGGGCAAAGCCGCTTGCGACGAGGTTGCCGAAGGCAGGCGTCAGACCGATGACTATCGCGACTATATCGAGAGCTGGGTCCACGAGGCCAAGCTGCCTCTGGCGGCAGCCCATCTGATTTTGGAAAACCTGGACGGCAGCGAAGATGACCTGTCGCGCGTAGATGACCTTGGTCGCGAGCTTGCCCGCGTGGAGCGCTATATTGACCAGGCGCTGTACTATGCGCGCTCGGAAGTCGTGGAGCGCGACTACCTGATTCGCCGCTGGGATCTCAAGACCTTGGTGACGGGCGCGATTAAAGCCAACGCGCGCGAGCTTATCGCGGCGCACGTGGCTCCGGTGTGCGAGAACCTCGACTTTGAGGTCTTTACCGACGAGAAGTGGCTCGAGTTTATTCTGGGCCAGCTCATTCAGAACAGCATTAAATATGCGCGCGAGGATGGCGCGAAGATCGTGTTTTCGGGTGCGCTGTTGGACGAGGGCCTGGCAAGCGAGCGCATCGAGCTTGCCGTCGCGGATAACGGCTGCGGCGTGAGCGCGGCCGACCTGCCGCGCGTGTTCGAGAAGGGCTTTACCGGCGACAACGGCCGCACCACCAAGCGCGCAACGGGCATCGGCCTCTACCTGGTGGCGCGTCTGTGCTCCAAGATGGGCATCGACGTCACCGCGGCATCGGAGCCGGGCGAAGGCTTCGTCGTAACATTCGCTTTTTCAACGAACAAGTTCCAATACTTTGAGTAACGCACACGGCAGACGCCCGCCCAAACAAAAACGTGCCGCCTCAAACAAAACGTGCCGCCCCAAATGGGGCGGCACGCCATCTTTTATCAGCCAACTCGCTGAAGTACGGTGACGAAGGCGCAAGGCCGGGAGGGGTTATCAAAGCCGACATCCCGCAGCCGCGAAGCGGCGAGGACGTCGGCGTGATAACCCCGCAGGCCTTGCGCCGACGGGAAGGAACCTACTTCACGACCAAGATGTCGCAGTCCGTGTTGCGCAGCAGGAACGTCGAAATCGAACCCAGCAGCGCATACTTGATCGAGGACAGGCCGCGGGCGCCGCAGAGCACCAGGTCGGGCTTAACCACGTCGAGCATCTCGTCCTTGAGCGTCTCGCGAATGCGGCCGGCGCGAATCATGACCTCGACCTCGGGAATATCGGGATTGGCCTTGGCCTCTTCGAGCTGCTTGGCGATGGAGTTCTTAAATGCTTCCTCTAGGCCGTTGACCAGATCGACCGGATAGGAACCGGCGCTCTCGAGCGCCGTGGAATCGATAACGTGGCCGATGATTAGCTTGGCGCCGTTGTTCGCGGCGACCTTGATGGCGCGTGCGAGCACAAAATCCTGCTGCTCAGTACCGTCGAGTGAAACAAATACCTTGGTGTAGCCCTCGTTCATGGTTTCCTCCTTGGTCTATCGCACGGGCGCGGGGCTCGTGCGTCGGGCGGGCGCGGGCGCGTTGGCCGCCGGACACTTTATCTTGTTGCAGTTATACCCAAGGATTTGGGTTTGACCGCTCGCAATTCTGTGAACGGGCGAGTTTTTTGGTAAGGGTAGGCGCAGACGCGCCCGAACGGTTTATAAAGGGGGTCGCCCGCACCGTCCGCAGAACAATATCGGCGGGTGTCTAACGAGGGGGTCCTTTTGGATATCATCGAGCTTATAAAATCTGCCTTCATGGGCCTGGTCGAGGGCATCACCGAATGGCTGCCTGTTTCGTCGACCGGTCATATGATCTTGGTGGACGAGTTCGTCAAGATGAACGTGAGCGAGACGTTCTGGAATA
>CAJMHR010000024.1 GCA_905213265.1 uncultured Collinsella sp.
TCGCGTGCGATCGTGACGTGTTCCGTGTTATCACGAGCGGCATGGCCCGCACCGATCAGACGGCGCGCATCCTCTTCCCGAACGCGGAGCTTGTGGCGTGCCCCGGTCTGCGCGAGATAGATTTCGGCGACTTCGAGGGGCGAAGCGCCGCCGAGCTTAAAGAGGATGCTCGCTACCGCGCCTGGGTAGACTCCTGGTGCGAGACGCGCTGCCCGCATGGCGAGGGCAAGAGCGATTTCACCCGCCGCGTCGTCGCGGCGTTTCGGGAGGCGTGCGAATCGGAGCGCGCCCAGGGGAGTGGGCGCGCCGTCTTCGTCGTTCACGCGGGTACCGTGAAAGCGCTGCTCTCCGAGCTAGCTGTCCCGAAAATGGGATACTTCGACGTGCATACCGAGCCGGCCGGCGCATGGGCCGCCACCTGGGATGGGCGCTGCCTTCGCGACGTTCGCCCCGCTTCGGGGGGCGATGCCCGGTGATGACGATTCTTGCCGTCGCCGTCGGGTTCGCGGCCGACCTTGCCTTCGGCGACCCGCGCTGGCTTCCCCATCCCGTCGTCGCCATGGGGCGCGCGATCACGTGGGCCGAAGGCCGCCTGCGGGGCGCATTCCCGCAAACGTCCGCGGGCACGCGCGCCGCAGGGCTTGTGCTCGCCGTGGCGCTTCCGCTTGCGTGTGGGCTTTTGACCTGGGGAATCCTGCAGCTTTGCGGCATGGTTCACCCCGGCTTGCGCTTCGTGGTCGAGGCATGGGCGAGCTATCAGATTCTCGCGGCATGCGAGCTGCGCCGCCAGAGCCTGGCCGTGGCCCGCGCGTTCTCGAAGGGTGGCCTTGTCGCGGCGCGCGAAGCCGTCGGGCTCATCGTGGGACGCGACACGTCTGTTCTCGACGAGCAGGGCGTCGCGCGTGCCGCCGTGGAAACGGTGGCGGAGAACGCGAGCGACGGCGTCATCGCGCCGCTTTTCTACCTTATGATCGGGGGTGCGCCCTTGGGCATGGCGTACAAGGCGGTGAACACGCTCGACAGCATGGTGGGCTACAAAAACGCGCGTTACATCGACTTCGGCTGCGCCTCGGCGCGCCTCGACGATGCGGTGAACTGGATTCCCTCGCGCTTGTCGGCCCTGTTTATGATCGCCGTGTGCCCGTTCGTCGGGCTCGACGCGTGCGGGGCGGCGCGCATCTGGCGCCGCGACAGGCGTCGCCATGCGAGCCCGAACGCGGCGCAGACCGAGTCGGCGTGCGCGGGCGCGCTCGGGCTGCGCCTGGCAGGACCCGCGGTGTATTTCGGCAAGCTCGTTGAGAAACCGACGATAGGCGACGCGTACCGCGAAATCGAGTGGGGCGACATCGCCCGGGCGACAAGGCTCATGCTCGCCGCGTCCGTATGCGCGCTCGTCGTCTTCGGCGCCGCGCGCGCGGCGGTCGTGCTCGCCGTGGGGGTGATGGCATGAGGGAAGACCACGCCGCGCCCCGGGCTGCCGGGGTAATCCTGCGCGCCCGTGCGCATGGGGGTAGCACGCAATCGCTCGGCATCGCTTGCGAAGGGGGCGCCTCCGATCTCATTGACTTCTCGGTGAACGTGAATCCGGCAGGCCCCTCGCCGCGCGCTGTCGCCGCAGCTTGCAAGGCGCTTTCTCGAATCGACGCATACCCCGATAGGGAAAGCCGCGCCCTCGTTCGCGCCCTAGCGCGCGCCCAGGGCATTCCCGAAGATACTATCGTCTGCGGCGCGGGCGCGTCCGACATCATCTGGCGGCTCGCTGCGGCGGTGCGCCCGAAACGCATCGTCGTGTGCGCGCCGACGTTCTCTGAATATGCGGAGGCGGCATCGTACTACGGCGCATGCGTGCAGGAGTTCCCGCTCTCCGAAGCGGACGACTTCGACGTGCCCGCCTCCTTCGCCCGCGCGATCGAGGGGCCGGGAGACGTGGCGTACCTCTGCAATCCGAACAACCCGACGGGGCGCCTCGTCGACCCCCGCGTGATCGATGCCGCGGCTCGCCGCTGCGAGCAGGTGGGCGCGCTGCTCGTCGTGGACGAGTGCTTCCTCGGATTTGCGCCCGACGCCCGCGAAAGGAGCGTGGCCGCACGCGCCGCGTGTTCGCGCCATGTGGCCGTGCTCTCCGCGTTTACCAAGCTCTACGGAATGGCGGGGTTGCGGTTGGGATATCTGATCAGCGGAAACGCCCAACTCATCGAGGGGATTCGCCGGGCGGGGCAGGCGTGGCCTGTCTCCTCGGTCGCCGAGGCCGCGGGCATCGCCGCCCTTGAAGACGTCGAATACGTCTCACGCACGCGCGATGTATTGGCGGGCGAGCGAGCGTGGCTTTCCCACGAGCTCTCCTCGCTCGGGCTTTTCGTCGTGCCGTCGGATGCGAACTTCCTTTTAGTCCGCACGCCGGCGAAAGACATCCCCGAGCGCCTGTATAAACAGGGGGTTTTGGTCCGCACGTGCGACTCGTTTTCGGTACTGTCCCGTTTCTGGTGCCGCGTCGCGGTGCGCACGCGCAAGGAGAACGCCCGGCTTGCGATGGCGTTCAGTCGCGCGCTTCGGGCGGAAGGCGCATCGGGCGAAGGCGAACCCGACGAACGGGGCGGCGCTTCTTGCAGCGGCGCTATGGCGGGCGCGGATGGCCGAGGCTCGGCGAAGGAGGTCGATACCCGTGGGTAGGGCGAAGCCCATCATGATCCAGGGCACCATGTCGAACGCGGGGAAGAGCCTGCTTGCGGCGGGGCTGTGCCGTGTGCTTTCGCAGGACGGCCTGCGCGTGGCTCCCTTCAAGAGCCAGAACATGGCGCTCAACAGCGGTGTCACGGCCGATGGGCTCGAGATGGGGCGCGCCCAGATCATGCAGGCCGAGGCGTGCGGCATCGCGCCCGACGTGCGCATGAACCCCATCCTGCTCAAGCCCGAAAGCGACCACCGAAGCCAGCTCATCGTGGCCGGCAAGGCGCAGGGAGCCTTCGCTGCGAGGGACTACTTCGCGCGAAAGAAGGCGCTCATGCCGCAGATTTTGGAGGCGTTCGATTCGCTCGCGGAGGAAAACGACGTCATCGTCATCGAGGGCGCCGGCAGCCCCGTCGAAATCAACCTTGCCGAAAACGACATCGTCAACATGGGGCTCGCGCGCGCCGTGTCCTCCCCCGTGCTGCTCGCGGGCGACATCGACCCAGGCGGGGTGTTTGCCCAGCTCTACGGCACGGTCGCGCTCTTTGCACCCGAGGACCGCGCGCTCTTGCGGGGGCTTGTGGTGAACAAGTTCCGCGGCGATGTGGAAATCCTGCGCCCGGGTTTGGCCCCGCTCGAGAAGATGTGCGGGGTTCCCGTCGTGGGGGTCGTGCCGTATCTTACGCTCGACCTGGACGACGAGGACTCGCTCGCGCCGCGCCTATCTGCCCGCGAGGCGCGCGGCTTCATCGACGTCGCCGTCGTGCGCCTTCCGCATCTGTCGAACTTCACCGACTTCGACCCGCTTTCGCGCGTGCCCGGCGTGGGCGTGCGCTACGTTTCCTCGTCGACCGATCTGGGCCGACCCGACCTGGTGGTGCTCCCCGGCTCGAAGACCACGCTCGACGACGCGCGCTGGCTTGCGGCTAGCGGCATCGGAGCCTGTGTATGCGCGCTTTCGGGCGCGGGCACGCCGGTGCTCGGCATATGCGGAGGCTACCAGCTTTTGGGAGACGAGCTTTCCGACCCGCACGGCAGGGAAGGCGCTGGCACCGCGCGCGGGCTCGGGCTCATCCCTGCAAGTACGGTGTTCAAGGAGGAAAAGCGCCTCGCCCAGTCGGAGCTTCGCATCACGGGCGCCCAAGGCGCGTTCTCGGTGTGGAACGGCATGACGGCTCGCGGGTACGAGATTCACGACGGCGAAACGACCGTCTCCTGCGCCCCTGCGGGCACGATTGGCGGCAAACCAGAAGGCGCGGCCTGCGGAAACGTGTTCGGAACCTATCTCCACGGCCTGTTTGACGAACCGGGGGTGGCGCTCGCCCTCGCGCGCTCGCTTGCGCGCATGCGCGGTCTGCCCGAGAGCGTCGTGGGTGCTGCGGGCGCGGCGTCCGCAGCCGATCACCGTGCGCGCGAGTTCGACCGCCTGGCCGACGGCGTGCGCGGGGCGCTCGACATGGAGTATGTCTACCGCATTATCGAGGAGGGCGTATGATCCACGTGTATCATGGCGACGGCAAAGGTAAGACCACGGCGGCGATGGGGCTCGCCCTTCGCATGCTCGCCGCAGGCCGCCGCGTCGTTGTCGTGCAGTTCCTGAAAGACGGCGAAAGCGGGGAGGCGCGCCTGCTCGCCGAGCATTTCGGCGTGCCCGTGTTCGCGGGGAAGGTGTCGGACAAGTTTACCTGGTCGATGACGTCGGAAGAACTTGCCGCTACGTGCGAGCTGCACGATGGGAACCTCGCTTCCGCGCTCGCCGAGCTCGAGGGCGCGCAGGAGGGGCTGCTCGTGCTCGACGAGGCGTTCGACGCGCTTTCGAAGGGGCTTGTCGACGAGGCGCTCGTGGACCGCGCGCTCGATATGTCCGCGCGCGGCGTCGAAGTAGCGCTCACCGGGCGCGCGCCTTCCCGCAAGATCGTGGAGAAGGCCGACTACATAACCGAGATGCGGTGCGAGAAACACCCCTACGAGCAGGGGATATGTGCAAGGGAAGGAGTGGAGTACTAGATGGATTCCAAGGAGATGGCGCCCGGCGACATCGAGCGGCGCAGCTTTGAGATCATCACCGAAGAGCTCGGCGGCCGCACTTTCCCGCCGCTCGAAGAACCCGTCGTGAAGCGCGTCATCCACACCACTGCTGACTTCTCGTACGCCGATTCCCTCGTGTTCACCCATGACGCCGCGCACTGTGCGCTCGACGCACTGCGCGCAGGGGCCACGGTGCTCACCGATACGAACATGGCGCTCGCAGGCATAAGCAAGCCCGCGCTCGCGAAGATCGGCTGCAAGGCTGTGTGCTACATGGCCGACCCTGATGTCGCCGCAACGGCGCGCGCCGCGGGCACGACTCGCGCCGTTGCGAGCATGGACAAAGCTTGCGGCATCGAGGGTCCGCTCATCGTGGCCGTCGGCAACGCTCCCACAGCACTTCTGCGCCTCGCCGAGCTCATGGACGCGGGGAAGATCGCGCCCGCGCTCGTCGTTGGGGTGCCGGTCGGGTTTGTGAACGTGGTCGAGGCGAAAGAGGAGCTACTCGCGCGACGCGTGCCGGCCATCGTCGCGAGGGGTCGCAAGGGCGGTTCGACCGTGGCGGCCGCCATTATGAACGCGCTGCTCTACCAGATCACGCGCCCAGGCGGCCCGAAGTGACGGCGCCCGCATCCGCGCCGGCGCTGCGCATCTTCGCCGGCACCACCGAGGGCCGCCTTCTGTGCGAATGGGCGAGCGGGGTGGGCATCCCCGCCCGTGCCTACGCGGCAACCGAGTACGGAGGCGAGCTTTTGGGCGAGCTTTCGGGCATCGAGGTGCTTGCGGGCAGGCTCGACGAGGCCGACATGGAGCGCGAGCTTTCCGGCGCGCGCATCGTCGTCGACGCCACGCATCCCTTCGCTACGCTCGCAAGCGGCAACATCCGGGCCGCTTCGCTCGCCGTGGGTGCACGATGCCTGCGCCTTGCGCGCCCGGTCGAGGCGCTGCCCAAAGGCGTCGTCTCGGTCGAGTCGATCGCCTGCGCGGCGCGCTTTCTCTCCGAGAACCCGGGTCGCGCGCTTCTCACGACGGGGAGCAAGGAGCTTGCTCCCTACACGCGCGTCGCCGATTTCGCGGAGCGCTTCTTCGTGCGTGTGCTCCCGCTGCCCGGTGCTATAACGAAGTGCATCGACGCGGGGTTTTCGCCGTCGCACGTCATCGGCATGCAGGGGCCCTTCACCCGCGAGCTCAACGTGGCGATGCTTCGGCAGGTGGGCGCCCAGTGGCTTGTGACCAAGGACTCGGGAACCGTAGGCGGCACGGCCGAGAAGATCGCCTCCGCGCACGACGTGGGAGCGCGCTGTATCGTGGTCGCCCGTCCCGCCGAGGGAGGCGGGGCCCTTTCGCTTCGGGAAGTGGAAGACGCGCTCTTACGGGAGTTCGCGCGCTAGGCGCTCGCCGCGCCTGCGCGCCCTCCCGCCTGCGAGGAGGAGCGCCCCGAGCAAGCTCGACCCGTACAAGCCCGTCATCCGCCAAAAGCTCGAGGACGATGCCCGGAACTGGCGCAAGCAGCCCTTCAATAAGTTGCGGTGAAATAGTGTCTGTTTTTGCTGCTAGATAGCATATTCAGTCCCTAATTCACCGCAACTTGTTGGTGGTGGCTTACTGGTAGCGTAGGCACTCCACCGGGTCGAGCTTTGCTGCGCGGCGAGCGGGATAGAAGCCAAAGATTACGCCGATGCCGACCGATACGGCAAACGCGCTCAACACTGTCGTAATGGAGAAGCTTGGCGTGATCGTCCCGGTAGCTCCAAACTCGCTCATGATGCCCGTGCTTGCGGCAAAGAACGTGAGTCCCCATGCCAGCAGATAGCCAATCAGGACACCCAACAGTCCACCGGTGACGCACAGCGCCGAAGACTCGGCCAAAAACTGCGCGGTGATATCGCGACGACTGGCGCCCAGAGCGCGGCGGATGCCGATCTCGCGTATGCGCTCCGTCACGTTGGTGAGCATCATGTTCATAATGCCGATACCGCCGACAAGCAGTGAGATGCTGGCGACAGCACCCATGATGAGCGAGAACGCGCCCATAAAGGAGTTGAGTGCATCGATGGCGCTTTTCATGGATGTCGCCGATACACTGTCGTACTCATCCTCCTCCTCGATGCCCTTCATCGCGCGCACCTTGGACTCGATGGTCTTGCAGAGTTCATCCATGTCCGTGCCCTCGGCGGCAAGTGCCGTCACGCTGGGGAATGAAGGATTCTCGTCGCCAAACAGCCCGGAGATGGTTTCGCGTGGCATATACAGCGTGAGCGAGCCCATGGAGTCGCTGCCCCCATCAATCACGCCTACAATCTGCACCTCGCCGTTGGACACCTTAATAGTCTTGCCCACCGCGTCCTGTTCGTTGCCGTAAAGCTGATCGGCGCCGCCGCGGCTGATGAGCGCCACGCGCGAGCCTGATTGAGACTCGGCCTGGGAATAGGTACGCCCCGCAACGATCTTGCCGGCCCCCACCGCGTCGAGCATGTCGCTATCGACGCCCTGCGCCATGACGGTATAGCTTTTATCGCCGGACTTGTACTCGGTATACGCGCTGTCGACAATGCCGATCTGCTCTATCTGCGGCACCAGTTTTTGAAGCTTCTCGATGTCCGACTCGGTGAGTTCTTGCGACGAATAGATCTGAACCATACGAGCTGCGTTGAGGCCTAGGCTGTTGACCAAGCTGTTTTGGATGCCGCCGATGAGCGAAGTCATGGCAATGACCGAGGCAATGCCGATGACAATGCCCAGGATGGTGAGCAGGCTGCGCCCCTTGTTGGCCTCGAGCGAGTGAAGGGCTTCCTGGATGAGATCGCGGGCGCTCATGCCACCACTCCTTTCGGCGGGTTGGCGGAGGCGGTAATCATGGGCAGGCTATCTACGGCGCTGCGCAGGGTCCGCGGTGCATGTGGAATATACGCGCCGTCGTGAATGCGACCGTCGCGAATGGTCACGGCGCGGTCAGCTTCGGCAGCAATACCGGGGTCATGTGTGATGAGCACGATGGTTTTGCCGCGCTCCTGAAGTCTATGGAAGGTCTCCATTACAAGCGCTCCAGTGGCGGAGTCCAGGTTTCCCGTCGGTTCGTCGGCCAGAATGATAGGCGGGTCATTGACAAGGGCGCGCGCGATGGCGACACGCTGCATCTGGCCGCCCGAGAGCTCGGATATGCGGTGGTCCCAGTGGTCGACCGGTAGCGTGACGGCCTGCAGCGCGTGCACGGCGCGCATTTCGCGCTGGCTACGGGGCACATTGGTGTAGGCCAGCGGCAGCATGACGTTTTCGATAACCGATAGGCGCGGCAGCAGGTTGAAGCTCTGAAAGACAAAGCCAATGCTCAGGGCGCGAACTTCGGTGAGCTCATCATCATCGAGCTCGGCCACGTTGAGCCCTTGCAGGTAGTAGTCGCCCGCCGTCGGCTTATCCAGGCAGCCTAGGATGTTCATGAGCGTTGATTTGCCCGAGCCCGAGGGGTCAGTGATAGCGACGAATTCGCCGCTCATTACCGCAAGGCTCACGTTGTGCAGGATGTGGGCGCAACCTGCCTCGCTCTCAAAGATGCGGTGCACGTTGCGGATGTCGATAACGGGACGCATTACATGCCCTCATCGGCAGACATGCTGCCCGAATCCGCGCTGTAGCCGCCGTCAGCCGTTGCATCCGCTCCGGTGTCCATGACGAGGGTGTCGCCATCGCGCAGCTTGGTAACCGGCACGTTGGGGTTGATCTCGTTGCCCTGGTCGTCGCGCTTGACCTGTGTCTTGCCGACTACGGCTTCGTTGTCGTTTTGCGTCACGACGGTCACCTTAACGCGGCGGGTTTGCTTGCCCTCGTCATCGGTTGCCACGTCGACGTAATAGTGTTCGCCGTCTTCGGTCATGAGCGCCATCGTCGGCACCATCACCACGTCGTCGAGCTGCTCGGTCACCACCGATACCTCGGCCGTCATGCCTGGCTTCAGGCGCGCGTCGGGCGCCTCGATGAGGATGTCGACGTTAAAGGTTACGCTGCCGCCGCCACCGTTGGCGGCGTCGGAGTTTGCCACCGACGCGATAGCCGTGACGGTTCCCTGGCTCACGATATCGGGAAACGCGGGATACGTGACGTTGGCGCTCTGCCCAACGGTGATCTTGGCGATGTCCTTTTCGCCCACCTGCACGGTCACCTTCATCTTGGATAGGTCGGCGATCTGCATGCACTGCTTGCCGCCGCTCGTATCGCTTTCGCCCATGATCATGCCGCCTGTTACCGTGGCGCCCACCTTGGCGTTGAGCTCCACGATGCTACCCGAGCTCGGGGCCGTGACCGTACGGCTGGCTGCCTTGGCGTTCGCCTGATCGAGGTTTGCCTGGGCCGATGCTAGGCTGCGCTGCGCGGCCGATACGGCGTTCGTGTCCGCTGATGCCGCGGAGACACCAGCCGCTGCGGAAGCTCCATCGGCGTCCGTCGTTGGGGTGGCCTGCGCGACAGCGGCGGCTTTCTGCGCGTTGGTGAGGTCTTCCTGGGCGGCTGCAACTGCACGCTGCGCCTCGGCAACGTTGCGATCGAGCTCGTCGTTTTTAATGGTCATAAGCACGTCGCCCTCGCTGACGGATTGGCCTGCCTGCACGTTGATCGAATCGACCGTGCCGTCGACAGAAGGGGAGACCACTGAGGATGAAATGGGTTTGAGCTGGCCTTTCGCCTCGACCGTTGTGGTAAACGTGCCCTCGGTCACCATGTCGGTCACAGGCCCGCTAGCGCCCTGTGGCTGCGCATTGATAACCAGGGTTGCGACAATGGCAATGAGCGCGATGGCACCTACGACGCCGGCGGCAATACCGCGTCGAATCAGCTTTTTGCGTCGACGTTCGGCGCGTTTTGCCTTGAGCTTGGCATATGCCTCTTCATCGGAAATCTCGGCCGTATCGTTCGCGCGTACGCTCTGCTTGTCGGCATGTAAGTTTGTAATCAGAGGAATCGTTTCGGTGGCACCTTCGGGTGTGTTCTCGGTATCATCCGGGCCTGGGGTGATCGTGGGGACATTCGGCATAGCGTCTCCTTTATAGAAAGAACCTCGATAATTATATGCGCTCACCGGTTGGGGCGGGCGCATAGGACGGTTTCTTTCGGAACTGTTAGATTGGTCGCAGCGGTTCCACGTTGTAGGAATGCGCGCGTTGCACTACGAGTGGACAACCACGCACAGGCCGACTTTGATGCAGTCGTGAAGTGCCTTGGCGTCTGCCAGGCGCAGGTTGATGCAACCGTGGCTGCCGCACCACTTGTACGACTCGGCATTATCGAAGCTCTTGTCGTTTTGCCAGGTGGCATCGTGGAAGCCGATCATATTGCCCTCGAACGGCATCCAGTAGCTCACCGGGCTTTCGTATTTGGGCTTACCGGTCTCGGGGTCCTTGGCTCCGATCAGGGTGCTGCCGCCGTCGTTGCTGTTGATCTGCCACACGCCCTCGGGGGTGGCGTCTTCGCCCGGTTTGCCGGAAATAAAGTTGGCCTCCCAAACGATATTACCGTTCTCGTCATAGTAGCGCGCGTGCTGCTCGGACAGGTCGACGTCGATATACGCCTTCCAGTCGGGCTCTCCCTTTGCGGTAAAGGTGTCGGCCTTCTGGGAGTACTTGATCTCGATTTCGCCGGTCTGCTTGTTGTTAATGGCGTCCTCGACCTGCTTGGCGAGCGAGCTGCTGTCGATGGACCAACCAAAGTCACCGCCTTCGACGGCGCACTGCTTGCCATCGGCGCGCGTCCACCAGCGAGTGGAGCCCACGGTATTAAAGCCGTTGGCGAGCTCGGCTGCCCAGCTGCTGATCTGTGACGTATCGAGCGTGGGGTTTGCCGGATCGGCAAAGCTGATCCACTGCAGCACGGAAGTGCCATCAACCTTGCCGGCATCCTCGCCGTTGAGCTTGAGGGTCACGTTGACGCCCAGGAAGTTGTTGGCGGCATCGCATGCGGTCTGAATCTGATCATCGGTCAGCGTTCCATTGAGCGGCTCATAGGCATCGTTGCCGAGCTTGGAAAGATCTACGGTCTCGGCCAGCGAGGCAAGCTCGAGCTCGGCATACTTAATGACATGCTCGCGGTTGAGTTTTTCGTTGGAGCGCGCCTTCTCGACGGTAAACTTGCCGGCCTGCTCGTCATAGGAGCTATTGGCCTCGAACGTGCCCGAACGTCCCTCGTTAAACTCGTCGATGGCGGCGCCCAGATCCTTCTCAAACTGCTTTTGGTCAAAGGTGTCGGAGAGCATGGACAGGTCGACATCTTGATCAAGATCGACTTCGTTGGAGGTAGCAGTTGTTTTGGTCTTGCCGCTTAAGGATTCCACAAGGCGGACCGGCCAAATAAAGGCTTCGTTGTGGTTGATGATTTCTTTTGCAGCAGCTTCACCGTCGACGATGGGTTCATCGGACTCGGGCTGATAGGTCCAGCTAAAGTCATCGCCTGTCACGGCGAGCTTATAGTGCTTCCATGCCGAATTGACCTTGGTAGCGGCAGACGAAGCGTTGGAGAACGAGACATCGACGCCGGCGATGGTGGTGTTGGGGTAGGCTACCTGCGAAAATGCTACGACGCCTACGATATAGACAATGACGATTAGACCCAGGACGACAAAGAGCGTCGTCTTTTTGCCCGACTTATTGTTGCCGGCGGGTTTGCGCGCGGGGCCACGATCGCCTCGAGCGTGCGTGGGGGGCTGCTTGGGCGCATTGCCGTTTGCCTGGCGCTGATGACTTTGCTGACGCTGCTGGTTCCGGCGTTGCGAAGCGTTTGCCGCACCACGCTGCTGACCGTGGCTCGGCGCGATAGGACGCGGTGACTGAACGCCGCCGGTGTGCCTGCTCGGCTGCTGCGGATCGGGAATCAGTTGAGTTCGATCGTTTTGCGTCATCGTATGCATATCCTTCGAATTTCGCCTTATGGCTCATCGTGTTTTTACTGGGCTTGCATTATAGCGATTGCCCTGCTGTTTGTGGTACGGAAACGGTGGCATTCGAAAGAGCTTGGACAAATGTCCCACCTTTGAGTCGTTCTTAGTCGCTATCCGCACACACCACATTTTGCACAGGCCGAAAGTGCGGCCGGAGCCTGCGCGATGCCACCCTTTGCCGTCTCGCGCAGCGTGGCCGGTAAAGCGTGGCCCACCGAGAGCATGACATGTGCCATTTGGTCAAACGGCACCAGGCTCTTAATGCCGGCGAGGGCGAGCTGCGCCGAGCTAAAGGCCGCTGCCACGCCGATGGCGTTGCGGTTTTGGCAGGGCACCTCCACGAGGCCACCGACGGGGTCGCAAACGAGACCCAGCAGGTTACTCAGCGCGATGGAACTGGCGTCGAGCGCCTGCTCGGGCGTGCCGCCGAGCATCTGCACCAACGCGGCGGCTGCCATGGCAGCGGCGCTTCCCACCTCGGCCTGGCAGCCGCCCTCGGCGCCGGCAACGCAGGCGCTTGTGGTGAGGTTGAGGCCGATGGCGGCTGCGCAGTAGAGGGCGTCCATGACCTGCTCGTCGTCGAGCTGCAGGCGATCGGCGAGCGCCAGCACGCAGCCGGGCACAACACCCGCGGAGCCGGCCGTAGGGGCGGCGACGATCACGCCCATGGTAGCTGAGCGCTCGAGCACGGCCATGGCGCGGGCAACGGCGTCGGTCTGGACGGTGCCCATCAGGCTTGCACTCAAATCGTTGCAGCGGGTTGCTTCGACGAGCTTGGCCTCGCCGCCGATAAGCCCGCCGAGCGAGCGCTGCGGATTGGCGATGGGGGCCGTGGTCTCCTCGCGCATGACGTCGAGCACGCGGCGCATGGCGGCGACGGCGTGGGCCTCGCCGGTCAGACGTGCCTCGCGAACGGCCATGACGGCACCGATGCTGAGTCCCAGTTCCTCGCACGCATCGAGCAGCTGCTCGCCGTCGTCGAAGATCTCCTTTGCCGAGACGCCGGGGGAGAGCGACGAGGCAGAACCAGGGAGCTCGATAAAGGTCGCGTAATCGACATTGTCGAGCTTGCGTAGCATCGGGATAACGGTGTCATCGGGCGCGCCGTCGGTCTCAAAGACGGAGTAGGCCTGACCGCCCACTTCGGTGCGGTAAGTGCGGCAAAAGGCGATGTTCACGTGGGCGTAGGCGAGCAGGTTCGTAAGCGCGGCGAGCACGCCGGGAACGTCCTTGTGCGCCACGAAGAGCGTGGAATACATGCCCGAGATGTCGACGCCGACGCCGTTAATGCGGCTGATGCGCATCTTGCCGCCGCCCAGGCTCTCGCCGCGGACCTGTGCCGTGGCGCCCGTGTCGTCGACCATGTCGATGTCGACGGTGTTGGGGTGGATGGATGCGTCGTCGCCCTTGATGTCAAAGTGATATTCGAGGCCCTGCTCACGCGCGAGGTCGAAGGCCTGCTTGATGTTCTCGTCATCGGTGTCGAGCCCCAGGATGCCCGCGACGAGCGCACGGTCGGTGCCGTGGCCGCGGTAGGTGTGGGCGAAGGAGTTCCACAGGCCAAAGGTGACTTTGGTGATGCGGCCTTCCAGCAGGCTGGCGGCAACTTGGGCGCACCGCAGGGCGCCGGCGGTGTGCGATGAGCTGGGGCCGACCATGACGGGGCCCAAGATCTCGAATGCCGAGGTCGTAGCTAATGTTTGCGGCTTGCCTGCCATGGCTGCTCCTTTGCCTTATCTCGTCGTCCCGAGGGGCGGGGCATAAGGTCGCCTGCTCGGACAGTCCTGCTCGCACGGAGAGCACATTAAGTGCTCTCCGGCTCGTGCGGAACTCGCGATCGACCTTATGCCCCGCCCCTCGGGACTAAGGATACATGGTTGGAGCTGCTAGATGGCAAAATTCATTAGCTAGGGACGTGTCTTTCCTTGCATATCGAGACATCATCACCACCGTTTATATAAAAAAGAAGTACCGGTTGAGGCCGGTACTTCTTTTGGTGCGTTGTTTTTGGCTGTAGCTTTTCGGGTTAGCTTACAGGCCACAGGCTGCTTTGAGTTCTTTGACTCGGTCGGTTTTCTCCCAGGTGAAGTCGGCGTCTTCGCGGCCGAAGTGGCCGTAGGCTGCCGTCTTCTCGTAGATCGGTCGACGCAGGTCCAGGTCGCGGATGATCGCACCCGGGCGCAGGTCGAAGGTCTTCTCGACGGCCTCGACGATCTTGTCCTCGGCAACGTGCGCGGTACCGAAGGTGTCGACCATGATAGACAGCGGCTTGGACACGCCGATGGCGTAGGCCAGCTCGACTTCGCAGCGGTCGGCCAGGCCGGCGGCCACCACGTTTTTGGCGACCCAGCGCGCGGCGTATGCGGCGGAGCGGTCGACCTTGGTGCAGTCCTTGCCGCTAAAGGCACCGCCGCCGTGACGGCCGTAGCCGCCGTAGGTGTCGACGATGATCTTGCGGCCGGTTAGGCCCGTGTCGCCCATGGGGCCGCCCACGACAAAGCGACCGGTGGGGTTCACATAGATGTCGGCGTTGTCCCACGGCATGTTCTCGGCAGCCATGACGGGGGTGATGACGTGCTCGATGAGGTCGTCCTTGATCTTGCCCATGTCCTCGATCTCGGCGGCGTGCTGCGTGGAGATGACGATGGTCGTGACCTCGACGGGCTTGCCGTCCTCGTAGCGCACCGTGACCTGGGTCTTGCCGTCGGGGCGCAGGTAGGGCAGGGTGCCGTCGTGGCGCACGGCGGCCAGGCGCTCGGCCAGGCGGCTCGCCAGGTAGTGCGGCATGGGCATGAGGGTCTTGGTCTCGTTGGAGGCATAGCCAAACATCATGCCTTGGTCGCCGGCGCCGATCAGGTCGATCGGGTCGGTGGTGGCGCCGGTCTGGGTCTCGAAGGACTCGTCGACTCCCTGGGCGATATCGGGCGACTGCTCGTGGATAAGGCTCATAACGCCGCAGGTATCGCAGTCAAAACCGAACTTTGCGCGATTGTAGCCAATGCGGCGGATAACGCCACGGGCAATCTCCTGCACGTCGACGTAGGCCTGGGTGCGGATCTCGCCTGCAACGATGACGGTACCAGTGGTCACGAGGGTCTCGCAGGCGCAGCGGACGTTCTCAACGTTGGCGGGCACCCCATTGGGCGCAATGTAGCCCTGCTCCTGGAGCTCTATTTCTTTAGCGAGGATTGCGTCGAGGACGGCATCGCTGATCTGGTCAGCAATCTTATCGGGATGACCTTCGGTCACCGACTCCGACGTAAATACAAAGGACCCGTGTTGGAGTGGGATGGAACGAAGTTCTTCTGACATGATTGTCCTTTCAAAAACGTGTCCCGGCGACCGTTACCATTCCGCCGGGCTCTCTATGCAAGGGCACATCATAGCGCGTAAATCAAACATTCACACCCTTTCCGCACCTACTCATTGGGCAGCTAATTTGGGACGGGGCTTTTTTAGCTACCCCGGCTGAATGTTTGCTGGTTTAGTCGATAGCCTGCCGGGGCAGCTAAAAAAGCCCCGTCCCAAATTAGCTGCCCGGCTTCGATGAGTAGGTCGGTGCCCTTTGTGCGGAGGTTGCTTTGATGCTTTATACTGGTGCGGTTAGACATCCATCCTGCAATCGAGGAGATTTCCATGGCATCAGACGTTCGCGTCCGCTTTGCACCCTCACCGACGGGCAAGCTGCACATCGGCGGCGCCCGCACCGCTATCTATAACTGGGCTTTCGCCCGCTCAAACGGCGGCACGTTCATCCTGCGCATCGACGACACCGACCCCACCCGCTCCACCGACGAGAACACGCAGATCATTCTGCGCGCCATGCGTTGGCTTGGCCTGGACTGGGACGAGGGTCCCGAGGTGGGCGGCGATTTTGGCCCCTACGCCCAGACCGAGCGCCTGGACCTGTACAAGCAGGCCGCCCAGAAGCTTTGGGACGAGGGCAAGGCCTATCCCTGCTTCTGCACCAAGGAGCAGCTCGAAGCCGACCGCAAGGCCGCGCAGGAGCGCAAGGACCCCTTCCAGGGCTATCAGCGTCGCTGCCGCGATCTTGATCCCGAGGAGGCCCGCCGCCGCATCGAGGCCGGCGAGTCCTACGTCCTGCGCATCAAGGTGCCCGAGGACCGCGGAGACGTCGTCATCCACGACGCCGTCCACGGCGAGGTGACCTTCGACGCCAAGGAGCTCGACGACTTTGTCATCTTCCGCTCCGATGGCACGCCCACGTACAACTTCGCGACCGTCGTCGACGACGCCATGATGAAGATCACCCATGTCATCCGCGGCGACGACCACCTGTCCAACACCCCGCGCCAGGTCATGGTCTACGAGGCCCTCGGCGCGCCCGTGCCCACGTTCGCCCACATCTCCATGATTCTGGGCGCCGACGGCAAGAAGCTCTCCAAGCGCCACGGTGCCACCTCGGTGGAGGAGTACCGCGACGCCGGCTACCTGTCCGACGCCTTCGTCAACTACCTGGCGCTGCTCGGCTGGTCGCTCGACGGCGAGACCACGATCATCCCGCGCGATGTCCTGGCCAGCAAGTTCTCGCTCGACCGCATCTCCAAGAACCCGGCGACCTTCGACCCCAAGAAGCTCGACTGGGTCAATGCCGAGTACATCAATGGCATGTCCGACGCTCAGTTTGCCGACGAGATCATGGTTCCCGAGCTGCACGAGGCGGGTCTTATCGAGGGTAATGTCGAGTACGGCGAGGACTGGATCGACGCGCTCGCTGCCATCGTCAAGCCGCGCACCAAGATGCCGGCTGACGCCGTGACCGTCGCCGCTCCCATCTTCGCTACGGCCGAGACGCTCGAGTATGACGAGAAGTCCGTCAACAAGGGCCTGGCCAAGGAAGGCATGGGCGCCATTCTGGATGCCGCCAAGGCCGCGCTCGAGGGCGTGAACGAGTGGACGGCTGCCAACATCGACGCCGCGCTTGAGCCGCTGCCCGAGCAGATGGACCTTAAGAAGCGCGTGGTGTTCCAGGCCGTGCGCGTCGCCGTCTGCGGCAACATGGTGAGCCCCCCGCTGGGCGAGACCATGGCGCTCGTCGGCCGCGACGACTGCCTGGCGCGTATCGACCGCGCCCGCACGATGGCGCTGTAGCAGCCGCGTAAACGCATGTATCCGAGCCCCGTTCACCCGAGCGGGGCTCTTGTTTCTGAAGACGCATGGGATGGGAGGTATAGGGGCCATGGCCGAGCAACTGTCGCTGTTTGGTTCGCCGGAACCGGAGGAGGCTCCGGCGAAGCCCGCGGCTGCCGCTGCCTCGGCTCAGCCTAAGCCTGCACCCGAGCCCACTGCCGCCTATGCGAGCGTGGTCCTCGACATCCCGACCCGTGCGCTGTCCGAGCCATTCGCCTACGGCATCCCCCGGTCCCTTGCCAACGAGGCGCAGATCGGATCCACGGTCCTGGTCCACTTTGTTAACCGTGCCGCCGCGGGCTATATCGTCGATATCGCGCCCGAGCTGGGCGACCTGCAGGGCAACAACGCCCTCGACCCCGCGCGCATTAAAGCCATCGAGGCTATCCTCAGTAAACCGCTCTTTACCGCCGAGGCTGCCCGTATCGCACGCTGGATGAGCCGCGAGTACGTTGCAACGCTTTCCGAGTGCCTGCGCCTGTTCTTGCCCCCGGGCGGCAGCCCGCGTGTGGTCAAGGGCGACGACGGCGTGTGGACGGTTGAACGTCCCGCCGTCAAGCCTATCCAAAACCGTTGGGTCATGCTTACGCCCGAGGGTCTTGACTATACGCCGCCCAAGGCCGCGGTCCGCCAGCGTCAGCTTATCGAGGCGCTCCAGTGCGGACCGGTCACGACGCGCGACCTCAACCTTCTCTATAACAGCATGTCGGCGACCATCAAGGCGCTCGAAAGGCGCGGCGTCGTGGTGGTGGAGGAGCGCCGCGCCTGGCGTGGCTGCAGCGAGCAGACCACGCTGTCCTCGGCAAGCGGCAAGGCACCAGTCGCACTCACGAACGGCCAGCAGCAGGCGCTCGTGCAGATTGAGCGCGCCCGTCTGGACGCTCATGGAGACGTGGTGCTGGTCGACGGCGTCACCGGCTCCGGCAAAACCGAGGTTTATCTCTCGGCGATTGAGCGCGTGCTTGCGGCCGGCCGTTCCGCCTGCGTGCTCGTGCCCGAGATTTCGCTGACGGCCCAGACCGTCGGCCGCTTCCGCTCGCGCTTTGGCGAGACGGTCGCTGTGTTCCACTCGCGTCTTTCGGCCGGCGAGCGCCTGGACCAGTGGGACATGGTCGCCAGCGGTGCCGCGCGCGTTGTCGTCGGCGCGCGATCGGCGCTCTTTTGCCCGCTCAGCGACTTGGGCCTCATCATCATCGACGAGGAGCACGAGACCAGCTACAAACAGGGTTCCAGCCCGCGCTACCACGCGCGCGAGGTGGCGGCCGAGATGGCGCGTCGATACCGCTGCCCGCTCGTGTTGGGCTCTGCCACGCCTTCTGCCGAGGCCCTCGACCGCTGCCGCCGTGGTACGTATAATGGTGCCACCTGGACGCGCGTCGAGATGCCCGAGCGCCCGGGGCACGCGGTCCTGCCCACGGTTCGCATTGCCGACCTGCGCCGCGAGTTCTCGCACGGCAGCCGTTCCATGTTCTCAAAACCTCTGATGGAAGGCTTGGAGCGTGTGGTCGAGCGCCGCGAAAAGGCCGTGTTGCTGCACAACCGTCGCGGTTTTGCGCCGTTCCTGATGTGCCGCGAATGTGGTTGCGTGCCCACCTGCAACCACTGCTCCACCGCGCTCACGTACCACGAGCGCACACATACGCTGCAGTGCCACACCTGCGGTTCTTCCTGGCGCGTGCAGCCCTATCCGGCGCCCACGAGCCGCTGCCCCAAATGCGGCAGCCGCTACTTGGCAAAAATGGGCCTGGGTACGCAGCAGATCGAGGACGCACTGCATCAGATACTGCCCGACGACGTCGCCATCATTCGCATGGACGCCGATTCCACGCGTGGCAAGGATGCGCACAAAAAGCTGCTCGAGCAGTTCGATGCCGCCGATTGTGCCGTGTTGCTGGGCACCCAAATGATCGCCAAGGGCCTCGATTTTCCCGAGGTCACGCTCGTTGGTGTGGTCAATGCCGACTTTGCCCTCAAACTGCCGGACTTCCGCGCAGGGGAGCGAGCCTACGATCTGCTGGAGCAGGTGGCGGGGCGTGCCGGTCGCGGCGATCGCCCCGGCGAGGTCATCATCCAGACCTACCTGCCCGAGGACCCGGTCATCCGCGCCGTCACCGAGCACGACCGCTCGATCTTTACCGACTTCGACCTCGACCAACGCCGTGATGCGCTGTATCCGCCGTTCGTGCGCCTGGTCAATATCTTGGTGTGGTCGGTAAATCGAGACGACGCCCAGGGCTACATCGGGCGCATCGCAAAGCTTCTCAAGCGCCGCTGGCATGCTGCCGCGCCCGATTTTTTGCGAGAGGGGAGTGCGGTGCCGCAGGTGCTGGGCCCGGCTTCGTGTGTAATCGAGAGGACCAAGGACCGTTATCGCTTCCACCTGCTTGTGAAGTCACCCGTGGGGTACCATGTCTCTGATGATATTGACGCCTGCCTTAAAGAGGTGGGCTCCGTGCGCGGCGTGAGCGTGAGCGTTGACGTCGACGCCTATGATTTGATGTAACAACCCGAAAGGATGGCCATGGAAGCCAACGGAATCGTACTTTCGCCCGACCCACGTCTGCGCCAGGAGTGCGCTGTCATCGAGGAGATCACCCCGGCGATCGAGGCGCTTGCCGAGAAGATGAAGAAGATGATGTTCGAGAACGGCGGCTGCGGTCTGGCTGCCCCGCAGATCGGCGAGCTCATTCAGCTCGTCACCATCGACTGCGACTACAGCGACAAGAACGACTACGACCCGTATGTGCTTATCAATCCCGTCATTGTTGAGCAGAGTGACCATCTGGTGCCGTTTAGCGAGGGCTGCCTGTCTATCCCCGGTATTAGCTGCGAGATCGAGCGTCCCGACCATGTCGTCGTCGAGGCGTACGACCTGGACGCCAACCTGATCCGCTATGAGGCCTCGGGCGATCTGTTCTGCGTGTGCCTGCAGCATGAGATCGATCACCTGCACGGCAATACCATGTTTGAGCGACTCAAACCTATGCAGCGCATCAAGGCAGTCAAAGAGTACCAGGACGCCCTGGCCCGCGGCGCTCGACCGGGCGAGACGGAGTAGGTCCCACCGTCCCCGGTGCTGAGCGCCCACATATCATCCCGTGCTCAAACATTCTCGCTGCGCTGCGAAACTGCGCGCGGGACGATATGTGGGCGCTCAGCACCGGGGACTGCGTTGTTCTGGCTCGGTTCGCCCGGGTGCCGTTGGGCCAGGGATGTGCGTCTTCGCTGATAATTGCTTTGCTGAAAGAGCTGCTTTTATTGCGGCTCTTTCTTTGGTTTTGGGTATATTTGTTCTTGTTGAAATGGTATTGCGGATCTGCTGGTGACTTGGCTTTCCGCTGTTATTTGTAGCTGTCTCGGCTTTGGTTGAGAGGAGACTAACTTTTATGCGTATTGTGTTTATGGGTACGCCTGATTTTGCTGTGCCTTCGTTGACTTCGCTTGTTGAAGCTGGCAATGATATTGCGCTCGTAATTACTCGTCCTGATGCTGTTCGCGGGCGTGGTAAGAAGCTGGAGCCGTCTCCTGTTAAGGCTAAGGCGCTTGAGCTTGGGTTGCCGGTTGTTGAGGCTAATCGTATGACGCCTGGGGTTGTTGAGGCGCTCCAAGCTGTGCAAGCCGATATTTTCTGTGTGGCTGCTTATGGCTGCATTTTGCCGGATGGCGTGCTGCATATGGCGCCGCTCGGCATTGTGAATGTTCATGCGTCCTTGCTGCCTCGTTGGCGTGGTGCTGCTCCTATTCAGCGGGCGATTCTCGCTGGTGATGAGGTCGCTGGCGTTTCTATCATGCGCATCGGGCATGGTGTGGATACTGGTGCATATTGTGCTCAGGCTTCCACGTCTGTTGCCGGTAAGCATGCTGAGGCGCTGACCATGGAGCTTGGTGAGCTTGGCGGCAAACTGCTGGCTGATACGCTTCCCTCGCTTGCCGATGGTTCGGCGGTTTGGACCGAGCAGGATGAGACGCTCGTCACTCATGCTGCCAAGATTTCTAAGCAGGAGATGCGTCTGGATCCGAAAATGGCGGCGCTTAATTGCGTGCGTCACGTGCTGGCTTCTTCCGACACCGCGCCTGCTCGTTGCGTGATTGCCGGCAAGACCGTGCGCGTGCTCGACGCTGCGCCGGCTGATGTGTCGCTTGGCGAGGGTCAGGTCCTCGTTAAGGCCAAGCGTGTTTACCTCGGACTTTCCGATGGTGCGGTTGAGTTGCTCGAGGTCAAGCCTGATGGTAAGCGTGCTATGGCTGCCTCTGCTTGGGCTGCTGGTCTGCAGGGCGCCGATCTCACCTGGGGTGTTTTGTCATGAGCAAGTTATCTCCCGCGCGTAAGCTTGCGCTCGATGTGTTGATGGAGGCCGATCGCCGCGGCATGTACGCGCGCGATGTGCTGTCCTCCCGTGCTTCTGCCAAGGCTATTGACCAGCGTGATTCCGCTTTTGCCGCCCGCTTGGCGCTGGGTGTGGCCGCCACGCAGGGTATTTTGGACGAACTGCTCGATCAGTTTCTTGATAAGCCTAAAAAGGTTGCGCCGCGTGTTCGCATGGCGCTTCGTATCTCGGCCTTTGAGATGCTCTATCTGCATACGCCTGGCCGCGTTGCCGTAAGTCAAGGTGTTGAGCTGGTTCGCTGCGGTGCTAAGTCCGCCGCTGGCTTGGCCAATGCTGTACTGCATAAGGTTGCGGACAATGTTGAGGACTTTGCCACGGCGTCTGATGTGGATGAGTCTGAGCGACGCTTGGTTCGTCTGTCGCGCCTGATGGGTCTGCCGCGTTGGCTGTGCGCTCGCATTATGGCATCGTTCGACACGCCAGAGGGTGCGCTTAACTTTGCCGGCAATCTGGCCCCCGCGCCGCTGGCCCTGCATGAGAACGTCTTTGCAACTAAGCCCGATCCGTATATCTCGCAGCTCGTCGCGCCTGTCTTCCCGGGCTGCCATGCCCCGGTTGATGCCCAGGTTACCGTTGCTTCGGGTGTGTTTGAGCGCGCCGCTGCGGTGGCTTCGGACCTTAACGCTCAGCTCATCGCGACCGCTGCGACGCGTCCCGGAAGCTGCCTCGAGATTGGTGCTGGTCGAGGCACCAAGACCTATGTGATGATGTGCCAGGCCAAGCGCGCCGGCTATGAGCGTCAGCATACGGCACTTGATCTTCATGACCGTAAGTGCGACCTGAATCTCGCGCGCCTTCACAAGGCGGGTATTCAGGGCGTTCGTACGGTTTCGGGTGATGCCTGCGAGCTTGATGAGGTGCTCACATCGTTTGATGCCATGCTTGGCGAGCCGGTTAAGTTCGACACGGTCTTTATCGATGCGCCGTGCTCGGGCACCGGCACCATGCGCCGTCATCCTGAGATCCCGTGGCGCTTAACTGAGAACGACGTTACGACCGAGTTGCCCAAATTGCAGCTTGCGATGCTCAAGGAAGCCGCCGCGCGCGTGGCTGCCGGCGGCGAGCTCATCTATGCGACGTGCTCCGTCTTCGACGAGGAGAACACGCAGGTGGTGGACGCGTTCCTTGCTTCTCCCGAGGGTGCCGGCTTTAGCGTGGCACCGCTTTCTGAGGCACAGATTCTGCAACTCCCCGAGTTCGATCAGGCCAAGAAGCTCGTATCCGTACGCCAGAACGATCGAGGCCTCTTCCAAAGCGTGCCGGTAAACGCAGACTCCTACGACGGTCACTTCTGCGCCAGACTGGTCCGCAAGTAATACGGGCCCAAGGGTAGCTAATTTGGGACGGGGCTTTTTTAACTACCCTGCAGGCGGGGTAGTTAAAAAAGCCCCGTCCCAAATTAGCTACCCTTAGCGCAAAGAATCAGCCCCGCGATCGGTGTTGGTCGCGGGGCTGATTGGTTCCTAGTGGCTGTGCGGGCAGTTGGCGCAGCAGCCGCTGGTGGCGCTGGTACTGGAGCCGCCGCTTCGCTGGTCGGTGTTGTAGAAACCGCTACCCTCAAATTTAATGCCGCTGGCCGAGAATGTCTTGGCCGCCGGAGCGCCGCAGTTCGGACAAACGACCTCGGGCGTCTCGGACATGGGGTGCTCAACCTCAAACACGTTGCCGCAACTTGAGCACTTGTAATCGTAGCGCGCCATAATACTTCCTTTTCAGCACAAAGCGGGCAGATCGCTCTGCCCGCTTAATTTCAAACGTCTGTAACTGTACCCTATATCGGGGGTTTTATCACGCTTCGCCCCAGAATCTATGGGTGTTGCGCAGGAGCTGTGCAGTTTTGTCCTCGGCAGCCTCAACGTCCGCCTCGTTTGCCTGCCAGGTCCAGTTGCCCGTGGCCACACCCGGCACATTCATGCGCGCGTCATCGCCCAGCCCCAGGACATCCTGCAACGGCATCATCACAAGGGCAGCGTCGCTTTCCAGCGCGTCGCCCATCAGCTTGCTCGCCAGCTCAACGCCGCTCGGCTCGTCACCGCCCGCAAAGGAGCGCGTGCACCAACCGGCAAGCGTCGACGTGTCGTGCGTCGAGGTATATAGGATCTTGCCCGGCGTGGGGTGCACGCCGCAGCGGACGTCGTAATCGCTAAACTCCAGCACGTCCATGCCGGGGAAGCCGCAGGTCGAAGCCATGGCGCGCACGCCGGGCGTCAGATAGCCCAGGTCCTCGGCAATAAAGTTGAGCGGCCCCAGTTCGTCATAGGCGGTCTGGAACAGGTCCTTGCCCGGGCCCGCCAGCCAGCGACCATCGGAACAAGCCTGGCCCGCGGGGATGCTAAAGTAGCTGTGGAAGCCCAAGAAGTGGTCCAGACGCACGCGGTCGTACAGCGAGAACGCGCGGCGCAGGCGATCCATCCACCAGCGATAGCCGTTCTCCTTCATGTGGTCCCAACGGAAGGTCGGGTTGCCCCACATCTGGCCTTCGGGCGCAAAGTTATCGGGCGGCGCGCCGGAGATCTCGATCGCCTTGCCAGTATCGGACAGCCAGAAGTTCTCGGGCTCGCTCCACGCATCTGCCGAATCGTCCGAAACGTACATCGGAATATCGCCAATGACCTCGATACCCTTCTTGTGCGCGTAGTTCATGAGCTCGCACCAGGCTAGGTCAAAGCGGTACTGCATGTACGCCTGAAGCTCGGCCTCGTCGTGGAAGCGGTTGTCATCGATCAGATGCTCGTTATAGTGCGCGACATCGGCCGGCCAATCGTGGCGCGACTCGCCCTCAAAGTACTTCTTAACGCCCATGTAGACGCAATACTTCTCGAGCCAATCGGCATTGCGATGTTTAAACGCGGTGTAGAGCGGATCGGCATCCTCGCCGCCGCGGGCCTTCCAAGCCTCAAAGTCGGCCGCCAACTCCTCTTGGCTCTCGGGCAGCAGGTCTATATTGCCCGCAAAGGCCGAAGGCCCAGCGTAAGGGGAGCGGAAGAAGTCCGTCGGGTTTACAGGCAGGACCTGCCAGTAGCGCATGCCCATAGCGGCCAGATGGTCGATAAAGCGACGCGTGGGGGCACCGATCGTGCCGGGCTTGCCGTCGTCGGTCGGCACCGAGGTGATGTGACAGACGACGCCCGCACCGTGATCGAGCGGCTCCTGCAAGCGCTGCTCGGCGTGGTGATAGATAATCGACGAACCCAGCGGATACAGGTCGAGTGTGACTGTGCCATTGTGAATCACACACTCGTGGCCGCTGATTACGTCGCTCGCGCATTCGCCGAGCGCCGGGATTGTCACGCGGTGTGAATTGCGCAGGCTGCGGTTGATGATGACGGTCGCGGACTCGCCATCCTTGCCCGTACGGTTATAAGCCAGCACCTCGTCGTTGAGCGCGAAGGCCTTGATCTCGCCATCGATCATAAACGGCAACGCGCGGCGCACGGCAGATGCGTTCTTGACGATCGCGAGCGTATCGAAGTCGTGCAGGTCTTCCTTGGTCGGCATGGTGCGGCGGTTGCCCGGATCGGTGAGACCCTCCAGGCCGTACTCGTCACCGTAGTAGATCGAAGGCACACCGGGGAAGGTCATCTGCATGAGCGTGGCGAGCCAAAAACGGCTTTTGGCCAGGCCCATCGCGTTCTCGTCCAGGCGCCATTTGCTGCGCTCGCACTCGGGCAGCTGCGACTCGTCGGGGCCGCCGCCGAGCACCGAGATGATGCGCGGGCGGTCGTGGCTCGACAGCAGGTTGAGTGCGCAAGACAGAGCCTCGCGTGGATAATTCTCGCGCAGGGTCTCGATATCCTCGGCGGCCTCGTAGGCGTTCTTGTAGCCCATCAAAAAGCCGATGACCATGTCGCGGAAGGGGTAATCCATAGCA
The DNA here is from genome assembly GCA_905213265.1 of uncultured Collinsella sp. Classification (GTDB taxonomy): domain Bacteria; phylum Actinomycetota; class Coriobacteriia; order Coriobacteriales; family Coriobacteriaceae; genus Collinsella. The sequence continues at coordinate 25,025 of CAJMHR010000024.1, forward strand.
GAGTCCAGCTCGGAGCCCTGCAGGTAGCGGCGCAGATGACCGTAGCTAATCTTGTTTGAGGCGTCTTCCCAGACCTCGCCGAGCAACAGTGCGTCAGGCTTTTCGGCGAGCACGGCCTTCTTGATCTCGGCCAAAAAGTCGTCGGAAAGCTCGTCGGCGACGTCCAGGCGCCAACCATGGGCACCGGCGCGCAGCCACTTGCGGATCACGCCGTCCTTGCCCAGGAGCTTCTCGCGCACCAGCTCGGAATTCTCGTTGATGGCGGGCATATTGCCCACGCCCCACCAACAGTCGTACGAGCCGTCCTCGTGGAAGGTAAACGCATCGCGCCACGGCGAATCCTCGCTCTGCCACGCGCCCACGCCGGGGTAGTTGCCATAGCGGTTGAAGTAGATCGAGTCGTCGCCCGTATGGTTGAAGACGCCGTCAAGGATGATGGAAATTCCCAGCTTCTCGGCCGCCTCGCACAGCTCGGTAAAGTCCTGCTCGGTGCCCAGAATCGGGTCGATCTTAGTGTAATCGGCGGTGTCGTAGCGGTGATTACTCGCGGCTTCAAAGATGGGGTTGAGGTAGATAGCCGTAAAGCCCAACTCGGCGATGCGAGGCAGGTCTTCCTGAATGCCCTTAAGCGAGCCGCCGTAAAAGTCCCAGGTCTTGATGGAACCGTCCTCGGCGCGCTCGTACACGGGCGGCTCGTTCCAGTCCTCGACCATCCGGCGCTGAATGCCCTTGCGCGGTTTTTCGAGTTCGGCCATTGTGCGCTCGCGCCAATGCTCGTCACGGGCGTAGCGGTCGGGGAAGATCTGATACACCATGCCGCGCTCGTACCAGGCGGGGCGGTTCTCGCGGTGCTTGTAGACGGTGATCTGGAAGGACGGCACCTCGGGATAGTCGTAGGTTACGCCCTCGCCGCCGGTGCGGCCCTGCGGCGCGCCCAGGCGAACCTCGGGCTGGCCCTTGATATTGCAAATAAAGCTATACCAGACAAGACATGGCTTGGCGCACTCAAGCTCACCGGTAAAGATGCCGTCGCCCTCGTGCTCCATGGGGATAAGGGCCTCGCCGATGCCATCGACCCAGGTACGCAGGGTGAGTGTTGCCTGGTTGGGATCGGCGTCCTCCAAAATCACCGAAAGCGAGAGGGTCGTTCCTGTGGTCACAGCGCCAAACGGAGTGCGAAACTGCGGAAGGCGGCTGTTGTGAATCAATCTCATAGTACGGTCCAGTTCTATACAGTCATGGCCAACGGGCCATGGGCTTAACGCACAGAACTTAAGTATATCGTTGCACTGTAGTTGCATAAACTACAGCCGCTCATTATCGGCGAACGGTTGTGCTAGTAAATCGCTTTACCATCCAAATTATCGCGGTATTCGAAAACGCCAGACGGCTACTATTTCTAGCCAGCCAAAAAGTACCCCGGTTTACTACGATAAATTGAATGATCAAAACCAGAGTCATTTTGGTGATATTAAAACCGCAGGTAGAAGCGTCGCCAATTTCTTGGATTGCTCGCCGTGGTCGGCCGGAGCCTTTTTGTCGTAGTAAACAGGCTGTCTTTTGTGTTTTGCGTTCATAGCAAGGGGGCGCCTTGTTGGGGCGCCCCCTTGGTTGGGTGAGAACTCGGTTTTTGGATCGTCCGGATTAGCGGCGCTTACGGGTGGCCGTTGCCTTGCGGACGGACGTCTTCTTGGACGGGGCCTTTTCCTCTGCCGGAGCGACGGGGGAGATCGGGGTCTTCTTGGCAGGCTCGGGCTTAGCTTCTGCCTTCAGGACGGCCTTGACCTCAGCGGCCTTCGGAGCCGGCTTGGCCTCGGCCTTCGGAGCGACCTCGGGCTCGGCGGACTTCGGTGCCGGATCGGCCTCTGCCTTGGGAGCTGCCGCCTTGGTCGTGGTCTTCTTGGTCGTCGTGGTGCGCTTGCGCGTGGTGGTCTTTGCGGACGACTTGGCTTCGGCTGCGGGCTCTGCCTTAACCTCGGCGGGCGCCTCCTCGACCTTGACGGCCGGCTTTGCAACTGCTTCGGGGGCGGCCTTCTTCGTGGCGGCCTTGGTGGTCGTCGACTTAGTTGCCGTAGCCTTCTTGGCGGCCGTGGTCTTGGTCGCGGTTGTCTTCTTGGCAGCGGTCTTTGCCGGAGCCTTGGCGGCCGGCTTGGCCTCAGCGGTAGGAACCTCAGCCTTTACCTCGGGAGCGACCTCGGCCTCGGCGGCCTTCTTGGCAGCGGCGGTCGTGCGCTTGCGTGTGGTCGTTGCCTTGGCAGCAGTCGTTTTTGCTGCGGTGGTCTTGCTGGCAGCGGCCTTGGTCGTCGTAGCCTTCTTGGCGGTCGTCTTGCGCGCCGTGGTCTTCTTGGCGGCAGGCTTCGCAGCCGGCTCAGCCTCAGCCTCGGGAGCAGCCTCAACCTTCACCTCAGATTTGGCCTCAACCGGCTTCTCCTCAGCCTTGGGCACCTTGGCAGCAGCGGGCTCCTCAACAACCGGCTTGGCCTTGGGCTCTGGCTCGGCCACAACCTCGGGCTCGACCGCAGTCTCCTCGGCCACAGCCTCAGGCTCGTCCACAACCGCCGCCGGCCTCTCAATCTCCGGATGCATAAAGAAGTACAGGTCCAGATACTTGTCGGCCGAGCGCGTCCAGCTAAAGTCCTGGCTCATGGCCTGCGTGACCAGCTGGTTCCAAGCGTCGCGGTTGTCCCAGAACAGACGCGCCGCGCGGAACACGGCATCGCCCATCTCGTCGCCGTTAAAATTGCTAAACGAGAAGCCCGTGCCCTCGCCGGTAAACTCGTTGTACGGAACGACGGTATCCTTCAGGCCGCCGGTCTCGCGCACGATGGGTAGGGTACCGTAGCGCATGGCGATGATCTGCGACAGGCCGCAGGGCTCAAACTTCGAAGGCATCAGGAACATATCGGCGGCGGCATACATTCGCTGCGACAGCGCCGGATCGAACTCGATGCGCGCGGCCATGGTACCGGGGTACTTGTCCTGGAAGTAGCGCAGGCCGTCTTCGTAGTCGCGGTCACCGGTGCCCAGCACGGCCACCTGCACGCCGCCGGCCAGGATGCGGTCGAGCGCGTACATGACCAGGTCCATGCCCTTCTGGCGGGTCAGGCGCGTGACCATAACCATGAGCGGGCGGTCGTCGCGAACCTCGAGCCCCAGCTCTTCCTGCAGCTTGGCCTTGCACACGGCCTTGCCCCCACGGTCCTCGACGGTGTAGTTGGCGGCAATGCGCTTATCGGTCGCCGGGTCAAACCCCGCGACGTCAATGCCATTCAAAATGCCCTGCAGCGCGTACGAACGCTCGCGCAGCACGCCGTCCAGGCCCTCGCCAAATTCGGGCGTCTGGATCTCGCCCGCATAGGTGGGGCTCACCGTGGTAATGGCGTCGGCATAGCGCAGAGCGCCCAGCATGTAGTTGATACTGCAGGCGTCGCAACGCAGCTGCGATGCGGCCGCCGGAATGTGAGCCACGCCCAGGATGTCCTCCATCACGGTGTCGCTAAACTGGCCCTGGAACGCCACGTTGTGGATCGAGAACACGGTCTTCACGCGGTCGTACAGCGGCAGTCCCTGGTAGAACTCGCGCAAAAACACGGGCGCCAGTGCCGTCTGCCAGTCATTGCAGTGCAGGATGTCGCACTCAAAGCCGGCCGGCAGGTGCTGCAGGCTCTCGGTGATGGCCTTGGAGAAGAACGCAAAACGCTCGCCGTCATCAAAGAAGCCGTACGGATAGTCGCGCGCAAAGTAGCGCTCGTTGTCGATGAACATATAGGTGACGCCGTCGTGCTCGAGCTTCTCGAGCCCGCAGTACTCGTTGCGCCAGCCCAGGCTCACGTAAAAGTCGGAGAAGTGCTCCATCTGCGCCTTGTACTCGTCCTTGATGGTGGCGTACTTGGGTACCATCACGATGACCTCGGCGCCGGCGCGCACAAGCGCCGCAGGCAGCGAACCCGCCACGTCACCCAAGCCACCGGTCTTCACAAACGGTGCGCACTCGGCCGAGGCAAACACGATCTGCATCTTTTTGCTGGAATCTGCCATATTGTCTCCTATGTTGCAATTCGAGAATAGCCGCCTGGCACAAACCGGGCGGCTATTCTACATGTTACGTGCGATTTGCGGTGCCAACGTTAACGTGCGATGGTGGTATCAGAAGTTAACGGAGCCTTGGCCAGCACCAGAATGTTCTCGGGCGTGCCGCGAAGCTCGCTGTTGGTGGGGACCACGTTGTTCTTGTCCAGGATGGCATTCTCAACGCGGGCGCCGCTCTTGATGATGCAGCTTTGGTTGATGATCGAGTTGGTCACCGAAGCGCCTTCCTCAACCACAACGCCGCGCGACAGAATCGAGTTGCGCACGGTGCCCTTGATGATGCAGCCGGCCGAGATGTACGAGTTGCACGCGTGGCTACCGGTCGCATAGCGCGAAGGCGGCACGTCGTGAGCCTTGGTCAGGATCGGGCGCTCGGGGTCAAAGAGCTGGTCGGCCACGGTCTGGTCGAGCAGGTCCATGCTGCGGCGATAGAGCGACTTCTCGCTAAACACGCCAACGACCTCGCCCTTGTACTCGTAGCTGCACACGTCGATGTTGCCAAAGTCGCCCTGGAGTGCCTCGAGCAGGTCCAGATAGTCGGCGGCCTGGTAGTGGTCGATGATCTCGAGCAGCGTCTTGCGGTTGACGATGCAGCAGTCCATAGAGGCGTTGTCGCCGTACACGACGCCAGCGCTCACGCCCGTCAGGCGGCCGTTCTCGTTGATTTGCAGCTTGGTCACGTCATCGATGTTGTGCGTAGCCTTGCGGTGCACCACGGTCATCTGGGCACCGGAGTTCTCGTGCGCCTCGATGATGGTGTTGAGGTCCATGTTAAAGATGATGTTGGTGCCCATCATCACGACATAGGGCTTGTCCGAGCGCTGGAAAAGCGTCTTGTTGGAGATGATGTCGCGCAGCAAGAAGCGCATGCCGCCCTTGGTGGTGCCATACGCGCTGCCGGGCACCATGAACAGGCCGCCCTTCTTGCGATCCAGGCCCCAGTCCTTGCCCGAACCGACGTGGTCGATCAGGGAACGGTAGTTGCCCGGCATGACGACGCCGACGGTCTTAATGCCGGCATTCATCATGTTGGACAGCGGAAAGTCGATCAGGCGGTAGCGGCCCAAAAACGGGACGGACGCGATGGGACGGTCCTTGAGCAGCACGCTGCCGTAGGTCGAAGAGTAGTTAGCGGTGATATAGCCGATGGCCTTGCGATTGATCATCGGATCATTCCCCCTTCCCGATAACGACGTCATTCCCAATGACAGCCGTATCCTTGGTGGTATCGACAGAGCCGAGCTTCACGCCCTCTTCGATCGTGGAGTTCTCGCCCAAAATAGCGCGGCAGATGTGCGCGCCGCTCTTAACGTGCGCACCCGGCAGCAGCACGGAGTCCTCGACCACGGCGCGCTCCTCGATGATAACATCGGTCGAAAGAATCGAGTGGCGAGCAGTGCCGTAGATCTTGCAGCCGTTGGAGACCAGGCAGTCGTCCAGGCGGCCGTCCGGGCCAATGTAGTGCGGCGGACGCGTGGTGATGTTGGACATGATGGGGAAGTGCTTGTCGAACAGGTCGAACTCGGGGTTGTTGCCCAGCAGGTCCATCGAGGTCTCGTGGAAGCTGGCGATGGTGCCGACGTCCTTCCAAAAACCGTGGAACTCGTAGCTGTACAGGCGCTTTTCCTCGCCGAGCAGCTTGGGGATGATGTCCTTGCCAAAGTCGTGGCTCGAGCGCTGGTCCAGAGCGTCCTCCTCGAGCGCGTTGATGAGCACGTCGGCCGAGAAGATGTAGATGCCCATGGACGCGAGGTTCGAATCGGGCTTCTCGGGCTTCTCGGTAAACTTGATGATGCGGCCGTCATCGGGGTCGGTGGTCAGGATGCCAAAGCGGCTGGCCTCCTCCCACGGCACGGGCATGACGCTTACCGTGAGGTCGGCGTTGTTTTCAATGTGCGTCTTGAGCATCTTGCGGTAGTCCATGCGATACAGGTGGTCGCCAGAGAGAATCAGGACGTACTTGGGGTCGTTGGCCTTGATGTAGTCGAGGTTCTGCGTGATGGCGTCGGCCGTGCCCGCATACCAGGCGCCGCCGGTCTGCGTCTCGTACGGCGGCAGGATCGACACGCCGCCGTCGCGGCTGTCCAGATCCCAAGCCTCGCCGGAGCCCACGTAGGCATGCAGCAGGTAGGGGCGGTACTGCGTCAGGACGCCCACCGTGTCGATGCCCGAGTTGGAGCAGTTGGACAGCGAAAAGTCGATAATGCGGAACTTACCACCGAAGCTAACCGCCGGCTTGGCGATCTTTTGGGTGAGTGCCCCCAATCGGCTGCCCTGTCCTCCTGCGAGGAGCATCGCGATGCATTCTTTCTTACTCATCGGTTTCTCCTTCTGTCATCGATGTTCCTAAACCCATTAGCGACGGGCGCAGCGCAACGTTGCGCCCGTCGAGTAATGCCGTGCGGCAAAGGGAACTCGCGCGCCTTTACGCGTGCCAGATCTCGTCGCGGTACTCGCGAATGGTACGGTCGCTCGAGAACCAGCCGGAGGAGGCGGTGTTGAGCAGCGCCTTGCGGTTCCAGGTCTCCTGGTCGCCGTAGCTGCCCGTAAGCTTCTCCCACGCGTCCACGTAGCTGCGGAAATCGGCCATGACAAGGTCGGGGTCGTTGTTGTTCATGAGCTCGTTGTAGATGCTCTCGAAGTTGCCCGAAAGACCCGCAAAGGTGTTGTCCTTGAGCTCGTCCATCACGCGGCCCAGACGCTCGCGATCGTTGTTGAGCGTATCCCACGCAAAGTAGCTGTTCGATGCCCAGAGCTGCTCGACCTCGGGGGCGGTCAGGCCAAAGATGGCCTCGTTCTCGCGGCCGGCCAGGTCGGCGATCTCGATGTTGGCGCCGTCGAGGGTGCCCAGCGTAATGGCGCCGTTCATCATGAGCTTCATGTTGGACGTGCCCGAGGCCTCCTTGCCGGCCGTGGAGATCTGCTCCGAGATCTCGGCAGCGGGGTAGATGAGCTGGGCGTTGCTCACGCGGAAGTTGGGGATAAAGCAGACCTTCATAACCTCGTTCACACGGGCATCGTTGTTGATGACGTCGGCCACGGAGTTAATGAGGCGGATGGTCTCCTTTGCAAAGGTGTAGCTCGAGGCTGCCTTGCCGCTAAAGATGAAGGTCGTCGGCGTCACGTGGAAGTTGGGGTCGGCGATGCGACGGTTGTAGATGTCCATGACCTTCATGATGTTCATGAGCTGGCGCTTGTAGGCGTGGAAGCGCTTCACCTGAACATCGAAGACGGTGTTGGGGTCGATGACCAGACCGGTCTCGGCCTTAACGTAGGCGGCCAGGCGCTCCTTGTTGGCGCGCTTGGAGGCACCCACGGCCTTCAGGAACTCGGTGTCGTTTTGGAACTCTTTGAGCTTCTCCAACTCAAAGGCGTCCTTGAGCCAGCCGTCGCCAATGGCCTCGGTCACGAGCTTGGCGTAGGTGGGGTTGGCCTCGGCAAAGAAGCGACGGTGCGAGATGCCGTTGGTCTTGTTGTTGAACTTCTCGGGCGTCAGGGCATAGAAGTCCTTGAGCACGATGTTCTTGATGATGTCGGAGTGGATCTTGGCCACGCCGTTAACGCTGTGGCTGCAGATCACGGACAGGTTGGCCATGCGAATCTCGCCGTCCCACAGAATGGCGGTCTGGCGCAGACGCTCCTGCCAGCCCTCCTGCGTTGTGTCGAATGACTCGTGCCAACGACGGCTGATCTCGTCGATGATCTGGTACACGCGGGGGAGAAGCTTGGAGAACGTGCCGATGGGCCACTTCTCCAGGGCCTCGGGCAGGATGGTGTGGTTGGTGTAGCTCACGACCTGCGTCACGATGTTCCATGCGTCATCCCACTCGAGCTTCTTCTCGTCGATGAGGATACGCATGAGCTCGGGGCCGCACATGGCGGGGTGCGTGTCGTTGGTGTGGATGGCCACAAACTGCGGCAGCAGCTCCCAGTTCTCGCCGTGCTCCTTCTCAAAGGTGTCGAGCAGGCTGTAGATACCGGCCGAGACAAACAGGTACTCCTGCTTCAGACGCAGCAGACGGCCGTGCTCGCCTGCGTCGTTGGGGTAGAGGATGGCGCTGATGGCCTCGGCCTCGGCACGTTCGGCATCGGCTAGGGCATAGTCGCCGCGGTTGAAGGCCTCAAGGTCAAAGTGCTCCTCGACCGGCTCGGCGGCCCAGACGCGCAGCTTGTTGACGGTCTCGCCGGCATAGCCCACAACGGGGATGTCATAAGGGACGGCCAGGATATCCTGCGTGTCCACCGTGCGGTAGAACGTGCGGCCGTTCTCCTCAAAGCCCTCAACATGGCCACCAAATTTAATGGTCACGGCCTTGTCCTGACGGCGGACCTCCCAGGGATAGCCGTGGGTGAGCCACTCGTCGGTGGCCTCGACCTGGCTGCCGTTGACGATCTCCTGCTTAAACAGGCCGTAGCGGTAGCGCATGCCGTTGCCGTAGCCGGCAATGCCCTCGGCTGCCATGGAATCCAGGAAGCATGCGGCCAGACGGCCCAGGCCACCGTTGCCCAGCGCCGGATCGGGCTCCTGGTTCTCGATGACGGACAGGTCAAAGCCCATGTCGTCGAGTGCCTCGGCGACCATGTCGCGCACGCCAAAGTTGAGCAGGTAGTTGTCGAGCAGGCGGCCGATCAAAAACTCGATCGAGAAGTAGTACACGCGCTTCTTGCCCTCGGCGGTGGCACGGGCGTCACTCTTGGTGGCAACGGTGCGGGCCTTCTCGGCCACGAGCTTGGCCAGGGCGTTAAAGCGATCGAGGTCGCTGGCGGCCTCGACGCTCTTGCCGCTGATGCTCATGACGGCATCGCGATAGAGCTCGGTAAACTCCTGCTTGTTGTCGAAGATCTTATTCATACGTTCCTTCCCCCGGGGATGTTTCTCCCGGAACGGTTGTGACATGTATCCTACGCCCCCGCGGGGCGGGTAATTACAGTGGTAACGATTTTGTTACGCATCCTTGCCAGATGCTTTAACAGCGCCTGCCTTAGCCTTGGGAGCAGCCTTTTTAGTGGTTGTCTTCTTTGTCTTGGGCTTAGCCGTGGCTTTGGCGGCAGACTTGACAGTCTTCGCCTTAACCGAAGCCTTCTTGGCAGCCGCGGTCTTGGGCTTTACCGAGGACGAGCGCTTGCGCGTCGCCTTCTTGGGCTCCTCGACCACGGGCGGCTTGTAGCTGCTCGGACCGCGGCGCTTAAGCACCACGCCTGCCAGGCCGGGCACCTTGATCTCGATGGAGTCCATCTGCCCGTTCCAGGGATAGGGCTCGCTCGAGCAGGTGTAGGGCTCCTCACCGGCGTATCCGCTACCACCGAACTCGGGACGGTCGGAATCGAAGATAACCTCCCAGTCACCCTCGCGCGGCACACCCACGCGGAAGCTCTCGTAGCTCGCCGGGTCAAAGTTGATTAGAATCACCAGGTCGTCATCGACGTCCTCGCCCTGGCGCACAAAGCTCACGATGGACTGTTTAGAGTTGTCCGCGTCAATCCAGGTAAAGCCGTCGTCGGTGTAGCCGCGCTCGTACAGGGCGGGCTCGGCGGTGTACAGGTGGTTGAGCGCCTTGATAAACGCCTGATGATGACGGTGGGTCTCGTACTCCTCGGTCAGGAACCACTGGATGGACTCGTAATAGCGCCACTCAATAAACTGGCCGATCTCGTTGCCCATAAAGTTGAGCTTTGCACCGGGATGCGTCATCTGGTAGAAAGCCAGCGTGCGCAGACCGGCAAACTGGCGCCACCAGTCGCCCGGCATGCGGCCGATCAGCGAGCACTTGCCGTGCACGACCTCGTCGTGGCTCAGCGGGCAAATGAAGTTCTCGGTAAAGGCGTACATGATGGAGAAGGTCAGCAGCCCGTGGTTGCCGGGGCGCCACGGAAAATCGGTCTGCATGTAGTGCAGGGTGTCGTTCATCCAGCCCATGTCCCACTTGTAGTGGAAGCCCAGGCCGCCGTCCTGCGGCGGATAGGTCACGAGCGGCCACGCGGTGGACTCCTCGGCCATCATCATCACGTCGGGGTAGTGTGCCTCCACGGCGCAGTTGACCTGGCGGATAAACGCGCTGGCGTCCAGGTCCTCCTCGGTACCGTACTTGTTGAACTTCTTTTGGCCCGGATCGTCAATGCCAAAGTTGAGGTACAGCATGCTGGATACGCCGTCCATGCGAATGCCGTCCACGTGGAAGTTCTCGAGCCAATACAGCACGTTGGAGACCAGGAAGGAGCGGACCTCGCCGCGGGCGAAGTCAAACTTGTGCGTGCCCCAGTTGGGGTGAATCTCATGCTCAAACAGCATGTGGCCGTTAAAAGTGGCAAGGCCGTGGGAATCGGCACAAAAGCCGCCGGGAACCCAGTCCATGATCACGCCGATGCCAGCCTCGTGGCACGCATCGATAAAGTGCATGAGCTGCTGCGGGTTGCCGTAGCGCGACGTGGCGGCGTAGTAGCCGGTCGTCTGGTAGCCCCAGGAGCCATCGAAGGGATGCTCCATAAGCGGCATGACCTCGATATGCGTGTAGCCCATGTCGCGCACGTAGTCTACGAGCTCCACCGACAGGTCGTCGTAGGTGTAGAACTCGCCGCGCTGCGCGGGGAAGGGATCCATGGGACCGGGGTAATTGCCGTACACGTCGGGCTCGCCCTGCGGCGCGTCGCCGTGGCGCTTCCACGAGCCAATATGCACCTCGTAGATGTTAAGGGGCTGCGACATGTGGTTGTGGCCGGCGCGGCGCTTGAGCCACGCGGCATCGTTCCACTTGTAGCCATCGAGAGTCCACAGCACGCTGGCGGTACCCGGAGGGCACTCGGCCTTAAAGGCATACGGATCGGCTTTGTAGAGCTTTTCGCCCTCGTTGGTCTCGATGAGATATTTATAGAGCTGGCCCTGCTCGGCGCCGGGAATAAAGCCTTCCCAAATAGCGCTCGTATGCACGGGCACCAGCGGGTTGGCTTCCTCATCCCAGTCGTTAAATTCGCCAATGACATGGACACTCTTTACGTCGGGCGCCCAAACGCAAAAGCGCCAGCCGCGCGTGCGCTGCTGCGTGTCGGGATGCGCGCCCATCTTTTCCCAGCTGCGCTCCCACATTCCAATGCCAAACAGGTAGACATCGTCCTTGGAGAGCTCCGGTGCGTGCGGAGCCGGTTTGCGGGTTGCGGGCTTTTTAGCCGTTGGCTTTAGCTTTGTATCGCTCACGTTTGATCCCATCATGACGCGGCAGCGTGTTGCCTTGGTGACTAGATGCGAAAGGTCCAAGGCTGCACGAATCGAAGGGACGGCGAAGTTTCTGTGATTCGTTCCACCTCGCGTGCTCGGTGGAACTTTCGGCAGAAACTACGATAACACCTGTGCGTTAGTTTTATGGACGAAAGCGGATTTGCGGGGGCGTTTAATCGGTAAGCGACATGTTTATACCACTGGCAGAATTGCGATGGTAAAACTCTTGACAGTTTTACCAAATAGGGTTTCAAAATTGTTAGCCTGACGTTTGGTAAAACGTTTTTAGCAGGTTGTTTACCATTTGACATTGAAAGGTTCGTTTATGTCCCATACCGCCGCTCCCAAGGTTGCTTTTATTTTCGATTGCGACGGCACACTGGTTAATAGCACCCCCGTTTGGGCCTATGCCCAGCCCGAGTTATTGCACCGCCACGGTGTCGACGTGACGGTCGACGATTTTGCCCAGTTTGAGCATTTGTCGCTGGAGGCTGAGTGCCAGGCCTACCACGACACCTGGGGCATTGGCGCGAATGGCGAGGAGCTGTACCGCGAGCTGAGCGACATCCTGATCGATGGCTATTCGAAGGTGCCGCCTCGCGAGGGGCTCCTGGCATTTTTGGAGCAGGCGAAGGCGGCGGGCATTGCCATGTGCGTTGCCACGTCCACGCCGGCCGAGCTGGTGCAGTCCGCGCTCGCTGGTGCCGGGCTCGACGCTTACATGGAGTTTGTTACCACGACGGGCGAGGCAGGACGCTCCAAGCAGTTCCCCGACGTATACGAGCTTGCGCTGCGCCGCCTGGAGGAGCGCCATGGGCACAAGTTTGAGCGCGCATGGGTGTTTGAGGATGCCGTCTTTGGCCTAAAGAGTTCTGGCACCGCTGGCTTTAAGCGTGTGGGTATTTATGACCCGCACGGCCGCATGGAGCGTGACGAGGTTCGCGCCAACTGCGAGATCTTTATCGACAGCTACGAGGAGCTGGATCTGTCCCGCATGTTAGAGTTTGAGGGGTAGGCGAGGGCTGTGACTTGCAAGGTATTAGTGGCCTGCGGCTCGCCCGTGGTAGCGAGCGCGGATCTGTTGCGTAGGCTAGCAGGGGAGTGTGACCACGTTGTCGCCGTGGACCGCGGCCTCGACGCACTGCTGGGCGCGGGACTGAGCTGCGACGTTTATGTGGGGGATGCCGACACGGTGAGCGATGTGGGTCGTGCGCTGGTCGATGCCGCCACCGACTTTGAAGTTGAGCGCCACAACCCGTACAAGGACTATACCGATCTTGCGTTGGCGCTCGATTCCATCCGCCGTCGCTGGCCGGGTGCCGAAGTGGTTGCGACCTGCGCCACCGGCGGTCGCCCTGATATGGCGCTTTCCGTACTGGGCCTGCTCGCAGGCTACGATGACGCCCCAGTCTGGATTGCCGAAGACGAGATCACGGCCCGTATCCTGCACGGAGGCGAATCCTGGGCCATCGAAGGTGCCGAAGGCAAGACGTTTTCTATCATCGCCATAGCCCCCAATACCGAGGTTAGCGAGCACGGCCTAGAGTGGGAACTAGATCACAGCCCCCTGGGTTTGTTGGCCGACACAGGCATTAGCAACATAGTAAGATCTACTGCAAAGATCGAAGTCCACACCGGTACTGCAATAGCGTATTTGCTGCATCAGGGTTTTCCTGGGACGTGTCTCTATAGTTTTGTCAACCGCGTGCTTCGCGCCATTTCGGCATGAC
>CAJMHR010000025.1 GCA_905213265.1 uncultured Collinsella sp.
TCATGCCGAAATGGCGCGAAGCACGCGGTTGACAAAACTATAGAGACACGTCCCAAATTAGCTACTTTGTGGGTTGTGGGGGATAAAGATTGCCGGTCGATTTGTCCTACTGGGGCATGTCGATGGCGCGAGTGGTTCGATTTTGAGCCTGAGTGGCAACCCGAGGCGAAATTTCGGGTCACCCAAATTGCTACAATTTTAAGCATATAGCGATGTCCTGCCTTGCGTTTCTGCGCGGGGGGGGGCGTATATTTGCATCGATGGGGACGACACACATATATAGCGAGCCGCTGCTTGACGTCCTCATGGATTTGGGGAGGGCCTTCATGAATCGCGTGTGTGCGAGAGCTCGAGAAATGCTAAAGCCTTTTGGCAAGAAAACCAATACCGCCAAGCGTGTCCTGAGGGTTTTGGCCGTCCCGCTGGCGGCGTGCGCGCTCATGTTTGGCGCGACGAGCGCGTCGGCTGCCGTGAGCGACCATACCGTGCAGACGGTGAATCCTACCGGCACCACGGTCAATCTGTTCGACTACTGGGTTGTCGATGGCGATAACGACAATTCCGCCAACGTAAACAACTACAACGAGAATGACAACACCGGCATCAATAAAGACCATCAGCTCAAGTTTAATGGCGGCGCCGGTACGGGCATTAACAAGTGGACGGGTAGAAGCAATATCAACGGTTTTGGACGTCTTTCATTTGTAAAGAACATGCTGGTAAATGGCTATCCGGCAATCAACAATGGCACCCACACCTCCCAAGGCCAGGGTGTTAACTACACCGATGAGTCGCTGGCCTATCTCTTTAACAATGACAGCCAAGCAAATGGCAAGCAGAACGGTAAGGCCGTTTACAACAACGTACAGGGTCTCTTCCAACTTGAGAATGGCTATTACGTTTACGACTCGTATGGTTCTGATGGCAACTATGCCGCGTACAACTCCACAACGAACTCTTTTAACGTCTATGACTCCGCGGGCGTATATAAGGGAAGTGCTGATAGCGAAACCAATCTAGGCCAATTCTTTCCCTTTGACTCGGCTGACAATGTTTTCGACGAACAGGGCAATAAGCTCTCGCCCAAAAAGATCGTTGACGGAAGCACGAACCTTAACCACCACTTTGGCATGTCCATGACCACGGAGTTTGTCCAGCCTAACGGTGGCAAGACCACCAAAGGCGAGGACATGATCTTTGAGTTCTCGGGTGACGACGACGTCTGGGTGTACATCGATGACGTACTCGTGGGCGATCTGGGCGGCATCCACGAGAAGGCGACGCTCGAGATTAACTTCGCCACCGGTGCCGTGCATGTTGGTCATATTGACAATGCAAACGATAAAGAAAAGACAATTGAAAATACCACCATCCTAAACATGTTCAAAGCCGCTGGTGCGGATACCTCCAACTTCTCCGACAACACCTTCCGCGATAGCACCAAGCACACGCTGAGCTTCTTCTATTTGGAGCGCGGCGCTGGTGCATCGAACATGTCGCTTAAGTTCAACCTCACCACCCTGCCGTCGTCCGAGGTCGCGAAAGTCAATCAGAACGGCGAGGCAGTCCAGGGTGCCAAGTTTGCACTGTATCAGTCGGATGACAACTGGAATGCGCAAGGCGAGGCCATCGCCCAGGGCACGACGGACAACAATGGCCAGCTGGTACTTCTGAAGCCGAACCGTTCTGTTCTCTCGTTCGACGAAGAGCATGCTGAGGGACACGACTACTTTGTACTCAAAGAGACAGGCCTGCCCGAGGGGTACCGCTCGAGCCTGACCTCGTCGACCACCGCAACGCCAGGCGAGCTGCACCTGCAGTACAAGCAAGCTGCGGCGAGTGGCTCGGGTGGTGTGGTGGTTGCACCGCAAACGACGGTCACCATGGCCGACGGCAAAACGCAATGGACGGGCAGCCGCATGTGGCTGAACGGCGGCTATCTGGCTGCCAAGGAGACCATTTCCCTTAGCAAAGAAATAAAAGACAATAAGGACAAACCCATTAGTTCGGGTACGACCTTCGCCGTCGTGCTCAAACGCACCGATAAAACTAAGAAAGACACGGACGAAAACGCATGGACGGCAGTCACGGGCAATCCGCTCGATGGCTACAAGCTATGCTCCGCGCACGGCATTGCCGGCGCGGTCGAGGCCGCAAAATCGGCCGACACGAGTGTCTTTGCCGTCAACACCAAGGGCGACTATGAGGTAACGGTCAGGTCGCTGCCCGGCGATATCGAGAAGTACGCCGCCATGATGGAGGACAAGTCCAAGTCCGAATATACCGTGGCGGTCTACCACACCACGGCGTCGTCTCTGGCAGAGGCAACCACGGAGAACACCTCCATGGTTGAATACCGGTCGACAAACAGACAGTTTTCAACCGTGATCCACCTCACCAACGTCCAAAACCGTCTGTTTGTGCAGAAGGTCGATGACCTGGGTGAGCCCGTGAACGGCGCGACGTTTGAGCTGTACCAGGCCAAAGACGTTACCGGCAATAGCCCCAGCACCTATGCCATTATGTCCGGCGCCGTGCCGTACGACACCGTGCAGGCAAATGGCATGACCTATCCGTATGAGATTAAGGGTGCAGCATGCTTCCCTCTCGATTCCGCAAAGCATGCGCCCCTTATCAAGGGTACGTACTATCTGCGTGAGTCTGGAAGTCCGGACGGCTATGAGCTAAATACCACCATCACCAAGGTGATCGTGGACGACTCCGGTGTGTACGTAGATGCTGGCGAGAAGAACGACGGCGTGCGCAGTATGAGCGGCCCGGGTTCGCTCATTGCCTCCCTTGCGCAGTTTGGCTCTCCCGACTCCATCGATAACACGCTTACGCACATCAAGGGCAAACTGCAGAGCGCGACTGGTGCAGATGCCAAGGGTAACCTGACGTGGGGCCAGACGAGCACTGCCCAGGGCGTGACGCCCTCGCTCGCGAACGACTTGATGCACATGCGCTATGACAAGGCGCCGCAGGGCACCAAGACCGTTCTGCGTTATGTCGAGGACAAGGGTGACCGCGACGGTCAGCTGGCGACGATCTTTGCCGATACGGGCATCAACCGTATGGCCCTCTACCAAGAGGACGACTCATCATATATTGACGATGCCTCCAAGACACGTACCAACCTGGGCACGCTCCAGCTCAACCACCTCTTTACCACGGCAACGGCCGTGCAGTATACCGATCGTCGTGTGGCACGCCTGCAGGTGACCAAGACCGTGACGGCAGACAGTGGTCTAACCGCGCCTACTAAGGACGCGAAAGACAACGACCTGACGTTTAGGTTTAAGTTCACCCTGCCAGAGTCCGAGAATGGCTACGAGGCGCATGTGTTCGATGCGGACGGCAAGGCCGTGGGCAATTCCTTTAGGCTCCACAACGGCGACACCCATTCCATCAAGGCCGGCGAGACCATCCGCGTATACGACCTTAAGAAGGACGACAGCTATAGCGTGAGCGAGCTCACTACCAAGAGCGAGGAGTCCAATGGCAACGTGCTGGCGAGCATCGTCAACACTGTGACCGGCTCTGCCGGCGAGTCGGTGCTTCCGGCCGGCTTTAGACTCGTCAGCCGCAAGGCCGGCGGCGAGGAACAGTTGGGAACCGGTAATACCATCACGGGCTCGATCGCCGCGCTCGAGGGCGGGAAGATCCCTGCGAGCAACAAGCTCGAGTTCACCAATAACTACAGCGCCAGCCGCGTAAAGCTCGATGCCAAGAATGGCCTGAGCGCCGAGAAGGTACTCGAGGGTCGCAATTGGGCCAATGGCGATACCTTTACCGCGCAGCTTACAGCCGAGGACGGCGGCCCCATGCCCGGTGGCGCCAAGAGCAAGGTGTCGACGGTCGTGTTCACCACGGACGCCCACGAGAAGGCAACATTTGGCGACATCACCTATTACAAGCCGGGCACCTACACCTATACCATCAGGGAGGTTATCCCCGGTTCAGACGCCAGGGCGGGCGGTATAAGCTATTCCGCCGCCGTCTATACCGCAACGGTCGTGGTGGAGGACAACCACGCCGGTGCTCTGGTCGTTACGAGCGTGACGATGATGCAGTTGCGCGACGATGCCGGTACCGAGAAGAATGTCGAGGTCGCTGGTAAGACCGCAACCTTCACCAACCGCTACGATGAGCACGAAGCGAACATCACCATCCAGGCCAAAAAGATCCTGACCGACAACGCCGGGACGTTCCCGCTTGCCCAGAATGCCTTTAGCTTTGCGCTCGAGGGCATGGGTGGCTATGCGGATGACAGCGCTGTGTTCAACCCCGATACGGTCGATAAGAGCATGACGGCCCCCATGCCCTAGGGCGCCGAGGGCAACACTGTCACCGTGGGCAACGTCGATGGCACGGTGAGATGGCCGGAAATCTCTTATACCGCCAACAAGGATGCGGGACGTGCCTACGTGTACAGGCTTGTTGAGAATCCCGGCAGCGTTACGGGCATGACCTACGACGGATCGGTCTATTACGCCGTGGTGCGCAATGCCGAGAAGGGTGCCGGCATCCAGACTTCGGTCGAATACTACAAGCCCGCAAAGAATGGCTCGGTAGAGAAGCTGGGCAACAACGCCACACCTTCCTTTACCAATATATATAGTGCGGAGCCCACGAGCGCGACCCTTCAGGGCCAAAAGACCCTGAGCGGCCGCGACTGGAACCAAGGCGAGAGCCACACCTTTAACCTTACCGCCGCTACGGACGATGACAGCGCAACAAGTCTGGGTAAGACCACAAAGCAGGCGGTAGCGGATGGTGCCGTTGTCATTAACACTAACCAGGCCGTCGCTAGCGCGCCCGAGTCGGGACGCGTTGCCTCGTTCTTCTTTGGCACCGAAGCCGCCCCGACCGTGACGTTCAACCGTGCAGGTACCTTTAGCTTCAACATTACCGAGAAAGCTGCGCAGGATGGCCAGGCGGGCATGTCCATGGACAAGCACACCGCCCGCGCGACCGTCGTGGTGACCGACCTGGACGAGTCGGGCAACCACGCGGGCAAGCTACGCGTGTCGAGCGTGACCTACGCCAACACCGGTGCCTCCGATGCGGACAAGATCGTAACCGACAAGGCTGCCTTTACCAACGCGTACCATGCATCGGGCACCTTTGATGGCGTGACGGTGAGCAAGACTCTTGAGGGTCGCGCCTCTACCGCGGGCCAGTTTACCTTTGCCGTGACGGGCCTTTGGTACAACGGCGTTCAGACGTCGGTCGACGGCGCCGAGGCTAGCTTGTCCAATACGGCTGCGGGGGCCGGCGTGTCCAGCGCCGTGATGGGCGCAAGCGGGAAAGAGAAGCTCTTTGCCCGTGAGCTCACGGAACAGGATCTGGGGCGTACGTTTGCCTATCGCATCCACGAGAACCAGCCTACTGCTACTGCTGCCGGCTACACCTATGACACCGGCTACACGGGCGATGCCATCGTGCTCGTCAAGGTTCTTGCGCGCAAGAACGACCCTGCCAAGCTCTACACCGTGACGACCGTGCTCAAGGGTGCGGGTGTGACGGAGCTGCTGGGCGACGGTGCCGACGCGAGCGCGCTGACGGACGAAAAGATCGTCCAGCTCAAGCAAGATTCGACTACCTACGTGCAGCAGTACGATGCAAGTGAGGCCGGCGCCACAACGCCTGCCGTCTCGTTTGTGAATCGCTATGAGGCAAGTCTCGACTATGGCGCCGCTGGCGGTTTGCAGATCGAGAAGACGTTGACGTATCCCAAGGACGCGACCATTTTTGGCTCGCCTAAGAGCACGTTCCGTTATATCGTCAAGCCTGCCGACGAGATATCTGCCAGCAAGGTTGGCATTTCCACGGACGGCAAGGTCTTTGAGACCGCAAATGTCGAGGCCGACGCCCCCAAGACCGTTAGTTTGATACCTGCGGGTGGGTTGACCTTCACTCAGGATGATGCCTGCAAGACGTTCACCTATACGGTGAGCGAGATTGACGACAAGGCGACGGGCTATACGTACGACAAGACGGTCCATACGGTTAAGGCTGTCGTGGCGGATAACGGCGACGGTACGCTTAGAGTCACGACAGCGGTAAGCAAGCAGGTCGATGGCAAGGACGAGCTCGAGGGCCAGTGGATCTATCCGTCTGGTGCAACGTCCACCGGTGTCGCGACGGTCAAATTCAAGAACACCTATACGGTCACCGAGGCGGCAACCTACACCCCGTTCGTGACGAAGGTGGTTGCCGGCGCTGATGCTCCGGGCAAGTTCGCCTTTGCTATGACCGCGGCTGACGATGCTACCAAGACTGCCATCGATGGCAAGCTCATCACCGGCTCTTCGATGAGTGCGGACAACGGCTATGTTGAGAAGACACAAACGAAGGAGGGCCTCAAGGACGGAGAGCACGAAAAGATTGACTTTTCGAAGCTTACCTTTAACAAGCCGGGCACGTATACGTTTGCGATTAACGAGCTGGCCCCGAATGGCGGTCTCGGCGAGTGGAAGTATGACACGCACACTTATGTCCTGACCATTACCGTAACCGATGAGGGCGGTAAACTTGTGGCCCGCGCCGATGGCGCGACCGGCTCGGAAGGCTTCATCTTCACCAATAGCTACCAAACATCAACGAGCTACGAGCTCCAGGGCGGCCTGGAGATCGTCAAGACGCTCAACGGGCACGACCTGCATGCCGGCATGTTTGGCTTTACGGTGACGGGCGAGGGCGATGCTTCAATCGAAAAGCTCAACAAGCTGCTGCGCGCGGATAAGGGCAAGCTCACCGTTACCAACGATGAGCCGCAAACCGATGGTACGTCCCACACCGGTATTTTGGGTGGCCTGACCTTTGCGACGGACGATGCGGGTAAGACGTTTACCTACAAGATCGTCGAAAATAAGGGTAATAAGGACGGCTATACATACGACTCCACCTATTGGATGGTAGAGATTGCGGTTATTAAGAAGCGCGGCGACGGTTCGCTCTATACCGTGACCACGGCCAGGCACTATAACGCCAGCGGAGTTGAAGATGTCGACGACGCAATGACCTTTAGCTCCGAGAACGGTGTTGCCAAGGCTCAGGTGTTCTTTACCAACAGCTACGCTGCGACCGGAACATTCGACGGTCTTACTGCCGAGAAGGTAATGGATTCCGGCGACAAGATTGAGGCGGGTCAGTATACGTTTGACCTGTATGCGGAGAAGGCCGACGGCGAGCTCGTATGGATGGATGAGGGTAAGACCCAGGCGAGCGATAACGGTATCGCCACGGTCGACTTCGGCAAGGTTTACTTTAAGCTTGGCGGCGCTCTCGGCGGATCCCATGAGCTGACGATTAACCTTGCTGGCGCTGTGAAGGATGGTGTTGCCACCAAGCTGCACAATGCCGACCACACCACCACCTACAGCTTTAACCTGGTGGCAAAGGAGCGCTTGGCCAACCTGCCCGAGGGCGTGCGTCCCGTGGACACGTCCGCGACGTGCCGGGTGCTGCTCGAGGTGACTGACAACAACGATGGCACGCTGACGCCCAGGGTGACCTACCGCGACGGTACCGAGAACGGCAAGATCGTTTTCCACAATACGCGTGATAAGGTCAAGACGATCGGCACGGTCGCGAAGCCCGATGTGGACATCGACGGGCAGCTGCTCTCTGTGGGCGATTCTTACGTCTACACCATTAACTGGGTCAATACCGAGGCCGGTGCCGATGGTAGCCTGGTTCCGGCCAACGTGACCGTGACCGACGAGCTTCCTGCCGGCGTTGTGTTCGAGGCCTTTGAGGGCGAGTATGCCGATAAGGGCGCTGCGAGCGGTCAGTCGCTTTCCTGGAACCTGGGTGAGCAGCCCGCGGGCAGCCACGGTTCGGTGCGCGTGCGCGTCAAGATTACCGAGGATGCTGTGAAGGACGCCCAAAGCGCTGTCGGCACCATCAATAACACTGCCACCGTTTGGGTTGGCAACAAGAGCTATACCGGCACCACGACCAACTACGTGCCCAAGAAGTCCGAGAGCGATGCCCAGGATTCGAATGAGTCGGGTGTGGCGCTGGGTGATGAGCTCACCTACACCATCGGCTACAAGAACACCGAGAACGCACCTGCCACGGTGGTGATTACCGATGCCGTTCCCGCGGGAACCGAGTTCGTGGAGTTCGCCGGCGACCATAAGGATGCCGGCTCCAAGGACAATGACGGCAACCTTACCTGGACGTTGAAGGACGTTCCCGCAGGCAAGGAGGGCACGGTTCAGTTTAAGGTTCGCGTGACCGAGGACGCGTTTAAGAGCGGTGGCGCTTCGGGCGACATCTCCAACCAGGCGTCGGTGGCGGTCGGCAACAACCCTGCCGTCAAGACCAACACCACTACCGACGAGGTGTCTGACGGCCGCCTGACGCTGAGCAAGACGGTCACGGCCGCCGAAGGCATTGTCGCGCCCAACAAGGCATTTACCTTTAAGGTGCTGCTCTACCAGGCCGATGGCGCAACGCCTCTGACCGGTACCTTTGCGTATGCTGGCCGTCCCAGCGGCACCAACGGCACCTATGTAAGTGGACAGATCAAGAGCGGTGACACCATCGCGCTTAAGGCCGGCGGCTCCGTGACGGTTACCGTGCCCGTGGGCGCTCGCTACGAGGTGCAGGAGCTTGACTCCAAGGGCGCCCTCATGACGAGTGAGGACGGATTTGCGGTTGCCGATAAGGCGAACCCCCAGAAGGGTACCGTCGGACAGGCGACGCAGGTGGGCTTCACCAACGTCTACAGCGTGGAGTCCACGAAGGTGGAAAACGCCTTTAAGGTGCAAAAGAAGATCTCCGGACGCAACTGGATGACATCGGATGCCTTTACCATGATGCTGACTGCCCAGGGTGAGGCACCCATGCCCAAGGGCGCCAAGGACGGCGTGTCGGCGATTGAGTTGCACAAGGATGCCCAGGTTGGCAACTTCGGTACCATCGAGTACACCAAGCCCGGTACCTATACCTATGTGATCGCCGAGCAGCCGGGTGACGAGACGTCGCTCATCTTCTCGAAGGCCACCTATCGTGCCACCGTCACGGTGACCGACGACGGCGCCGGTAAGCTGTCTGCCAAGACCAAGATTGCACAGCTGACCGACGATGCGGGCGACGCTGCTGAGCGTACGGTCGAGGCGGCGGTCTTTACCAACACCGCCAAGACCGGCAGCCTCACCGTCAAGAAGAAGGTCGTCGGCGGCGACAGCCAGCGCGAGTTCGGCTTCACGGTCGCGCTGGCCGACGGGGACGGCGAGCCCGTCTCCGGCACCTTCGGCAAGGGTGAGCACGCCGTGACGTTCGCGGACGGCAAGGCGACCTTCACGCTTAAGGACGGTGGGGAGAAGGCCATCGCCGGCCTGCCCGTGGGCGCGCGCTACACCGTGACCGAGGACGCCGCCGAGGGCTATACGACCACGGTCAACGGGGCTGACGGCTCCAAGGCCGAAGGCGCCGTGACCGAGGACGGCGCGACCGTCGCGTTCACCAACACGTACGGAACGGCCGCCGAGGGCAGAGACGTCTCCACCGCGGGGCTCTTCACCAAGACGCTCGAGGGCCGCGACTGGGCTGAGGGCGATAGCTTCCAGTTCACGCTCACGGGCGAGGGCGGCGCTCCCATGCCCGAGGGCTCTGCCGACGGTTCCAAGACCGTCAGTGTGACGGCCGCCGGCACCAAGGCGGGCGATAGGGTCGCCTTCGACTTCGGCTCCATCCGCTACACGCTCGATGACATCAAGGATGCCGAGTTCGCCGAGGTCGGTGGCAAGCGCGTGCGCGCCAAGACCTTCACCTACACGGTGCGCGAGGTCAGGCCCAATGACGGCTCTGCCATCGCCGGTGTGGCCTACGACGGTCACGTCGCTATGATGACGGTGACCGTGACCGACGACGGCTCCGGCAACCTCACGGCCACGACGCCCGCGATCGCGGAGGCGAGCGGCGGCGACTTCGTCAACACCTACACGACCGAGCTCGACTACTCGGCCCGCGCGGGCGTGCGCCTGTCCAAGACGCTCTCCGGCCGCGCCATGGAGGCGGGGCAGTTCGCCTTCACCGTGGCCGCGGACGCCGAGACGGCCGCCAAGCTCGGCCTCAAGACCGACAAGGACGCCTACGCCGTGGCCGCTGCCGACGATGGGAAGGCCGACCTGGCCGACCTCATCGGCGGTGCCGCGGAAGGCGACGTGAAGTTCACCGACGCCGACGCGGGCAAGACCTACCGCTTCACCGTCACCGAGACCAAGCTCGGCGGCGAGGGCTACACCAACGACACCGCGCCGCGCACGGTGACCATCGCGCCCGGCTACGACGCCGCGACGGGCAAGCTCACGGTCACGACCACGGTTGCCAAGGACGGTGTCGAGGTCGCCCGCAGCGAGGTCTCCACAGCGGATGACGCCACGGAGACGCCTGCGCCCGTGACGGTCGCGTTCCAGAACTCCTACGAGGCCACCGGAACGCTCGGCGGCGAGGGCAACGTGGCAATTAACGCCACCAAGACGCTGACGGGCCGCGCCGCGGCGGCGGGCGAGTTCTCGTTCTCCGTCCGCGATGCCCAGGGCGACGTGGTCGCGACCGCGTCCAACCGGGCCTCCGGCGACGGCGAGGCCGCGGGGCTCGCGTTCTCGCCCATCGCCTACACCACCGACGCTCTCGAGCGGATGGTGGCGGACGGCACCGCCACCAGGGCCGCCGACGGCTCCTGGGCCATTCCCTATACCGTATCCGAGGACGGCACGGACCGGCTGCCCGCGGGCGTGACGGCGGCCGCGTCGAGCTTCGGCATCACGGTCAAGGTGACCGATAACGGCAAGGGCGGGCTGGACACTGCCGTGGTCTATCCCGAGGGCTCCGACGGCACGCTGTCGTTTGTGAACGGCTACGGCACCAACGAGGCGACGGTCGACCTCTCGGGCACCAAGACGCTGGCGCTCAGCCAGGCCGGACTCGGCCTCACGCAGGGAGACATCGAGGGCAAGTACACCTTTAAGATTGAGCCGCTGGACGGCGCGCCCGCGCCGGTCGACGCCTCCGGCAAGACAGTGACCGAGGCGACCAACGACGCCGCCGGCAACGTCGGGCTGGGCCACGTCACGTTCAGGCAGCCGAGCGACCTCGACGACGCCGAGATCGACGGCGACGGCCTGCGCACCAAGACGTTCGTCTATCGGGTGAGCGAGTCCGGTTCGGCCGACGGCGTGGTCAATGACGCGACGGCGATCAGGACCTTCACGGTCAAGGTGGTCGAGGACACCAACGCGGGCACGCTCGCCGCGGAGGTCCTGCCCGCAGAGGGCACGCCCGAGGGCAAGGGCGCGTTCGAGTTCACCAACACCTACGTCGTGAACCCGACGCCGAGCTCCGTCACCGACCAGATCAAGGTGAGCAAGAAGCTTAAGGGCCGTGACCTGGCCGAGGGCGAGTTCGAGTTCCAGCTGGTCGAGATTGCCGCCGACGGCAGCGAGAGCGTTGCGGCGACGGGCAAGAACGCCGCCGACGGCACGGTCGTGCTCAGCCCCGTCACCTACACCGCGCCCGGCACGCACAGCTATGAGCTGCGCGAGGTCGCCGGCACGGCGGGCGGCGTGACGTACGACAGGGCGACGTACCGCGTACGCACGACGGTTGTCGACGCCGGTAACGGCACGCTCGCCGTCAAGCACGAGCTCATGGATGCCGAGGGCAATGCCGCGAACGACACCTCGGTGACCTTCACCAACGGCTACGAGGCCGCACCCGTCACCCTCAAGCTGGGCGCCGCCAAGGTGCTCAAGGGCGCCGAGCTCAAGGCGGGCCAGTTTGGCTTTGAGCTCAAGAGCCGGGACGGTAAGGTCATGTCGACCGCCAAGAATGCCGCGGACGGCAGCGTCACGTTCGATGCGCTGACCTTCAAGCAGGCTGGCACCTACACCTTCACGGTGAGCGAGGTCGACGACGGCCAGGCGCACGTGACCTACGACAAGGCGGTGCGCAAGATCGTCGTCACGGTGAGCGACGAGGCGGCAGATGACACCAAGACGGGCTACCTGTCGGCGAAGGTCTCCTACGAGGGCGACGCCAACCTGCCGCCGGTCTTCACCAACAGCTACGCTGAGAATCCCGGGACCCCCAGCACCCCCGAGAACCCCGGCACGCCGGGCGGTGGCTCGGGCGGCGGTTCCGATAACGGCTCCGGCGGCGGCTCCAAGGGCGGCATGCCCGACACCGGCGACCGCAGCCTACCGGTCGAGGCGCTCGCGGTCATGGCCGGCATCGGCGCGCTGACCGCAGTGGGCGGCGCGGTCCTGTACCGCAGGCGCCGTTAGCGATATGCACGAGTGGGGCGAATCCATCCGATGGGTTCGCCCCACTTGCCCTGTTGGGCGGGAGCAGGTAAGATATACCGAGCGCCTAGCGCGTTCGATGGGTTCGGATGACGACATGTTCCGAATCTGGTCAGGTCCGGAAGGAAGCAGCCATAAGGAGCCTCTGTCGGGCATCCGAATCCATCGAGCGCACGGGCTTTCTTTTTGCGCGGTTTTACCAAACCGCGCAATGCTCGACGCTGCGCGCCACCCAGAGCGACAATTTGTCATTCAAAAGGCAAGGCATGACCAGAAGGTCTATGCCTTGCCTTTTTCATGCCAACTTGTTCGCTCTGGGTGGCGCTCGCTGGCTTTGCCAAAACATCGATGGCTACGCGGTCCAGGAGGCGGCGAAGTGTTTGGTGTCTCGCTGGTCCTCGGCTTTGCCTGCGGGATCGCTCGACTACCAAACAGCCCGCCGGCACCGGAACCGCATCGTCCAAAAATCACCCGTAAAGGCGCGTTAGCCTAATTAAATCTATCCCTTAAGGAATGCTGCTCGTTGGCGTTGTTTGGAGCGCGGTGGCGATGTGCTTCAAGAGTCGGCGGTGCTGTTGCTTGAATTTTTGCAGTTAAAGAGGCCCGTTTCCCTAGGTGGGGAAACGGACCTCTTTTTGTCTCTGGGCTTGTGGATTGGCGAAGACAATAACCGCTGGCAGCTATTTTGAGTTCTTGATGCGGCGTACGCCCGTGGCGGTTATTCCGAGGCCTGCGGCGGCGATTCCTGCGAGTGCGATTGCGCTCGGCGCTGTGTCGCCCGTGTTCGCGAGCTTGCCGGCGGTCGTATTTGCTTGCTTGCCGCTGCTCGAGTTCGCCTGCTTGGTGGAGCTTGGTAGGGCGTCTTTGCCGGTTGCAGGTGAGGCAACGGGCGGTGTCGCCTCGGCGGGTTGCGTTGAGCCGGAGGGAGGCGTCGTCTCGGTCGGTTTCGTTATCTCGGGCGAGGTGGCCTTGTCTGCCGCGGCCTTTGCCTCTTCGTATGCCTTGCAGGCGTCGTCATAGGCCGCTTGCGCCTTTTCCAAATCGCCGAGGAGCGCATTTCGCTTGGCTATGTCCTCGTCGATGTGGGCTTTAGCTTCCTGCGCCTCACTTTCGGAATCCTGAACCTGTCTTTCCTGGCTTTCGAGCCGGCGTCGGTAGGAGTGAAGATCATCTTCACAAGATTTCTCTCGCCTTTCTGCCGACATGATCTCACGTCGCAACTGCTTAATATGCTCTTTAGTAGCTGTGCTGGGCTCCTCGCCGCCGAGTGCTTCAAGTGCCTTATCTAATTC
Source organism: uncultured Collinsella sp. (assembly GCA_905213265.1). Lineage (GTDB taxonomy): Bacteria > Actinomycetota > Coriobacteriia > Coriobacteriales > Coriobacteriaceae > Collinsella. Next base: position 13,613 of record CAJMHR010000025.1, read on the forward strand.
TGCCTGAAGGCCGCTTGTCCGGCTGTGGGCCTCATCGTATTTGGCTTGGGCTGCATCGACGTTCGCTTGCATGGCGGGAAGGCGTTCCCTCCGTTTGGCGGCTTCCGCCGCCACCATGTCGTAGATCTCTTGAAAAGCGGTAATGTCATCATTGAATCTCGCAATTTTCTCGGGACTTGCGGCGTTTTTTGCGGCCTCGAGGTTTTTGAGCGCTTCCTGCATGGCTGCATACGCTTTTTCTTTTGCGGCGGCCGCGTCTTCTGTCTGCGGGGCGCCCGAATTGCCGTTGGCGGCGCTCGTCTGCGAAACGGCCGCACCGGTGGGGGCGCTGGTTTCTGCAGCGATCGCCGTTACGGGGGCGATTCCCGCGACAAGTGCCGCGGAAAGGGCGATGCCCACAGTTGCTCGTCTTGCTCTTCTTGCGAGAATGTCGTTCATCTCGGCACCTCATTTCAAGGGTCGGCGACTAACTTGGTAGCACTAATGCAAGTATACCAAGTGGTCGACCCGACACTGGCTGGGTGCGCGCCTCTCCGCTTCTTTGGAAACCGAATCCCATTAGAAATGACGAGTTGTTTACGCTTCTTTTGGGCTCACCGTACTATCATGATTCGGATTGAGTGTGAATGATGATAGGGAGCGCCTATACATGATTGAGCTGCTCAGGCGTTTTGGTGGTAAGTTTCGCCGGTATATGGTGATTGGCCCTGCGTGTAAGCTGATCGAAGTGATCTTTGACCTGCTGACGCCGCTGGTGATTGCCCAGATGATCGACAAGGGCATTGGCTCGCACGACGTGAGCGCCGTTATCCACTACGGCATGCTACTTGCCGCCATGGCCGTGATCGGCATCTCGTTTACGCTCGTCTGCCAAAAGATGGCGGCGCTCACCTCGCAGGGCATGGGCACCGACATTCGCGGCGCGCTCTACAAGCACATCAACAAGCTGAGCTATGCCGAGCTCGACCGCTTTGGCACGCCGTCGCTCATCACCCGCATCACCAACGACGTTAACCAGGTCCAGCTCGCTGTGGCGCTGGGCGTGCGCATGCTCATCCGCTGGCCCTTTCTAGCGGTGGGCTCCATGTGCGCGGCCCTTGCCATCGACCTTAAGCTCGGCATGATCTTCTTGATCTGCACGCCCGCTATCGGCCTGGTGTTTTGGTTTGTCATGGCGCGCTGCATTCCGTACTACAAGCAGCTGCAGGCAAAGCTCGACCGCATCGCGCTTATCTGCCGCGAGGGCCTTTCGGGCGCCCGCGTGGTTCGCGCCTTCGTGCGCGAAGATCACGAGCGCGAGCGCTTTGCGCAGGCCGCCGACGACCAGGCCAATACTGCCATCGCGGTGGGCAAGCTCTCGTCGATTCTCAACCCCGTCACGTTTTTGGTGATGAACCTGGGCGTGTGCGCCATCCTGTGGGTGGGCGGCATCCAGGTCAGCGTGGGCGAGCTTACGCAGGGCCAGGTCATGGCGTTTGTGAACTACATGACGCAGACCCTGACCTCCATCGTGTACGTCGCCAACCTGGTCGTGGTCTTTACCAAGGCGAGCGCCAGCGCGTCGCGTATCAACGAGGTGCTCAATTGCGTGCCGGGCATCACCGACGAGGGCAACCAGCCGGTCGCGCTGCCCAAGCCGGGCAATGTCGCTCCAGTTCCCGCGCTGAGCTTGAGCCATGCGAGCTTCTCGTTTGGCGCTGGCGCGGCCAATGCTGTCAACGATGTGACGCTGGAACTCCCGCTGGGCAAGACACTCGGCATTATCGGCGGTACGGGTAGCGGCAAGTCCACGCTCGTCTCGCTCATCCCGCGCCTGTACGATGCGAGCACCGGCAGCGTGAGCGTGATGGGCGCCGACGTGCGCACCTGGCCGCTCGACCAGCTGCGCCGTGTGGTCGCGACCGTTCCGCAGCGCGCATCGCTGGTGAGCGGCTCCATCCGCAGCAACCTGACCTGGCGCGATGAAGCTGCGACCGACGAGGAGCTCTGGGCGGCACTCGACATGGCGCAGGCCAGCGAGTTCGTGCGCAACAAGCCGCAGGGCTTAGACGCCCCGGTCGAGGCGGGCGGCAAGAACTTTAGCGGTGGCCAGCGTCAGCGCCTGACTATCGCGCGTGCCTTGGTTGGTTCGCCTCAGATATTGATCATGGACGACTCCGCCTCGGCGCTCGACTTTAAGACCGACGCGGCACTTCGCCATGCCATCCGCGAGCGCAGTGTGCGCGGTGCCGCCGAGGGCGGGTTGCCGCTCACGACCGTCATCGTAAGCCAGCGCGTCTCGACCGTGCGCGACGCCGACATGATCTGCGTACTCGACCACGGCTCGGTTGCGGGCCTGGGCACGCATGACGAGCTGTACGCGACCTGCCAGCTCTATCGCGAGATTTGCCAGTCGCAGCTGCGCCGCGAGGAGCTCGAGGGCCAGCAGGGGAGCACGACGCCCGCGTCCGCTCCGACCGCCCCCGCATCTGTCTGCGCAAAGGAGGGATGCTAAATGAATCCGTACACTTCCTCCGGTTCGGTCGCCACGATGACGGCCAACGTGTCCGGTAACGATAACCTCAACGACCTGGGCGACGGTCCGCGCCAGCCTGGCGATCCCGAGCGCTATCCCGTGGGTGCGGTGACCCGCCGCCTGCTGGGCTACGTTCGTCCGCATCGCATTTCGTTTGTTGCGTCGTTTGTGAGCGCCGCCATCTCCGTGATTCTGCAGCTCTACACGCCCATCCTCATCGGCGAGGGCATCGACCTGATCGTTGCCGCCGGGCAGGTGAGCTTTGACGCACTGCTGCCGCTCGTTACCAAGCTCGCGATTGTCGTCGTAGGTGCTGCGGCCTTCCAGTGGCTACAGGGCTACTGCGTCAACCGCCTGTCCTACGAGACGGTGCGCGACATGCGCGTGGAGGCGAGCGACAAGCTCAGCCGTATGCCGCTCAGCTTTATCGACAGCCATGCCCACGGCGACCTCATGAGCCGCGTGGTCAACGACGTGGATCAGGTGGGTGACGGCCTGCTGCAGGGCTTCACACAGCTCTTCACCGGCGTTATCACCATTGTGGGCACGCTCGCGTTTATGCTTTCCATCAACCTGACCATGACGCTCGTGGTGGTACTCGTCACGCCGCTTTCCATCTTTGCTGCCGGTGCTATCGCCAAGCTCTCCAACAAGAGCTTTACGGCTCAGCAGCGCATTCAAGGGCAGCTCGGTGGTCATATCGAGGAGTACGTAGGCGAGCAAAAGCTTGTCGACGCCTTTGCCTATGGTCCCAACGCCCAGCAGCGCTTCGATGCCCTCAATGCCGAGCTCTACACCGCGGGCGAGCGCGCGCAGTTTATGGGTTCGCTCTCCAACCCCGGCACGCGCTTTATCAATAACATCATCTATGCCGTGGTCGCTGTGATCGGTTGCGTGGGCGTGATCACGGGCGTGCCGGCGGCGCTCACGGTGGGCGGCGTGCAGATCTTCCTGTCCTATGCCAACCAGTACACCAAGCCGTTCAACGAGGTCACCAACGTCATTACGCAGATCCAGACCGCGTACGCCTCGGCGCGCCGCATGTTTGCGCTGCTCGATGCGCGCGAGCAGGAGCCCGATGCGGCGGATGCCGTAGAGCTTGCCGCCCCGCAGGGCGAGGTGACTTTTGAACACGTGGACTTTAGCTACGTGCTCGACCGCAAGCTGCTGCAGGACATCTGCATCGAGGCTAAGCCCGGCATGCGCTTTGCCCTGGTCGGTCCTACGGGCTGTGGCAAGACGACGCTCATCAATTTGCTACTGCGTTTTTACGATATCGATGCCGGTCGCATTGCGGTCGATGGCCGTTCCTCGCGTGACTACACGCGCGCAAGCCTGCGCCGCGCCTTTGGCATGGTGCTGCAGGACACTTGGCTGTTCGAGGGCACGGTGGCGGAAAACATCGCCTACGGCTGTCCTGACGCCACGCGCGAGCAGGTTATCGAAGCTGCCAAGCGCGCGCATGCGCACAAGTTTATCGTGCAGCTGCCAGGCGGCTACGATACGGTCATCGGCGAGGACGGCGGCACGTTTAGCCAGGGTCAAAAACAGCTGCTGTGCATCGCGCGCGTCATGCTCACCGACCCGGCTATCTTGCTGCTGGACGAGGCGACCTCGAGCATCGATACCCGCACCGAGCTGCAGGTGCAGGCGGCATTCGACGAGCTCATGGCCGGTCGCACAAGCTTTGTCGTGGCGCACCGCCTGAGCACCATCCGCAACGCCGACTGCATTCTGGTGATGCGCGACGGCCAGATTATCGAGCGCGGCACGCACGACGAGCTGCTAGCGGCAGGCGGCTTCTACGCCGAACTCTACCGCAGCCAATTCGCCCAGTAAGCAGGTGCGTGGGGCATGTAATGCAGCGCTAGGGCGCGAGTGTGTCAACGGGGGCAACGATGATGCCCTCGGGCGTCGTATGGACCGGCATGCCGAACCCGATGACGATGAGCTTGGCCGCAGGGGGTCTCTCGCCGCGTTCGACAAGTTTGCGCTCGAGTCGAAGCAGGTTTGCAGATGCCTCGGGGATCTGCGGACTTCCGAGTTTTACTTCCACGGCAATCCAAGTTCCATCGCGCCTGCGTATAACGGCATCGACCTCGAGATCGTCGGCGTCATGGTAGTGGGACACCGACGAGTCATTTGCGGCTGCATAGACCTTAAGGTCGTGCAGGACGAGGGATTCGAAGAGCAGTCCCAGCGTCTTCGGGTCGGATGCCAATGACTCCGGATTTGCTCCGAGCAGTGCGACGGCAAGCGAAGGGTCGGCGAGGTGCCTTTTCGCACTTTGCCGCAGCTTTACCGGAGACCTGAGTGCCGGATGCCAAGCCGGGATATCATCGATGATGTGTATTCTGCGCAAGGCATCCGTATAGCGCCGCAGCGTACTTCTCGATACATCACCGCCGAGGTCTTTCTCAAGAGACTTTTCGCCGGCAAGAGTGGATTCGTTGCGCGCAAGCGAAGACAGAAGAGCCCTGACTTTCTCCGGGTCACGCTTCACGCCGTCGACCCTCGAAACATCCGATTCGCAGACACCGTCGATGTAGGCAGCGGATATACGCATTGCATCGGCAGTCGTCTTGCCAACCGCCTGAGGCCAACCACCGCGACATAGCAATTCGGCGATATCGGCGATGCCGTTGATGGATCCAAGTGCCGCCTTGATGGGGCATCCGTTAAGCAGCGATTCGAGCGAGACCGCCCCTGAGGAAACCTCGAGTTCGGCCAGAGTCATTGTTTCCATGCGCAAGCGTGATATGCGCCCGATGCCGCTGTGCATCGGTTGGTCGGCATCGTTTGGTGTTGCTGACCCCGTAAGCAAAAACTGCCCTGGCTCACCGGTTCGACGATCGCATTCGAAACGTATTGCGTCCCACAGTTTTGGCTCTTCCTGCCACTCATCGATGAGTCTCGGCGTTGCGCCGACTATTGCTTGAGCTGGGTCGATCCTGGCAAGCTGCAGTGCGGCAAAGTCTCCGGCAGGGTCGGAGAGAGACAGCGATGATTCAGCGAATCGCTGGGCCGTAGTCGTCTTTCCGCACCACTTCGGTCCCTGAATGAGCACGGCACCAAAAATGCCAAGATCGCGTTCGATTGAGCGATCGATACATCTACTCATATACCTAGTCATCGTACTCCCCGCCATTCAAAGAACATTTTGTTTTATAGCATCTTACCAGCGCGTAAAACATTTTGACGAAAAACCATGACACAATTTGACGGTATTTCGTGAAACAAATTGACGGTATCATATGAAACAATTTGACGGCGCTTTGTGAAACAGTTTTTCGGACATTTGTGAAACGCTCTGCGGCGGTTTCAATCCGAAGTACATACTGTTCGAAATCTGTCCAAAGATGTCGTCTGCGTCGCCAATCAACAGACGGTGGTTTACATCTGTCACGTTAGTACTAAGATAGTCATCTAATAAATTGCATTAGTGGCTTTAGTTTTGGGGGATACGAGGCAACGTGACTATGACGTGCTCTTTGGTGGTTAACAGCAAGAGCGGTAATACCAGGATGGTTTCGGGCGCGATCAAGCGCGCTCTGCAGGCTGCGGGTGTTGAGTTTGTCCATGCCGCGGCGTTGAGCGACGATGCGGATGCAGATCAGGTTGCGCTCGAGGCGCAGGGCGCCTGCGCGGCCGACACGGTGCTCGTCGGTTTTTGGTGCGACAAGGGCGCGTGCACGCCTTCGGTCGCGGCGTTGCTCTCCGCCTTGCACGGCAAGCGCGTGTTCCTGTTTGGCACCTGCGGCTTTGGGGCCGACCAGAGCTACTATCAGCAGATTATCGACCGCGTAACTTCCAATTTGGCTGGGGATGCCGAGCTTGCGGGCTGGGCGATGTGCCAGGGCAAGATGGGCCCCGCGGTCAAGCAGCGCTACGAGGCCATGCTCGAGCAAGATCCCGACAACGCTCGCTATAAGATGCTGCTCGACAACTGGGTTGCCGCGAAGGACCATCCCACCAAGGAAGATCTGGACAACATGGCTGCAGCCGCCAAGAAGGCCGTGCTGGGAGAGTAGCTTCGCCGTTCGCGGTCCTTCGCGCAAAACAATACAAATGGTGAAAGCCTCGAAATCCTCGAGGCTTTTTTCTTGACACTCGTGGGCGCAACGATGGCAAGCGTCTGGGACGATATTTTCCATCACCCCGATGACGAGGCCGTTCTGGACAACACGCTCGCATATGTTCGCTGGATGTATTCAGAGTGGGACGTGCTTTCCGGATGGATGGGGTTTCGGAAAGTGTGTCCCGGAATTCGCCTTTGGAGTGGGATGCAGTTTCCGGTTGAGGGCTCTGGCGGAAACTGCGACCCGGAATTTGCGATCGGAGTGGGATGGAGTTTCCCAACGGGGCCGTAAGCGGAAGCCGCATCCCACTCCGGACGTGAATTCTGGGACACGGTTTCCGGATGCAAAAAGGCCACATGGCGTGGCCTTCAACTTATATATGTTCAGCAGGTGTCCCCATGACAAGCCGCGCTTCAACACCGAGGCGTCTGCCCGGCGACGCGGAATGTAAGGTTCATCGCGAGTTCCGCACGAGCCGGAGAGCACTTAATGTGCTCTCCGTGCGAGCAGGACTGTCCGAGCAGGGAACCTTACGTTCCGCGCCGCCGGGCAGACGAACCAGTTATGAGTGACCCGCTACTTGATCTTGGTCGTACCCGGTGCCAGGTTGGGGTCGGTCTCGTTGGCCTCGGTCTGGAAGTGCTCGGTGTAGACGTTCTTGCCGTCGCGGAACATCTCGTAGTACTGCATCTTGGCGTAATCCTCGCGCGCCTTGGTGGCGGCTGCCGCTGCGGCGTCGTCACCGGTGACGTTGGAGGAAAGCGCCCAGCGCAGGCTGGCGTCCTCGTAGCCCACCGAGTTGATGGCGGGCAGCGACTTACGCAGCGTCATGTGCGCTTTCTGGTAGTCGGTCAGCGGTGCGCCGATCAGCTGCATCAGCTGGGTGGACAGGTAGTTGGTGGACAGGTCGTCGACCTCGCTCGTCTGGTCGCAGCCGGCAACGTCGTAGTTAGCCCAGATGATGTAGTCGGTCTGCCACAGGCGCTCCTGATGCGTGGCATCGTCCTCGCCGGTAAACCACTTGTCGTTGAACTTGGACGGGAAGAACGGCTGGTGATCGCCCCAGAACACCACGACCACCTTGCGGTCGAGCTTGCTCAAGGCGTTGAGGAAGTAGCGCAGCGCCTGGTCGGACTGCTCGATGCACGAGACATACTCGTCGACATCGGATAGCGTGCCGTCCTCGACGGTCTTGGCGTCCAGGTCGGTCGTGTCGATGTTCAGGTGCATCTGCTTGTCGACCGGCAGCAGGCCCGTATCGTAGCCCGAGTGGTTCTGCATGGTCACGTCGAAGATAAACTGCGGATCGGCGTTCTGGTCGAGCAGCTCAAGAATCTTGTCGTAGGTAGCCTGGTCGGTCACCATGCCGCGCAGGGTGTCGGCTCCCTGGAAATCGTTGATAGACAGGAACTGGTCAAAGCCAAAGTCCTTGTAGACGTTCTCGCGGTTCCAGTTGGTCGCGTGGTTGGGGTGCATGGCCGTGGTGGAATAGCCGAGCGATTTGAACTGCTCTGCCAGATTACCGGTCGTTTCCATGTTGTAGATGGTGTAGGGGTACACGCCCGAGCCCAGGTTGGCCATGGAGTTGCCGGTCATAAACTCAAACTCGGTATTGGCGGTACCGCCGCCGTAGGCGCTCACATAGAGCTTGCCGCGGCTGAGGCAGTTGGACAGGTTCTTAAAGTACTGCGGGCCCTCGTAGCCGGCGCGCATGTTCTGGTAGATCGACAGATCCGAGAAGGTCTCGTTCATGATGGCGATGACCGTGGGCTTCTCGCTGTCGAACTGCTCCTTTGCGGCGGTGCGCTCGTCACTCTTGGCGGCGTCGGACTTGTCGTAGGCTTTGACGTACTTTTTGAGCGTGGCCTTGGCATCGTCGACGGAGTAGTCGGCGGGTTTGGGCGGCTTGATGGACTGCGCTGCGCTAATGAAAGCGGGCAGGTAGCCCTCGCGCCAGTAGCTCTCGAGCGGGCGCCAGGTGTAGACGGTGATGCCGAGGGTGTTGTAGTAGTCGATGAGGGTGACATGCGCGGTCACGCCGCCCAGGCACAGTACGGCGACGAGCAGGTTGGTGAGCAGGATGCGCTTGGCGTTGGCGGCGCCCTTCTGACGGTGCGGTGCCACCAGGCCGGCGTACTCGCACAGCAGCATGGCGATGGCGGTAAAGCCCATGGACAGCACGCAGAACAGTGAGATCGAGAAGGTGTAGCCGGTGCCGGCGACCGCGGCGGCGGTGGAGATGGCCGAAAGGTCGCCCGGCTGGATGGGCATGGATTTAAACGTGATGACGAAGAACTCGGCAATGCCCAGGACAAAGAGGGCAAAGGCCAGGACCGCGGGAGCTGCGCCGTGGCGCTGGAACAGGAAGAACAGGCCGGTCATGAGCGTGGTGATGATGGCCCACTCGAGCAGGATGCACAGGGGGTAGACCCAGGTAAAGTCGTGGTTGGACGATACCTCCATGCCTAGCAGCGCAAAGACGCCGGCGAGCAGCAGGCACAGCACGGCGGCGACGAGTGGCTTGCCCACAAAGGCGCCGCGCAGGCGGGCGAGCTTGCCGGTGGGAGCGGGGGCGTCGGGCGCGGCGAACGCAAAGACGCGCGGGGCGATGCGGTCGCGTGCGATGCTGGCCCAAGCGCAGCCGGTGAGGATGGCGTTGGTCAGGATGAGCATCACAAAGGCGAGCGGCTCGTTTTGGGCGACGAGGCCAATGGCGCCCCAAATGGTCAAAAAGACCTGGAAAAGACCGAAGGCGACGCTCCACCCAAGAGCGCTTTTGGCAACGGTGCCCGACTGAGCGCGAATGGCCTTGGCCTCGCGCAAGACAAGGTAGACGGTCGCCGCAAGACCGACGAGCGAGATGGCGGCAGCGAACATGCTGAGACTCCTCACAAACTAAAACGTACGAAAGCGGGGGTTTACCCGATTGTTACCAAGATATGCGCTGCAATTGGTGTCTGCGCACAACAACCAGCCATATTAACGCGCACGTGTGGCGGTGTGGCGCAATGTAGTGGCGACCTGCGCGATAATGGACGGGAATTACACGGAAACGTAAAGGCTTCTTAAAGAATTAGCGAGGATAGAGCTATGGGCGAGCAGGTTTGTATGACGGGTGCCGAGTACTGCGGCGGAGCTGCGGGCGTGGATGCGAACGGTTATCCGGTCGAGACGACGGGCAATGCGGTGCTGGACACGTTGGAGCACCGTTCCTCCACGCGTGCCTTCGCGCGTGATGACGACGACCGTCCCGTGGCGGTGACCGACGAGCAGCGGGCGGCGATTCTGCATGCGGCGAGTCGCGCGCCGTCGGCGGGCGCCATGATGATGTATTCCATCGTGAGCATTCGCGAGCAGGCTACGCTGGACCGTCTGGCCGACCTGTGCGACCACCAGCCCATGATCGCCAAGGCGCCCTGGGCACTGATATTTGTGGTCGATTATGCCAAGTGGATCGATCTGTTTGAGCACGTGGGCTGCTTTGAGCCCGAGTTTGTCGAGCGCACGGGTAAAGCGCCCCGCCGCGCGCCGGGTTTGGGCGACTTTGCCATCGCGGCCCAGGACGCCGTGATCGCCGCGCAAAACGCCGTGGTTGCCGCCGAGGCCCTGGGGCTGGGGAGCTGCTACATCGGTGATATCGTCGAGAATGCCGAGGAAGTGGCCGAGCTGCTGGATCTGCCGCCCTATACCATGCCGCTGTCGATGCTCATCATCGGCACGCCCCGTAAGGAGCGCCCGGCAATCGCGCACCCCGTGGTGAACCTGGTGCACGAGGAGCGCTACTGCCGCGCCGATGCTGCGACCATGGACGCGCAGGTGGCCGAGATGGACGCGATGTTCCGTCCGCATGCCCGCGAGGTAGGCGAGCGCGTGGTGGATATCTACACCCGCAAGCACGCGAGCCCCTTTATGGCCGAGATGAGCCGTTCCATGGAGTGGTGGTTCAAAAACTGGCTCGGCAAGTAACGAATGCGGCGATGTGACAAAGGGACGGTCCCTTTGTCACATTCCATATCGCCGAGGTGGCCTAAAGGCCGTATAAATGTTTATTTAGCTGGGAAAACAGTGCCATTCAAACATGGGCCGATTACCTATAATTCCTTCGAACATTAAAGTTGGGAGGAAACCGGCTTATGGAACAAAAGGCCAAGGAGGCAGCCTCGCACGCTGCGATTCCTGTGAGCATCTCGGCGATGCTCGTCACGCTGGGCGTGGTGTACGGCGATATCGGCACCAGCCCTATGTATGTAACCAAGGCGCTCGTTGCCGGCAACGGCGGCATCGGAAGCGTGACGGAGGAGTTCGTGCTCGGCGCGCTCTCCCTTGTCGTGTGGACGGTCACGCTGCTGACCACCATCAAGTATGTGCTCATCTCGCTGCGCGCCGATAACCATGGTGAGGGTGGCATCTTTGCCCTGTACAGCCTGGTCAAGCGCTGTGGCAAGTGGCTTATCATCCCCGCCATGCTGGGTGGCGCCGCGCTGCTCGCCGACGGCATCCTGACGCCGGCCGTTACCGTTACCACGGCCATCGAGGGCCTGCGCACCATCCCGGCGGTCCATGCCGTGCTGGGCGATGACCAGGGCCGCGTCGTCGCCATTACGCTCGCCATCATCATCGCGCTCTTTTTGGTGCAACGCATCGGTACGGCCAAGATCGGTCACGCCTTTGGCCCCATCATGACGCTGTGGTTCCTGTTCCTGGGCGGCACGGGTCTGTTCTTTGTCTTCCAGCACCCCGCCGTGCTGCTGTGCCTCAACCCGGTGCGCGGCATCGCCTTTTTGCTGAGCCCCAACAACCACGCGGGTATCATGATTCTGGGCAGCTGCTTCCTCGCCACCACCGGTGCCGAGGCGCTCTACTCCGACATGGGCCACGTCGGCCGCGGCAACATCTACGCTACCTGGCCGTTCGTTAAGTGCTGCCTGCTGCTTTCCTATATGGGCCAGGGCGCTTGGCTTATGAACAACGCTGCCAACCCCGAGCTCATGGGCATTGCCGACCTCAACCCGTTCTACCAGATGCTCGCCCCGGGCCTGCGCCCGTTTGCCGTAGGCCTTTCCACCGTCGCGGCCATCATTGCCTCGCAGGCGCTCATCACCGGCGCATTCTCGCTGGTGTCCGAGGCCAGCCGTCTGGACCTCATGCCGCACATGCAGGTCTTCTATCCTGCCGAGACCAAGGGCCAGCTCTACATCCCCATGGTCAACAACGTCATGCTTGTCGGCTGCGTCATCGTGGTGCTGCTGTTCCAGAACTCGGCGCATATGGAAGCCGCCTACGGCCTTGCCATTACGCTGACTATGATGTGCACCACGCTGCTGCTCTTCTTCTACCTGCACGAGGAGCGCAAGCTCAAGGTTGCTCCGTGGATCTTCGCGGCCTTCTTCCTTTTGCTCGAAGGCTTCTTCTTCGTGAGCTCGCTCACCAAGTTCTTCCACGGCGGCTACTTCACCATCCTCATGGCTGCACTCATCATGGGCATTATGGTGTGCTGGTACAACGGCACGGCGGTCGAGCAGCGCCAGTTTACGCTGCTGCCGTTGCGCAGCTACCTGCCGCAGCTCAAGCGCCTGCGCGACGACGATCGCTATGAGCGCATGAGCGACAACGTCGTGTACCTGACCAAGGACACCCATACCGACTACATCGACCGCGATATCGTCTACTCGATCTTGGACAAGCATCCCAAGCGTGCTCGCGCCTGGTGGTTTGTGAACGTCGAGACCATGGACGAGCCGCATACCTTTGCCTATTCGGTCGAGACGTTCGGCACCGACTACGTGTTCCGCGTGCATCTGTACCTGGGCTACAAGATCAACCAGCGCGTCAATGCCTACCTGCGTCAGGTCGTTCAGGACCTGGCTGCCACCGGCGAGCTACCGGCGCAGACGCATGACTACTCGGTCTACAAGGATCCGGGTAACATCGGTACGTTCAAGTTCGTCCTGATTCGTAAGCTTCTGGCGCCTGAAAGCGATGTGGAGCCGAGCGAGCGTACGGCCATCACGCTCAAGTACATCATCCGCCGCGCCGCCGGCACGCCTGCGCGCTGGTACGGCCTGGAGAACTCCAACGTGAGCTTTGAGTACGTGCCGCTGTTCACCAAGTTCAAGGCCGTGAACAAGATGCAGCGCCTGGCCCCCAACGAGCGGCCGTAGGCGCCGACAGTTGCATGGAGTTGGTTTTCGATGGACAAGATTGAGACCGGGGAGGCAAACATGGATGCAAAGATGCTTGATGGCCGCGAGGTGGTTGCCGAGCTGGTACGTGAGGCACGCGCCGACGCCGCCGAAGATCGGTTTTTGACGAACCGTGCCAACATGGATATGGCCGACCGCGTGATCTCGATCGTGGCACTGGTATTTGGAGCGGTGTGCGTGTGTGCCCTGCTCGCGCACGCGCTGTTTGTCTAGCGACCGCAGACTGCAAAGGCTTTACACTTGGAACCACCACAAGGGAAACCACCACAAAGGTGCCTGTCCCTTTGTGGTGGTTTTTGTTTTTGAGAGAGGGGCGGGGCACTGATGGACGTCCGTACGGACGGCGTTATTGCCGATAGCTTTTGGTGGCGGCGCACAACGCTGACGCGCCGCACTCCTCTGTATGACGCCTGCGTATCGGTGGGGCTGCTGGTCGCGGCGACGATTGTGGGCGCGCTGCTCGACCATCCGGGTCTCGCGCCGAGCATCATGATCGTCTATGTGTTCGCCGTTCAGCTGTGCGCATTCTTTACCTGGAGTCGCCTGTATTGCTTGCTGAGCTCGGCTGCCGCCGTGGCGCTCTACAACTTCTTGTTTGTCGACCCGCGCTACTCGCTGTCGCTTATCGACCGCGGCTATCCCGGCATGTTCTTCATCATGTTCGTGGTCTCGCTTGTGTCGAGCTCGATTGCGTTGGCCCTGCGCCGCGCCTTGGCGCAGGCTGCCGCCAGCGACCGCCGCACGCATATGGTGCTCGAGACCAACCGCATGCTGCAGCGGTGCGCCGACGAGCAGCAGATCGTTCACGCCATGGCAACGCAGCTGGCGCGTCTTTCGGGCTGTCCGGTCGTATGGTACAGCGCCGACGCCGAGGGCGATGACCTGCTGCCGCGTTCGACATACACGGCCGTGGGCGATGCCGCACCGGTGCATGAACTGGCGCCGCAGATGCCGCCGCGGCTCTCGGCGTCCGCCTATGTGGGAATGCCGCTCGACGCCACGTTTGGCGGCTCGGCGTTTTATGGCATCTACCTGACGGTTCGCACGGGCGACGGCTTCGTGCGCTCGGGTGACCCCGCCTCGGTGGTGGGCGTGCTGGCTATCGTTGCCGAGCCCGACGTGCTGACGCACGAGGAGCGGACACTTGCCGATGCCATCGTGAGCGAAGGCGAGCTGGCGCTCGACCGCGCCCGCGCCATGGAGGCCCGCGAGGAAGCGGCGGTGCTCGCAAAAAACGAGCAGCTGCGCGCCAACCTGCTGCGCTCCATCTCGCACGATCTGCGCACGCCGCTTACCAGTATTTCGGGTAATGCCGACGTACTGCTCGATCAGGGCTCGACCGGCACCGCCGTGCTCGATGCCCAGACGCGCCGCGGCCTGCTTCTATCCATTCGCTCGGATGCGCTGTGGCTCAACGCCACCGTCGAGAATCTGCTCGCCATCACCAAGCTCGAGGGTGGCGGCATGCATCTGTCGACAACGCTCGAGCTCATGGACGATATCGTCGAGGAGGCACTGCGCCACGTGAACCCTGCCGTGCGCGAGCACGACCTTAAGGTGGTGGCGTGCGATGAGCCGGCACTCGTCAACGTCGATGCGCGCCTGATGGTGCAGCTGGTGGTCAATCTGGTGAACAACGCCATCACCTATACGCCCACAGGCTCGCATATCATGATTTCGATTAGCGTCGACGATGGACGCGTGGCGTGCTCGGTGGCCGATGACGGCCCGGGCATTGCGCCCGAGGACCGCGAGCGGATCTTTGAGTCGTTCTATACCGCCAACCATGGCCTGGCCGACAGCCACCGTAGTGTGGGCCTGGGGCTTTCGCTCTGCCGCTCCATTGCGCTGGCGCATGGCGGTAGCATAGAGGTTGCCGCGGCGGACCCGCACGGCTCGGTCTTTACGATTGAGCTTCCCGTCGCCGATGTTTCGTTTGATAAGGAGTAGCGCCGTGCCGAACTCTGCCGTAAAACCGCTCATCTTGGTCGTTGAGGACGACCCCGCTGTCCGCAACCTTATCGTTGCCGCGCTCGAGGCGCACGGCTTGCGCCATATGGCTGTGGAGACCGCCCATGCCGCCATCGCCGCCGCCTCATCGCAGGCACCGAGCATTGTGCTGCTCGATCTGGGCCTGCCCGATATGGACGGCGTCAAGGTGGTGGAGTCGGTGCGCGCATGGTCGGGCATGCCGATTATCGTGGTCTCGGCGCGCAGCGAGGATGCGGACAAAATCCGCGCGCTCGATGCCGGCGCCGACGACTACCTGACCAAGCCGTTTTCGGTCGAGGAGCTGCTCGCACGTATTCGCACGACGCTCAGGCGCCTTTCGTACGCGCAAACGGGCGGCGTTGTCTCCGAGGGCTCGTTCGATACCGGTGAGCTGCATATCGATTTTGATGCCGGCATTGCCACGATGGATGGCGAGGAGTTGCACCTGACGCCGATCGAGTATAAGCTCCTGTGCCTGCTGGCACACAACGCCGACAAGGTACTGACGCACCAGTTTATTTTGCACGAGATTTGGGGCACGGCGACCAAGAGCGACCTGGCGAGCCTGCGTGTCTTTATGGGCACGTTGCGCAAGAAGATCGAGTCCGACCCCGCGCATCCGCGCTATATCCAGACACACGTGGGTATCGGTTACCGCCTGGTCACCCAAGGGTAGGACGGCGTCCGCCATCCCACTATGAGTTGCGGTGAAATACGGTCTATATTTGCCTAATTCCAGGTAAAACAGTCCGTATTCCACCGCAACTTTGTTATTTGCCCTTGGGCTTGCTGGCGTAGAACTTCTTCTTTTTGGACTTGCCGGCAGGGGAGGGTTTGCCGGCAAAGTTTGATTTGCCGTTGCCGGCCTGCGTGGGCGCGGGCGCTGCTGCACGAGGCTTGCGCGCCTCGGGGTTGCGCAGCTCCTCGGTTCGCTCGGCAATCTCCTCGGCGCTAAAGCCGACCTCGGCCATGGCGTCCTCGATGGGCAGTCGGCGCACGATATAGCAGTGGTGCACCTTCTGGTTGCGCGCGAAGTCCTCGGGGATGGTCTGTGCCGTAATGTCCTCCAGCACGACGCCCGCGCGCGCGAGCTTGCGCGTTTCGGGGCGGAAGCCGCGCAGGTTGCAGCTAAAGATGGCATGTCCGCCCTGTGCAAGCAGGCGAGATACGCCGGCCAAAAGCTCAACATGGTCGCGCTGGACATCCCAGGTGCGGCGGCCCATCTTGGACGAGTTCGAGAACGTGGGCGGGTCGACAAAGATCAAGTCCCAGCGGTTGCGCGTCTGGCGCTGGTCGCGAATCCAGGCGAGCACGTCGTCGCGCACAAAATGATGCTGCGGACCAACAAGGCCGTTCTGGCGCATATTGCGCTCGGCCCAGTCCAGGTAGGTGTTGGAAAGGTCGACTGTCACGGTTTCCTCGACGCCGCCGTCGGCCGCATAGCAGGTGGCGGTGCCGGTATAGGCGAACAGATTGAGGAAGCGGCGTGCCTGTTTGGCGTGTTTGCGCACCAGGTTGCGGGTGACGCGGTGATCCAGGAAGATGCCCACATCCAGGTAGTCGTCAAAGTTGACGGCAAAGGTGAGCCCGCCTTCTTCGATGAGCGGCAGACGCCGGCGCGCGATGTTGGCGCGCTCGCCCGATCCGCCCTTGCCGGCGCCCTGCTTGCCGTACTGCGAGCCGCCACGCGAACGCATGCGGGCCTTGGCGTGCACATGCTCGGCCGGAACATCAAGGATGCGCGGCGCGATGGCCAAGATGTCGAGCATGCGGGCCTGGGCCAGCGCGGGGTCGATGGTCTTGGGCGCGGCGTATTCGGCGATGACGAGCCAGCGGCCCGGCGTCTGCGGGCAACCCTCGTACAGGTCGATGGCAGCGGAGTAGTCGGGCAGGTCGGCATCGTAGACGCGATAGCAGCTCACGCCCTCGCGCTTGGCCCACTTGCGGCGCAGACGGGCATTCTTGCGCAGGCGGTTGGCGAACTGCTCGGACTCTGGGATGAGCACGGGCAGCGGCTTGCCGTCGCCCAAGTCGAGCGTGGCGGTAGGTTCGGGCATGGAGGAAGCGGCGGCTTCGTCGTTGGCTTCGTTGGCATCCGCAACCTCGGCCTCGGCATCCGCACTGGTCGCAGCTTCGAATGCCGCGGCGGCGTGGTCGAGCGAGGGCCAGACCTCAATAGCTGCCTCCTCGTTGTTGGGCATGACGGCAATCGAGCGCTCGGGCTCGGCGTGGAGCGCGCGGGCCAGCAATCCGTCGCGGGTGAGCGCGGCGACCGGTGCGGCGGTAAGCTCGGGCGCGCGGCGCAGCTCGCCGGCCAGCGTCATGGCGTCGTGCATGAGCGAAAGCGGGGTCTCGGTGGTGTCTGCGACCACGGCGGCGCCGGCGACAGCGCCTGCATGGTCCAGCACGGTGGCTGGCTTGGCAGCGCAAAAATCGACAAAGCGCTTGTAGCCGGCGCACTTGACCATGCGCTCAGCGGTCTTGCGGGCGGCGGGGTCGATGTCTACGGCCACGATGTGCGCCTGCCGCTCGCGTGCTGCCGCCTCGCGCTCGCGCGCCTCGGCAAGCAGTTGTTCCCACAGAGCGGCGTCGTGCAGCTGCCAGCCCTCAAAGCCCCAGCGCTCGCGTACGGCGCCCGGGGCGCGGTCGGTCAGAATGTTCACGGCCTCCAGCAGCAGACCGCCGCCGGCACACGAGGCGTCGATCAGCGTGGGAAGGCCTTCGTTCTCGTAATCGTCGGCCGTCAGCTCGCGCTCGCACAGTGCGGTCCAGCCGACCTGCGCCAGCACCAGGGCGGCGTAGTCGGGGCGCAGCACGTGTGAGCCCTCGCCGGCGCGGGTCGCTGCGGGCGGCAGGCGTTTGAACAGCGGGTCTCCCGAAAGGTCCAGGCTGATGCTCGCGCGGCGCTGGCGCAGCGAAAGCAGTAGGTGAACGTCGGGGTCGGCGGCATCGACGTCGGCACGACGGCCCGTGGTCTCGGCCAGGCGGTCGCACAGCGCGTCCTTGGCGCGCAGGGCCGAGAAACGCGTGTTGCGCAGCTGCTCGGTCACGCCGCGGGCTGTGATGGCGATGGTGGCGCCGGGGCGGACGATGCTCTCCCAGGCAATGTCGTAAACGCCGTCGTACAGCTCATCGGCATCCTGCGCCTCAAAGCGCCCGAGTACCACGAACACGCGGCTCGCCAGGCGCGACCACAGACAGGCGCGGTAGCCTTCTTCGAGCTCGCCCTCAAATGTAGCGCGGCCCTTCAGCCGGCGAACATGCGAAAGCCCGAGGCGTTTAAGCTCATCGGCGAGTGCGGACTCAAAGCCCTCGGGGCAGCTTGCGTAAAATTCCATGGGTGACCTCTCTGGTTGCGTCGCTCCATTATATGATGGATACTTCGTTTACTCTCGCCCCCGAAAGGAACCCATATGATTGATGCGTGCCCCGATTCCGCCGTGCTCTTTTTTGACGTGGACGGCACGCTGACGTCGTTCGATCCCGACAACATGACCGACAAGGACTTTTCGGCGGTTCACCCCTCGCAGGCGGTCGTCGAGGCGTTTCATCGTCTGCGCGACGCGGGACACCAGGCATTTATCTGCACGGGTCGTCCCCTGTGGCTCATCGCGGACAGCTTGCGTGCGCTCGACCCCGCGGGCATCGTTGCCATGGCAGGCGCCACGCTCGAGGTCGAGGGCCGCGTGGTGCATGAGGACTGCTTTGACGAAGACATTGTTGAGGAGCTTGCACGCCGTATGGCCGCGGCAGGGATTGAAGCCTTTTTCGAGACCAACGTGGCTACTTTTGCCCTGGAACCCGCGGGCGTTGAGCAGTCGTCTCTGATCGGCACTTCTGTGGTGCACAGCACCGAGGAAATGCGCGTCGACGGCCGTCTGCGCGTGGGCAAGGTAGGCATCGTCGCGAGCGACCTGGCTCGCGTAGCCAACGATGATGGCTTTATCGATCGCGAGTTTGAGCTGTGCAACACCGGTGGTCAGAATCGCGAGCTGAGCCCCAAGGGCATCGACAAGGGCGTGGGCGTGGCGCGAGCGCTGGAATACCTGGGTCGCACCGGCAACGCGCGCACCTTTGGCTTCGGCGATTCTGGTAACGACCTGGGCATGCTCGCTGCGGTCGAGACGGCTGTCGCCATGGGCAACGCCATGCCTGAGGTCAAGGCGGTCGCCGACTACGTGACCGACGATGTCGCACACGACGGCACCGTCACAGCGATGCAGCATTTCGGCCTCATCTAATGAATCCCGCGTTCTGACGTTTGCTCAAACTGCGACTCTTTGCTTTTGCATGCTCAATCGATTTATCAATCCAAACACTGAGGTGTTTATACCGTTCGCCGAGAAGATAAAAAACCGTAGTTCACGCCTTGATAAACGTAGGTAAAGTGTTTAGCAGTTTATCGGCCGTATGCTAACGAAAGGAATCAGGCAGATGGCAATCAAGGTGTTCGCTGACGGTGCAAACCTCGAGGGCATGCTCGACATGTACGAGAACGGCAACGTTCAGGGTTTCACGACCAACCCGTCCCTTATGAAGAAGGGCGGCGTGACGGATTACCGCGCGTTTGCCAAAGAGGTCTTGACCCACATCACCGATGTGTCCGTCTCGTTTGAGGTCTTTGCCGACGACGTCGAGACCATGGAGGTCGAGGCGCGCGAGATCGCTACCTGGGCCGAGAACGTCTACGTCAAGATTCCGTGCGTGACCACCAAGGGCGGGTCCACCGCCGAGCTGGTGCGCAAGCTTTCGGCCGACGGCATCAAGGTCAACGTCACCACCATCTTTACGCCTACGCAGGTCGATGAGATGGTCGAGGCCGTTGACGCCGAGACGCCGTCCATCATCTCGCTCTTTGCCGGCCGCATCGCCGATACCGGCGTCGACCCCATTCCGTTTATGACGGAGTCGGTTAAGAAGGCCGCCGCAAAGCCCAACTGTGAGGTCCTGTGGGCGTCCACGCGCGAGCTCATCAACATTTACCAGGCAGAAGCCTGCGGTTGCCAGATCATTACGGTGCCCAACAGCATCCTGGCCAAGCGCAAGAACATCGGTCGCGACCCGTACGAGGTCTCGCTCGACACCGTGCGCGGCTTTGCCAAGGATATCGCCGCTTTGGGCTTCCATATCCTGCCGTAGCGCGAACACTGACTACGCCGCGGGCTGCTCGCCCCGGCTTTCCTTTCCCTATCGCTCACGCGCTCCGCGAGGGTCGCGCTAGGCAAAGGAAAGGCCGGGGCTGCCGACACGAGCTTGCCAGCAAGTTGGCGCTTGGCTTCCATATCCTGCCGTGGGCAAAGGTACCCCCGCCTGCGCCGTGCAAAATTGAGAGTATTCAGCAAGGTAAAGGTCTTTATCAGTTAACCGAAGCATGGAACGGCCCCCGTTTTGGCTCTGATGACGCTAAAACGGGGGCTGTTTTTTGCTTTTTCGTCTCTGAGGGGCACCCGGAACGGTGGAATTTGCAGAATACTCGCGATTTTGCACATCGCTACAGGGGGTACGGTAGCGCGCACAGTCGTGGTGTAAGAAGCAAGGGAGGGCCATCGCCTAGAATC
>CAJMHR010000026.1 GCA_905213265.1 uncultured Collinsella sp.
TAGACGCGAGCCCGGGGCCCGTGGGTTATACCCTAAGAGCAAACCACCCTTTTTAAGGGTGGTTCTGATTTACGGGCTTTTGTCTCACATAGTAGCTGTGTTTTATAACCCTCGTTTGTCGCATCTTCTGTGAACGGGCTACAATAACTTAGTCTGTGCGATATGGAGGTGAACATGGCTGAAGCTGGTATCGGCGTTGATATCGTCGAGATTTCCCGCATGAAATCTATTCTTGAAAAGACGCCGTCGTTTGCTCGGCGTGTGTTTACCGAAGAAGAGCGTGCGTATTGCGATGCATCATCGCGTCCCGCTGCTCACTATGCGAGCCGCTTTGCTTCGCGCGAGGCGGTGCTTAAAGCTCTCGGCACGGGTTTTAGCCAAGGCGTGGGTCGCAAGGATGTTTCGGTAACGCGTGATAAACTCGGCAAACCGAAGGCGCTGCTTTCGGGCCGTGCACTCGAGATCGCTCATGAGCTGGGTGTTGTTGAGGTTGCTCTTTCCATTACGCTTACAGGAGACTTAGCCGTTGCGAATGCCATCGCGATTACCGAAGATGCTCGGCCTAAGCCAAAAGAGGAAAAGGTGAGCACCAAGAAACGCGTTGCGCAGACATTTAAAGAGGCTCGCTCTGTTTTAGATGAGCTTGAGCAGCTGCAGAATTTAGCATTGACGGAGCACCTGGGCGATGCTTCGCAAGATACGCTAGGAGCATAGATGAAACCGGTTTTGAGTACCGAAGAAGTCGTTCGTCTCGAGGATATCATCGAACGCGAAGGGACTTCGAAGGCCGAGCTTATGGAGCTAGCGGGTGAGTTTGCCGCCAACGAGGTCTTGAAGCTCAATCCCGATCGGGTTCTCGTTCTGGTCGGTTTTGGTAATAATGGCGGCGACGGTTGGGTTGCCGCCGATATTCTGAGCCATAAGGGTGTGGACGTCGATATCGTTTCTCCGGTTGAGCCGGATGAGATTCCTGCTGCTCTGGCACGTCATGTTGCTCGTCGTACTGCCGGCCGCGATGTGCACGTTTGCGTCGGCCCCTCGCGTGATGAACTCGAGGTTTTGATCGATAAGGCCGATGTTGTTGTCGATGCCATTTTTGGTACCGGTTTTCACGGGAATCTGCGTGCGCCGTTCTCCATCTGGATTCCTACGGTCAATGAATGCGCCGACTGTGTCGTATCCATTGATGTCCCCTCGGGCCTGAATGCCGAGACGGGCGTTGTTGATGACGACTGCATTCGTGCCGAGCATACGGTGACGATGATTGCGCCCAAGATTGGTTTGTATAGCGCCGATGGCCCTGAGTATGCTGGCGATTTGATCTGCGGCAATCTTTACGACCGTCTTGACGAGGTCATCGATGATGTCGACCACGCCGCCGAGATTGTCGAGCCCGGTGACTTAGTTGATTACTTTGCTCCACTTCCTACGAATATCGATAAGTATTCCCGTGGCTCTGTGCTTATTGTCGCCGGATCTGCGCAATATCCTGGTGCTGCCATTATGGCGGCCAAGTCTGCAGCTCGCGCGGGTGCTGGTTACGTGGCAGTCGCGGCTCCTGACGCCTGCGCTAATCTTATTCGCATGGCACTTCCTTCGATTCCCGTCTTTGCTATTCCGTCTGATTCCCGCGGCTCCTTTGGCGCCGCTGCGCGCATGACGGTGTGCGAGATTGCAAAGAAGTACAGCTGCGTACTGTGCGGTCCCGGTATGACGACGTCTGCCGGCGCTATGCAGGTGGTTTCGGGCTTGCTCGAGCTTGATGTACCGCTTATTTTGGATGCCGATGCACTCAACTGCCTTGCTAAGATTGCCATTGACGGAATTGATAGTAACCCCGAGATGTATCGTCGCGAGCAGCCGTTGGTTATGACGCCGCACTATCGTGAGCTTTCGCGTCTGGTTGCCGGTGACGAGGTGAACGACCTTGGTACCGCGATTGCAGCCGCGCAGAAGGTTGTCTGGGCTGCAGGCTCCGACAATCTGGTGGTCATTGCCAAGGGGCCGACGACGGCTATCTGTGGCGTTGAGCGCGTTCTGTTGCCGCTCTCGGGTCCGGCTTCTCTGGCAACTGCCGGTTCGGGTGATGTTCTCGCGGGTATTTTGGCCGGCACGCTTGCCACCATGCGCGACGAGATGGATCGTTGGGAGTTGCTGTATTCGTACGCCGTCGCACTTCACAGCTACGCCGGTTTTGCCGCGGCGACGGAGTATGGTGAGAAGAGCGTTATCGCGACCGATCTTATCGACCTGATCGGTCCTGCCATGGATCTGGCGGCAAAGGATGCGCTCGAAGATCTGGGAATCATGGACGAAGGGTCGGATGACTAATCATGAATAAAGCCGATTTGACGCGCTGGTCCTGGGTCGAGATCGACCGCGGGGCGCTCCGTCGCAACACGAGGGCCTATAAGAACTTGTTGAATCCACGTCGGCGCCTGTGCTGCGTGGTCAAGGCCGATGCTTATGGTCATGGAGCTGTTGAGTGCGCCAAGATCATGTATTCGGCCGGTGCCGACATGTTTGCCGTGGCGACGGTTAACGAGGGCGTTGAGCTCCGACAGGGCGGGATTACGAAACCCATCCTCATCCTTAGCGAGCCGCCTATCGAGGCCATTCCGACGTTGCTCGAGTTTGATATCATGCCCTCGGTCTATACGTCTGACTTTGCTCTTGCGTATGGCGAATGTGCCGTCGCGGCGGGCAAAGTGGGCAAGTATCATCTCGCCATCGAGACGGGCATGAATCGTATCGGCGTTCACTACACGCAGGTGCTCGACTTTGTCCGCGGTATAAATTTCCATCGCGGTATTCAGTGCGACGGCGTATTTACGCACTTCGCCACGGCCGATGAACCTTCGGGCTGGGACTACAAGCTGCAGTGTCAGCGCTTTACCGAGGCCGTTCAGGCCATTAAGGATGCGGGTTTTGAGTGCGGTATCGTGCACTGCGCCAACACGCCGTCCTCGATGCTCGACCCCTCGATGCATTTTGATATGATCCGCGCCGGCGTTGGCTTGTATGGCATGCAGCCGTGCGAGTTGAGCGGCCGCGTGATGCAGCTTGATCCCGTTATGAGCGTCCATGCGCGCGTGACGCGCGTGGCACATCCTGCGATGGGTGAGGGCGTGGGCTACGGTTTTACCTACCGCGTACCGCGTACGCGCGTTCAGATCTGCACGCTGCCGATCGGTTATGCCGACGGCCTATCGCGTACACTTTCCAATCGTATGGATGTGCTGTATCGCGGCGAGCGCGTGCATCAGGTTGGCAATATCTGCATGGATCAGTTTATGGTCGCCATTCAGTCCAACCCGGCACACGAGATTCCCGAGGCCGAATATGGTGACGAGATGATTATTGTCGGCCGCGATGGCGATGCCGAGATCACTATGGACGAGATGGCCCGACTGCGCGGCACGATTAACTACGAGGTCGCCTGCGGCTTTGGCATGCGCCTCGACAAGGTCTACGTGTAGGAGCCGCTATGGGCGTCATGCACATCCCCGGCCATACCCATCAGGCACCACGTGAGGTCGCACTCGAGGAAATCGAGGCCGTTCTGGGCGATTGTCACCTCTGCCAGCTCTACCAGTCGCGTCACAACATCGTGTTTGGCGTGGGAAACCCCCGCGCTCGCGTGATGTTTATCGGTGAGGCGCCGGGCCGCAATGAGGATTTGCAGGGCGAGCCCTTTGTGGGGGCGGCAGGCGAGGACCTCAACGGCATTTTGTCGCTGGCGGGGCTCAAACGCGAAGACGTCTACATTGCCAACGTGCTTAAGTGCCGCCCGCCGGGAAACCGCAATCCGCGTCCCGAGGAAGTGCTGGCTTGCTCGCCGTTTTTGCGTGAGCAGATTCGTAGCATCTGGCCCGATATTATCGTGACGCTCGGCAACCCCGCGACGCACTTTGTGCTTAAGACCGAGATTGGCATTACTAAGCTGCGTGGCAGGTTCCACCAGATGGGGCATTTTGTAGTAATGCCCACGTTCCATCCGGCAGCAGCGCTACGCAATCCGGCGTGGCAGGAACTGCTGGAGGAAGACTTTAAGATGCTGGGCGACTATCTGGAGCGACATCCCGCACCAGAGGACGCCTCGGAATAATAAGGAGCATATATGTCCCTGGAGCGCCTGGGGGTAGGTACTTACAAAACGACTTGCGCTGCCGATACGGAGTACTTTGGCGAGCTAATTGCACCGTGCCTTGAGGACGGCGATGTGCTCATCCTGACCGGTGGCCTGGGAGTGGGCAAAACTCACTTTACCAAGGGCGTCTCGCGCGGGCTGGGCGATGGGCATATGGTTACGAGCCCTACGTTTGCGCTCATGGCCGTTCACGATCAAGGCCGTATTCCGCTGTTTCACTTTGATCTATACCGCCTGGAGCATGCCTACGAGCTCGAGGATACGGGCATTTTCGATGTGCTGGGCTATGAGGGTGCTTGCCTGCTGGAATGGGGCGAACAATTCCAAGACGAGCTGACGGATGAGTATCTTTCGGTGACGCTCAAGCGTGATGAGGGCGACAGCGATGTGCGAACGATAACGCTCGAGGCGCACGGTGACCGCGCAATGGAGCTTTCCCATTTGATTGATAAGGCTGTACAAGATGAGCTTGCATAACGACAACGCGCTGGTGGTGGCGCTCGATACTTCGACCGACATGCTTGCCTGCGCGGCAAGCTGGATTGATGGGCAGACGGGCGAGACGAAGCTCGTGAGTGGCGACCACATGTGTCGCCGTCACGCCAACGTTGAGCTCGTGAATACCGTTGATGGCGTGCTGGCTCAAGCCGGTCTGGATCGCAGCGATGTTGGTTACTACGTGGTCGGCCGCGGCCCGGGGTCGTTTACGGGTGTGCGCATCGGCATCTCCACTGCCAAGGGCCTCGCGCGCGGTGCCAATGTTCCGCTGCTGGGCGTGTCGACGCTCGACGCTTGCGCTTGGACGGCGTGGAAGGCTGGCGTGCGCGGCAAGCTTGGTATCTTGGCCGATGCTATGCGCGGTGAGGTATATCCGGCGCTGTATATGCTGGTCGATGAGGGTCCCGAGCGTCAATTTGAGCGCGAACACGTGGTCAAGGCCGCCGTGGCGCTCGATGAGTGGCGCCAAGCAGCGGACTGGGACCAGGTTCAGCTGACCGGTGACGGTCTCGTGCGCTATGGCAAGCTGCTGGGTGAGGACGAGACCGCCCGCTGCGTGGAGCGCGACCTGTGGTGGCCTTCGGGCGAGGGCTTGCTGCTCGCGCATGCTGCGGGTGACGGCGATCCGGCTCGCGTCCTGCCGATTTACACGCGCCTTTCTGATGCCGAGGAAAACGAGCGCAAACGTCTTGGTCTTGCCGAGAGTGCGCAGAGCGAAATTACGGGCGTTGCCGATGAGCTCGCCGGTCGTCATCTGCAGTTCCGTCCCATGGGCGCGGCGGATGCCGAGGGCGCGAGCGCGCTAGAGGCTGCCTGCTTTGAAGGTGCCGGACACAAGGCGTGGACGCCGGGCATGTTCCTGTCCGAACTGGGCGAGGACGTCGCTGCGCCGCGTAGTTGGTGGGTGGCACACGACGACGGCAAGCTGCTGGGCCTTGCCGGCGGTATGGTCGTGGACGGTGATGTGCAGATTCTGGATGTCGCCGTCGACCCGGCACATCGCCGCGAGGGCATTGCCCGCAAGCTGCTGTCGCATGTGAGCTATGATGCCCAGATGCTCGGCTGCACCACGGCTTCGCTCGAGGTCGAGGACGGCAACGAGGGAGCGATCGCGCTTTATAACGCTCTGGGCTTTACCGAGGCTGGCCGTCGCCGCGGTTACTACGGTGTTGGCAAAGATGCCATCGTCATGACGGCGCCGCTGCCCTTGGTGCTCCCGGTCGACAACGCTTCGCCCGAGCCGACGGCGGCTGAGCAGCGTGTATGGCCGCTGCCTGCGCCCGAGCGAACCGTTGAGGAGCGCGCTGAAATTGAGCGCCGTCGCCTAGTGCTCGCTATCGAGAGTTCCTGCGACGAGACGGCCGTGGCGATTATCGATGCGGATGGCAATATGCTGGCCAACCAGGTGTCGACACAGATTGATTTTCACGCCCGCTTTGGCGGCGTGGTGCCCGAGATCGCCTCGCGCAAGCACGTTGAGGTGATTGTGAGTGTCGTAGATGCGGCGCTCGAGGATGCCGCGGCATCGCTTGGCCTTGAGGGTGGGGCGATTGCGCCAAGTGAGCTTGCCGCCGTGGGCGTGACGCAAGGTCCGGGCCTGGTGGGTGCCCTGGTGGTGGGTGTCGCCTTTGCCAAGGGCTTTGCGTATGCTGCCGGCAAGCCGCTCGTGTGCGTCAATCATCTGGAGGGCCACTTGTTCGCCAACCTGTTGGCGCAGCCCGACCTCAAGCCTCCGTTTATCTTCACGCTTGTCTCGGGCGGGCACACCATGCTCGTGCACGTAAAGGCATGGGGCGACTACGAGGTGCTCGGAGAGACGCTCGACGATGCCGTGGGTGAGGCCTTCGACAAGGTAGCCAAGGCGTTGGGTTTGGGCTATCCCGGTGGCCCCATCATCTCCAAGCTGGCCGAGACAGGCAATCCCCGCGCGATCGATTTTCCCCGCGCGCTTAACAGCAGGGGAGACTATCGTTTCTCGCTTTCGGGCCTCAAGACGGCGGTGACGCTCTACATCGAGCAAGAGACCAAGGCCGGGCGCACGATTCACCTGCCCGATCTGGCGGCTTCGTTTGAGGCAGCTGTCTTTGACGTGCAGTACAAGAAGGCCAAAAACGCATTGCACGCTACCGGATGCAAGGAATACTGCATCGGTGGCGGCGTCTCGGCCAACCCGCATCTGCGCGAGATGATGATCAAGAAGCTTGGGCGTCAGGGGATTCGCGTAACGGTGCCGCCCTTGTCTGCCTGTACCGATAACGCAGCCATGATCGCGGAGGTCGCCCGCCGTAAATTCGACCGAGGTGAAATCTCGCCGTTCGACGTCGACGCCGATCCGAACATGACGCTGTAGCTGGTACGGCGCGGTCCCCGGACGGAGGGGCCGGATATAAGGTTTCCTGCTCTACAGTCCCGCGCAAGACGAAGGCCACATTAAGTGGCCTTCTTTGCGTGCGGAACTCGCGATAAAGTTCATATGCGCCGCCCGGCTCCCGCGGCTCTCAGGGGCATCTCTCATGCAAAAACTGTCGTGGGGTAAAGTCCAAGGTCAGTGGCGTTTTATACCGAGAAATCCAAAAAAGTTGAAAATTCATTACATATTTGCGTTGACTTTAGGTAACTAAAGTTTCATACTCCTTTTCAACCACTGGGGGATGTGAACACGCACGGATCGTTCACATCATGATTGAAGAGGATTTCTTAGACATGTTCACGCATCAGCTAAACATTATCAGCGTAGTAATTATCTGATGCGGGTTAGCACATACAGCTAGCCCGTACGATAACGGGCGGCTGATGAAGATGAGGGCCGTCGAGCGCAACCGACGGCCCTCATTTTTTATGTCTAGGAAGTTCTTTTTAGAGGAGGAAATGTAATGAACGGAGTTTTGCTCATGGTTGTGGCCGCGGCGGTGCTCGCCTGCGGCTATCTGGGCTACGGCCGCTGGCTGGCCAACAAGTGGGGCGTTGACAAAGAGGCCCTCACGCCGGCCAAGCGCATGAAGGACGGCAACAGCTTCTCGCCCGTCTCCGCCTTCACTGCGTTTTCGCACCAGTTCAGCTCGATCTGCGGTGCTGGCCCTGTCACGGGTACGATCGTCGCCATGGCCTTTGGCTGGCTGCCCGTCGTGCTCTGGGTCCTCGTCGGCGGCATCTTCTTTGGCGCCGTCCACGACTTTGGTGCCCTGTACGCTTCGATGAAGAACAACGGCAAGTCACTCGCTCAGCTCATCGAGAAGTATATCGGCAAGACCGGCCGTCGCCTGTTCCTGCTGTTCTGCTGGCTGTTCTGCATCATCGTCATCGCCGCTTTCACCGACATGGTCTGCAAGACGTTCATGTTCACCCCGGCCGTTGACGCTTCTGGTGCTGCTACCGGTGCCATCGACTTCACCAAGTCCTATGCCGCCGGCTGCGCTGGTACCATCTCCATCCTGTTCACCTTCGTCGCTATCGCCTTTGGTTGGGCCCAGAAGAAGTTCAACCTCACCGGCGCTGCCGAGTTCGTCACCGGCGTGGTCCTCATGGTTCTCATGTTCGCCGTCGGTATGCAGTTCCCGGTCTACCTGGATAAGTTCCAGTGGTTCGCCGTCGTCATGGTCTACCTGGTCTTCGCTGGCGCTATGCCCATCCAGATGCTCAAGACCCCGCGTGACTACCTCACTTCCATCATGATGATCGTCATGATCGTCTGCGCTGTCCTTGGCATCGTCGTCCTGGGCGTCAACGGTCAGGCCACTATCACCGCTCCGGTCTTCACCGGCTTCTCCACTGCCTCCGGCATGATGTTCCCGGTCCTGTTCGTCTCCGTCGCTTGCGGTGCTCTCTCCGGTTTCCACAGCCTCGTTTCTTCGGGCACCTCTTCTAAGCAGGTCGAGAAGGAGCAGGACGCCGTCAAGGTCGGTTACGGCGCCATGATCGTTGAGTCCTTCGTCGGCATCCTTGCCATCATCGTCGCCGGCATCATGTTCTCCGATATGAACACCGCCGGTACTGGCGCCCTCAACGCCGGTGTCGCTTCCACCCCGTTCCAGATCTTCGCCGCTGGCATCTCCCGCGGTATGCAGGCCTTCGGTGTTGACGGCACGCTCGCTACCGTCTTCATGACCATGAACGTCTCTGCTCTGGCCCTGACCTCGCTCGACGCCGTCGCCCGCATCGCCCGCACCTCGTTCTCCGAGTTCTTTGCCCAGACCAACGACGCCCTGGCCATTGAGTCCAAGGCCGGCTACATGAAGGTCCTCGGCAACCCCTGGTTCGCCACGGTCGTCACCCTGCTTCCTGGTCTCGCCCTCGCTTTTGGTGGCTATGCCAACATCTGGCCGCTCTTTGGTGCTTCCAACCAGCTGCTCGGCGGCATGACCATGATCACCCTCGCCGTGTTCTGCAAGTGCACCGGCCGCAAGGGTTGGATGCTCTACGTGCCCGTCGCCTTCCTGCTCTGCTGCACCTTCACCTCGCTGGTCCAGAGCGCCATGGGCTGCATGGCCGCCGTCCAGGCTTACGGCTTCTTCGGCACCATCCCGGCTACCGCCACCACGGCCGCCGTCTCCGTCGCCGCCACCAAGGGCCTGCAGCTCGTCTTTGCCGTCCTGCTGATGGTCCTGGGCCTCATCGTCGCCGTCAACTGCCTCAAGGAGTTCTTCGGCAAGGAGGCTGGCTCCATGCCTGATGAGGAGCCCGAGTGGTCCGAGATGGGCAAGGCCGAGTACGGTCGCGCCGCTGCCGCCGAGGCTCCCGCTGACGCCGAGGCCGCCAAGGCCTAGTCAGCTTGATGGACTAACCGTTCCATCCATATGACTCGGAAAGATCGGGTCCGCGACTTCGCGGGCTCGGTCTTTTTTTCATGCGAAAGCGGGTGACGCTCGAGTGTTCTCGCAGATGTTTTGCGTGGATAAGGGCGCGCGTTGTACCATATAGACGTATATGTGTACATATGAAAGGGACCCCGTGGCCAAGACGGTATATTCCGATAATCAAAACAATGTCGATGCTTTGGCTGAGCGCCTGAGCAGCCAGACGTCGCTTTCTGCTGAGCGTGCCAAGCTGGTTGCCTACGACCTGCTTTGCCGCAAGGCGCTCAAGATTAAGTCGAGTGCGCTGGCGCAGATTTTCCGCTCCGTTGATAAGGAGTGCGACACTAAGGCGATGCGCGATGAGCTTATCGCGGCAAAGATCGTGACCAAGATCGAGGGTAGCGGCATTAACGGGCGCCCGGCGTTCTATACCATCAATGCCGAGATCCGCGATGCCCAGGAGCAGCCTGCCGAGTCCGTCGAGGGTTTTGTCGTCGAGGATTCCGCTGACGTGCCTGCTGTGGAAGAAGCTGCTCCGCGTGAGCATGTCGATACCGATGAGTTGCTCGATGAGAACGTCGTGCGTGCCTTTACGGCCAAGGCAGGACGCGGCGGTTTTGGCGGGGGTGGCAAGCGCGATGCGCAGCGCCGCGCCCAGCAGGAGCGCTTCCGTCGCGCCGTTGCTCAAAAGGGTGAGACGGATGCTGAGGCCGTCGAGGAAAAGCCCGTCGGGATGCAGGAGCCGACTCTCGCTCAAGAGCATGCTGAGATCCAGGAGCCCAAGCGTCGCCGCGGTGCCCACTTTAAGGCCGAGCAGCGAGGTGCCGCATGCGAGGTCCAGGATTCCGTCGAGGCTGCTGACGCGTCCGATGAACCGGCCAAGAAGGCTCCGGGTTCATGCCGTCCCGGACGTGGTTTTGAGGGGCGCGCGTATCCCGTAAGGCGTCAGGAGAAGAGCGAACCGGCTTCGACCACTCAGGGCGAGAAGGACGAGAAGGCCGTTGAGCCGGTGGCTCGCGAGCAAAAGCCTGTTGAGCCGCAGCTTGAGGTTGATGCCGAGGCCAAGGGCCAGCAGCCTACTGATGAGCAGACGGAGCAGGGCGCGTCGAGCAAGCCTCGCCGCCGTCGCCATCGTGGGGGCCGCAGTTCCCATGCCGAGACTGCAACCGAGAAGACCACGCCGCAGAACGAGGATGCGAAGGCCGAGGTTTCTTCGGGGCAGCCTAAGCGCCAGTCAGCGAAGGAGAGCAAGTCCGATCGTCCGCAGAAGCAGGCGTCTATGCCGAAGCGCGAGCGCAATCCCCAAGGCGATTCTAAGCGCAAGTCTCAGAAGAAGCCGGAGTCTGCCGCAGTAGATACTGCTGCCCAGCAGCCCGAGTCGGCCGCCCACGGCGAGGTCTCGGCGCTTGCCCTTGCCCGCGTTTTAGGCAGGCAGCTGTTCAAGGTTGTCCCCACGCCTATGGCGCTCTCCAAGATCAAGGAGCAGCAGACACAGATCGTAAAGGTCGAGGGCAAGGACGGCAAAAAGGCTCCGCAGCGCACTCAGCACAACGAGATGTCCAACCGCAAGATTGCCGAGGAAATCGCAATCATCCAGGCTTGGATCGAGCAGAACCGAGGTGCCGATACGCCGGTTGCCTCGCGCCGCCAGCGTGCCTACCAGATCTTTAACGACGAGAAGGCTTTTGACGGCAAGCACGGTGAGCGCTTGATCAGGCGTATGACCGAAAAGGGCATCAGCATGCAGGCGATCAAGGTCGCCCCCAATCGCCCCGTGCACTTTACGGGCTTCTTTACGCTGGGAGCCGACAAGCCGTTCATTATGGTCGAGAACCTGGACACCTACGACGAGATCGTCAAGCTGCTGCGTGGCCGCAAGCACGCCAAGCTCTTTGGCATCAAGGTGGGCGGCGTGATTTTTGGCGGCGGATGCAAGGCGAGCGTCTCGCATGCCTTGGACGATTATCTGGCCGAGATTGGCTATCGCTTTAACTACGTCTACTACGTAGGCGATATCGATCGCGAGGGCGCGCGCATCGTCGAACAGGCTCGCAATGCCAATGTGGTTGAGATTCGCCTGCATGCCGGCATGTACCGCGCCATGCTCGCCGAGCATAAGCGTCGCGTGAAGGCCGGCGGCGAGTGCGAGCCCGCGGCTGCCAACCAGGGCGTGCCACAGAACCTGGCAGCGACGATCAAGGATCTGCCCATGGTTACGCGCGTGCAGTTCCGCAACGTGCTACGTGAAGGCGGGCGCATTCCGCAGGAGATCCTGATGACCGCAGACTATCGGGATGGCGACTCGGGAAGCTTCGACCGCATGCTCAACAACTAGGGCGTTCGGCCCCGGGAGAGCGGGGACACCGGCTTAGGTTTCCTGCTCTACAGCCCTGCTCACGACGGAGGCCACATTAAGTGGCCTCCTGTTCGTGCGGAACTCGCGATAAACCTAAGCCGGTGTCCCCGCTCTCCCGGGGCCTGTGGTTACCTGGTTGTTGCATGCGGCTCGCTTTTCGGAACTGGGCTGATATTTTCTTGATGTTAGGCGCTCTTGGTCCTAATGGGCTTGGGGCGCCTTCGCGTTTCCTCAGCTCCGCACCCTTGCGGGTTCGAATTCCTCCGCTTGCCCACAAGAAAGCGCTCCAGGTTCATAAGGGCCTGGAGCGCTGTGTTCTTAAGGGCTGGGACGGAGGGATTCGAACCCCCAACAGCCGGCACCAAAAACCGGAGTTCTACCGTTGAACTACGTCCCAATGTATGGTGTTGCCCAAAAGCAACTCGTTTAGTTTACCTAATCTGCGAGGGCATCGCAAACGCCGTCGAGCAGGCGTACGGCGAGTGTCTGCGCGTCGCTGGCCGTGAAGGTGCCGTTGTAGCGCGTCATGCCCGTGAGCTCAATGCGAATGCGTGCCGGCTTCTGCTGCGCGGCGACATTGGCAGTGCGGATGCGCTGGGCCAGGTTGTGGCACTCGGCGAGGGCGATCGTGGCGCGCGGCGCTGCATCTGCGGGCAGCTCATCGCTTGCGATCTCGAGCACTAGGTCAACGTCGGTTGGGACCTCGGAGTCGCAGAGCATCATGCCGCTGTTGTCGGTCGTTGCCGTGGCGATATTCCACATGCGCGACGCAACGCTGCGTGCGATGGGGTCCTCGCCGATAACGGCAATCTGGAAGCGCTCGAGCACGTTGGCGGCGCGAGCAAAACCGATACGGGACTCGGCTTCGGTGACCGAGGGCTTGCCCTCCCACACATGGTGCAGGCGGTTGATGTAGGCGTAGGTGTCCTGGAAGGCCATGCCGTCGGCAAACAGGCCGACATTTTCCTGGAACTGCTGCAGGGCGGCCTCGGTATGCGGACCAAAGTAGCCGTCGTCTTCGCCACAGGCAAAGCCCAAAACGTTGAGAGCGCGCTGCAGGGCCTGCACATCGGCGCCATGGAAATTGGGCATGCGCAGATAGAGGGTGCGGTCGCCCAGCTTATACGAAGCGTCTACAAGGGCGCTCCAGCAGGGGATATCGACGGCATGACCGGCAGCAAGGCCGCTGTCGAGCCTGAAGGTGCTGACGGCCTGCTCAGTGGTGGCTCCAAAGTACTTGTCGGTGACTTCGGCGGCATCAATCGTGTAGCCGAGCTGCAGGAGACGAGACTGCACGTCCTCGACGGCTGCTCCTTGCATGCCCGTTGTAATAGGTTCCATGAACGAACCCCTTTCGGCGTACCATTCGTACTATTTGAGCGTCTGTCGGATAGACAACGCAAAGGGATGCATAAACATGCACTCAACAGTGTAGCAAGTTGTGCCTAAATACGCTGCTGACAGGTTTTATTACCCCCGTTAGTTAAGGCGCTCCACAAAGAAATCTGCCATGGAGAGGAACAGCTCGCGTGCGTGCGGATCAAGCTCAACGTTCTCGATGGCCGCTTTGGCCTTAGCGGTCAGGTCGAGCGCGTAAGTGTGGGCGTAATCGACGGAGCCGGTCTCCTGGAAGATCTCCACGGCGCGTGCGAGCTGCGCGGGATCATCGGTGCCTGAGGAAAGAATCGCCTCGACCTCGTCGTGGTGGCGCTCATCAGAGAGGGCGTGTACGGCGACAAGCGTGCGCTTGCCCTCGGTGATGTCGGTGCGGAAGTCCTTGTTGGCGGCTTCCTTAGTGCCGACAAGGTTGAGCAGGTCGTCCTGAATCTGAAAGGCGAGGCCTGTGTGTAGGCCAAAGGCGCGCAGCGCTTCGATTTGCTCATCGCTGCCGCCGCCGATAATGGCTCCGGTGGCAAGCGGCGTGGCTCCGCTGTAAAACGCGGTCTTGTGCGTCGCCATGTCCAGGTAGTCATCAACCGAGATATCAAAGCGCCCGTCACGGACCCAACCCAGGTCGAGCGCTTGGCCCTCGATGGTGCGGACGATCATCTCGGTAAGCTCGTGGAGCACGCGCAGCTTCACGTCGGACTCCAGCGTAGGGTCGTCGAGAACCGTCTTGGTGACCATGGTGAGCGCCAGGTCGCCACAATTGATGGCAAGGCCCGTGCCCTCGGTAAGGTGCATGCAGGGCTTGCCTCGACGAAGCTGTCCGTTGTCGGCGATGTCGTCGTGGATCAGCGCGCCCGACTGGAAATGCTCGATGGCTGCCGCGGCGCTGCGGGCGCTCTCAAAGCTACCGCCCACTGCGGTTGCGGCGAGCATGCAGATAAGCGGGCGGTGGCGCTTGCCGGCGTTGGCCGTAAAAGCCGAGAGCGGCGCATACAGGTAGCGCTCGATATCGGCAGAGGTCGCCTGTCCGTCAAAGAACGTGGCCAGATAGTCGTTAATCTGGTCAAAGTGCTGGGCTAAAAAGCTGGTAAACGGACTGGACACGGGTTCTCGCATTCCTTCTGAGGTTGCATTGATGCAATATGCAGACAACATATTGCCACATCAGGGCGTTTGGCGCGGCAGTTTTGGCGATTTAGGACAACGGGCGTGCGTTTGATGGAGCGCGCCTAAATCAGCCTAAAATGCTCGAGCGCCGCAACGACACCGTCGTGATCGACGGTGTCGGTCACGTAATCGGCCTTATCCTTGAGATAGTCCGGTGCGTTGCCCATCGCAATGCCGACATCGACGGCGTTCATCAGCGAGACGTCATTGCTGGCGTCGCCAATGCCGTATACGGTTCCGTGGTGGGGGTCGAGGGCGTCGAGTACAGACTGGATGCCCCCGCGCTTCGTGCATTCGCGGGGCGAGATTTCGGTTACCTCGAGTTCGAGCTCGTTAAAGCACAGCAGCGGCTCAAGTGCCTTATCTTGAGCGATGTGGTTGGCGAGCGATGTAGACATCAAGATCTTGTAGACACTGTAATGTTGCAGCTGCGTGACTGCGTCGCCCAGGGTGCGCGCGTATCCGGGGGCATCGGGGGCATCGGCACTCATGCGCACGACGCCGTTGAGGCCCTCAAAGCGGATGACCTCGCCCGATTGCTCAAGATAGGGGGCAAGATGCTGCAGCATGCTGGGCGTCATCGACAGATCGCGAATTGCGTGTCCGTTGATCTCGGCGTAACCGCCCGCAAGACAGACGATGCCGGTCCAAGGCAGCTCAAGAAGTTTGGGGTGGATGCAGCTGAGGGTACGTCCCGTGCAGATAAAGGCCATGTTGCCGTTGGCGACAAACTCGCGGATTGCCTGCGAAACCGCCTCGTTGGGATAGGGGGAGAGGTCCCGCTCGTCTTCGGGAAGGTCTTGGGCGAGCCTGGGGTCTTGCCAGGCGAGCGTTCCGTCGATATCGAAGAAGCAAATATCGCCGCGCTTATGGGCTGCGCTGGCGGCAGGGGAGGCCGAGGTGGTGGGCACAAATTCCGGCTCGAGGCCCATGATCTGGTCAAAATGCTCTTTAACGCGGGGAACGGAGATGCCGATGACCACCTGGGCGGTCTTGCCCGTAATGATGAGGCCCTTGGCGCCCACCGCGACAAACGACGCGTTATCTGCAACGATGGAAGGGTCTGCGACCTCGACGCGCAGGCGCGTGGCGCAGTTGGTTGCGCCCACGATATTGCCAACGCCACCTAAAAGCTGAATTACCCGCTCAGCGAGGACGTGATCTTGATCGGATCGACTATCGACCTCGTCATTGGGGGATTGCTCTTTGGCAAAGTCGCTTCCCGTTAAACAATCGATTGCCGCGCGATTGGCAACATGATCCTCGCGGCCCGGTGTCTTAAGGTCATAGACCAAGATGAGTGCTCGAAAACTAACAAAAAAGATGAGGCTAAAGGCAAGGCCGATACCGAGCGCCAAAAGATAGGCACCGGCATGCGTGCGCATGAGCGGAATAAAGTTGAAGGCTGCCATCTCCATCAGGCCGCCCGAGAAGATGCCGACGATGCCAAAGAGATTCATGGTTGTGGCAAGGCAAGACGATAAGACGGCGTAGAGCAAAAAGAGCCCGGGGTGGGTGAACATAAAGAGAAACTCGAGTGGCTCGGTAACGCCGCAAACCACCGAGGCGATGATGGCGGGCAAAAGGATGACCTTAAGGCCGGCGCGGCGCTCTGGTTTTGCGGTGGAGTAGAACGCGGCTGCGATGGCGGGAAGGCCAAAGAGCTTGACCCAGCCGGTGGCGGTAAAACCGGCCCACGGCGCAAGTTCATTAAGGGGGCGCGTGCTATGGGAGAGGATGGGGAGCAAGCTGCTCCACGTGGCGTAGATGCCGTCGTTAATGACCAGGTTGTCGTAGTAGATCGGCATGTAGAGCAGGTGGTGCAGCCCCATGGGCTCGAGCGCTCGCTCCAAAAGCACAAAGATGCCCACGCCAAAGGGGCCGACGCTCGTAAGTGCATGGCGCAGCGTTTCGGTCATTGCGTATACGGAGGGCACGATGGCGGCCGAGATAGCGGCAAGGGCAAACACGGCAAAAAAGCTGATGAGGTAGACCAGCGAGGAGCCCGAGAAGGTGCCGAGCCAATCGGGAACCTTGGCATCGTAGAAGCGGTCATGGATGGCGACGACGGTTGCCGATACCGCCAGCGGGCCGATAATGCCGGTGTCGAGCGTCTTGATGCCGTCGATGATGGTGATGCCGCTAGCGGAGGTCAAAGACGACGGGTACTTAAGTCCAAGATTGTCTCCGCTCAGCTTAATGATCTCGCTCAAAAAGAAGCAGTAGGCAAAATAGGCGACGAGAGCCTCGAGACAGCAACGAGCCGGTTGTTTTTGGGCAAGACCGATGGGCAGCGCTACGGCAAAAAGGAGCGGGAGGCGTTTAAAGACCGTCCACGAGCCGCGCTGGATGATGGTCCAAAAAGCGTACCAAGGGGTTCCGTATACGGCGAGATCGCCGACGATGTCCGCAGTCGTTGCGAGAGCGGAGACGCCGACCATGAGGCCTGATATAGAAAACAGCATGGCGGGCGCGAACATTGCCCCGCCAAAGCGTTGGATTTTTTGCAGCATGTTCTGCCTTCCGAATATCGAGGCGCGTTGCGCGTGGGGAAACGTTTAAACAATGGATTCATTGTAGAGGACCAGACGATTGTCGTACCGGCAGTTTTGAGCGAAACCGATTTGGGCATGACAGAAACCGTCAACGGTTAAATCCTGTCGCTTTACCGATATTCGGTTTAAACAACTTTAAGAAATGCTATCGTGCCTAGCCGGAAATGAATAATGTAGAGGTGAAACAATGCCAAAAGCGATATACGAAGGAATCTACCGAGAAATACGCTCGCGCATCATTAATGGGACCTATGCGTTTCAGGAGATGCTGCCAACCGAAGCCGAGCTGACCGCGGAGTTCGGATGCACTCGCAATACCGTCCGTCGCGCCTTGGGTATGCTGGCCGACGGGATGTTTGTGCAGCCCATACACGGCAAGGGCGTGCGCGTTATTTGGCTTAAGGGCGAAACCGACATGTTGGGCGCACTCGAAGAGGTTGAGTCGTTCGGCGAGTTTGCAAAGCGCAACAATGCCGTTGCATCGACGGACGTTAAGTCTTTCGAACATCTGGTTTGCACCGAGCAACTCTCTCGTCACCTGGGCTTTAAGGTGGGCGAGGAGTTGATTCGCGTAGTGCGTGTCCGAAGCCTCAACGGCAACGCGCGCCAAGTGGACCATGGCTATTTTTTGGCGTCGATCGCCAAGGGCCTGACTCCCGAGATCGCGGCAGATTCTATTTACGGCTATCTGGAGCACAAGCGCGGTGTCAAAGTGATGGCGAGCCGTCGTACGGTGAGTGTCGAGCTCGCCAACGATGAGGACTGCAGCTATCTTGACCTCGGCAAATACAACTGCGTTGCCGTCATGGAGAGTCAGTCGTACACCTCGGATGGCATCTTGTTTGAGGTGACGCACACTCGCACACACCCCGAGATCTTCCATTACCGCGTCAATTCCAAGCGATAGCCGGCTAGCTCGCAGCCTGACGAGACTCATGGCCTCAAAGAGAAAACGCCCGGTCAAACCGACGGTACATCGGCTTGACCGGGCGTTTTCTCTGCATTTGATAACAAATAATTGTTTATACAAAACTTGTCAAGTATCAAGTTGAAATTACCGTTCACCGAAGTTTTTCTACCGCTCTAGTAATACTTGTTCAAACAACTAGCCAAATAGCGTATCGTTCAAATCAGCAAAAGGGGCAAAGTCCCCGAGCCAATCTCCGAAGGCGGCGGCAAAGGGTGCCGCCACGGTGTGAAAGGGTGGATTGTAATGAAGAACGAAATGAGCAGAAGGCAGTTCCTGGGCTTTGCTGGTTCCGCGGCTGCAGTTCTTGGTCTGGGCCTCGTGGGTTGCGGTGGTTCTGCCGGCTCCGGCTCCTCTGCTTCTGGTGACGCTGCCGAGGTCTACTTCCTCCAATTCAAGCCCGAGGTCGACAAGGAGTGGAAGGAGATCGCCAAGGCCTATAAGAAGGAGAAGGGCGTCGAGGTCAAGATCGTGACCGCTGCCTCCAACACCTACGAGGAGAAGCTCAAGTCCGAGATGTCCAAGAGCTCCGCTCCGACCCTGTTCCAGGTCAACGGCCCCACCGGTCTTAAGAACTGGAAGGATTACTGCGCCGACCTGTCCGATACCAAGCTCCGCGGTGAGCTCATTGACGACTCCCTGGCTCTGCAGTCCGATGGCAAGGATCTGGGTATCGACTGGGTCCAGGAGAGCTACGGCATCATCTACAACAAGCAGCTGCTCGAGAAGGCTGGCTACAAGGCCGAGGACATCAACTCCTTCGACAAGCTGAAGGCTTGTGCCGACGACATCCAGGCCCGCAAGGACGAGCTTGGTGTTGAGGGTGCCTTTACTTCCGCCGGCATGGATGACTCCTCCAGCTGGCGCTACACCACCCACCTCGCCAACCTCCCGCTCTACTACGAGTTCGAGAAGGAGCACAACCAGGAGGACGACGAGATTAAGGGCGAGTATCTCGACAACTTCAAGCAGATTTTCGACCTGTACATCACCGACTCCACCTGTGATCCTTCGCAGCTTGCCTCCAAGACCGGCGACGACGCCACCAACGAGTTCGCAACCGGCAAGGCCGTCTTCTACCAGAACGGTTCTTGGGCCTATGCTGACCTCACCAAGGCCGGCATGACCGACGATCAGATTGGCATGATGCCCATCTACATCGGTGTTGACGGCGAGGAGAACCAGGGCCTGTGCTCCGGCGGCGAGAACTACTGGTGCGTCAGCTCCCAGGCTTCCGAGGATGCCCAGAAGGCCACCGAGGACTTCATGTATTGGTGCGTCACTTCTGACACCGCCACCAGCATCATCGCTGACAAGATGGGTCTGACTGCCCCGTTCAAGAGCGCTAAGGAGACCACCAACGTCTTTTCGCAGCAGGCCGTTGCCATGGCCAAGGACGGCAAGAAGACCGTCGCTTGGGACTTCGTTTACATCCCCTCCGAGGAGTGGAAGAAGAACCTCAAGCAGGCTCTGATTGCCTATGCTGCCGACAACAGCAAGTGGGACGGCGTCAAGAACGCCTTCGTCGATGGCTGGAAGACCGAGAAGGCTGCTTCCGAGTAAGCAGTTGCTGCCCAAGCTATCTGATTAGCGACAGGGGGCGGGCAGACGTTGGTTTGCCCGCCCCCTGCATATTGAAAGGACCCTTCTATGGGCAAAGCACTCAAGCGCTGGTGGCCGCTCTTTATGCTGCCCACGTGTCTGGCGTTTATGATCGGGTTCGTGATCCCCTTTATCCAGGGTTTCTATCTCTCGTTCTGCCAGTTTATTACCATCAACAACACGCACTTTGTCG
Source organism: uncultured Collinsella sp. (assembly GCA_905213265.1). GTDB lineage: Bacteria > Actinomycetota > Coriobacteriia > Coriobacteriales > Coriobacteriaceae > Collinsella. The sequence continues at coordinate 19,671 of CAJMHR010000026.1, forward strand.
GTATCGAGAACTACGTGCGCGCGCTGTCCGATCCGCAGTTCTCCACGTCGTTCTTCTTTACCGTGGCGTTTGCCTTCCTGTCGACGGTGCTCATCAACGTGATCGCCCTGGCCATTGCGCAGGCGCTCACCCGCAAGGCGCTCAAAGGCACCAACATCTTCCGTACGATCTTCTTTATGCCTAACCTGATCGGCGGCATCGTGCTGGGCTACATTTGGCAGATTCTGATCAACTGCCTGCTCTCCAACCTGGGCGCCCAGCTCATCGCCCTTAACTCTGCTGCTGGCTTCTGGGGCCTTATCATCCTGACCCTGTGGCAGCAGGTCGGCTACATGATGATTATCTACATCGCTGGTCTGCAGTCCATTCCGTCCGACTACATCGAGGCCGCCAAGGTCGACGGTGCCACGGCATGGCAGACGTTTTGGAAGGTTAAGATCCCTAACCTGATGCCGACCATCACCATCTGCCTGTTCCTGTCCATCACCAACGGCTTTAAGCTGTTCGACCAGAACCTCGCCCTTACCGGCGGCGCCCCCGCGCACTCCACCGAGATGCTCGCCCTGAACATCTACAACACGTTCTATTCGCGTGCCGGTATCGCATGGCAGGGCATTGGTCAGGCCAAGGCGGTTATCTTCTGCATCCTGGTCGTGGCCATCTCCATGATCCAGCTTAAGGCCACGAGGTCCAAGGAGGTGCAGCAGTAATGAAACGCGATAAGGTTATCAACCGCGCGCTCTCGATTTTCTTTACGATCCTGTCGCTCGCGTGGATCTACCCCGTGTTCATGATTGCGCTTAATTCTTTTAAGAAAGCGACCGCAATCAGCACCACAACGGCATTCGATCTACTCACGCCCGAGACGTTCAACGGCCTCGCAAACTACATGCACGCCCTTAACGAGCAGGGCTTTGCCTCGGCATTTATGTACTCGCTCATCATCACGGTCACGTCGGTCGTGCTGATCTTGGTGTGCTGCTCCATGTGCGCTTGGTACGTGGTTCGTGTCAACAACAAGATCTCGAACTTCTTCTATTACCTGTTCGTGTTCTCGATGGTCGTGCCGTTCCAGATGCTCATGTTCACGCTGTCCAATTTGGCGGACCGCATCGGCTTCAACACGCCGTTCAACATCTGCTTTATCTACCTCGGCTTTGGCGCGGGCCTGGCGGTCTTTATGTTCGCCGGTTTTGTAAAGAACATCCCGCTCGAGATCGAGGAGGCGGCCATGATTGATGGCTGCAACCCGGTCCAGGTGTTCTTTAAGATCGTCCTTCCCATCATGAAGCCCACCTATCTTTCGGTCGGCATCCTCGAGACCATGTGGGTCTGGAACGACTATCTGCTGCCCTACCTTACGCTCGACTCCACCAAGTACAAGACCATTCCTATCTTGATCCAGTACTTCCGCGGCGGCTACGGCCACGTCGAGCTCGGCCCCATGATGGCCTGCATCATGATGGTCGTTATCCCCATCGTTATCATGTACATCCTCTGCCAGAAGTACATCATCGACGGCGTGGTGGCAGGTGCCGTCAAGGGCTGATGCCGTAACTGTTTTGCAAGTTTCTGCGGCGCCCCTCAGCGCGGCGCCGCATATCGAAAGGTAAAGACATGGCCGAGATCGTTCTCAAACATGTTCAGAAGGTGTATCCCAACACCGAGTCCAAAAAGAAGGGCTTCTTTGGCAAAAAGAAGAAGACCGAGGAGAAGAAGCACAACCTCAAGGTTACCGAGGACGGTGTGCTCGCTGTAGAGGACTTCAACCTCACCGTTCACGATCAGGAGTTCGTCGTCCTCGTTGGCCCCTCTGGCTGCGGTAAGTCCACGACGATGCGCATGGTCGCCGGCCTGGAGGACATCACCTCGGGCGATGTGCTCATCGACGGCAAGCGCGTCAACGACGTGGCGCCCAAGGACCGCGACATCGCCATGGTGTTCCAGAGCTATGCTCTGTACCCCAATATGACGGTGTACGAGAACATGGCGTTTACGCTCGAGCTCAAGAAGGTCCCCAAGGACGAGATCGACCGCAAAGTTCGCTCTGCTGCCGAGATTCTGGGCATTACCGAGTACCTCGACCGTAAGCCCAAGGCGCTTTCGGGCGGCCAGCGCCAGCGTGTCGCTATCGGCCGCGCCATCGTGCGTGACCCCAAGGTCTTCCTGATGGACGAGCCACTGTCCAACCTGGACGCCAAGCTTCGTAACCAGATGCGTGCCGAGCTCATTAAGCTGCGCCACGAGATCAAGGGCACGTTCATCTACGTCACCCACGACCAGACCGAGGCCATGACCCTCGGCGATCGCATTGTGGTCATGAAGGACGGCGTCGTCCAGCAGATCGCCACCCCGCAGGAGGTCTTCAACCATCCCGCGAACATCTTCGTCGCCGGCTTTATCGGCGTGCCGCAGATGAACTTCTTCGATGCCCAGCTGGTGCGCTCGGGCAACGGCTTTACCGTCAAGACCGAGGATATGAACGTGGCGCTCGCCCCCGAGACTTGCGCTCAGCTTGCCCTCAACTGGGACGGCGGCGACGTGAAGGAGATTACGGCCGGCGTGCGTCCCGAGCAGATCCTGCTTGCCGACAAGGACGAGGAGGGTGCGCTCCAGGGCACCGTCGAGGTGACCGAGCTCATGGGCTCGACCGAGCATGTCCACGTGACCGCTCCCGACGGCCAGTTTGTTCTGATTATCCCCGTCGTCGACCTCGAGGCCAAGGGCGCGCTCAAGGCTGGCGACACCATCTGGTTCAAGTTCGAGAAGAACGCGACCCATCTCTTCGATAAGGTATCTGGCAAGAACCTTATCTAGGCCCGGTGCATCCAGGCCCTCCCTTTGGGCGACTGCGGTATTGCCATCCTTTTGCCGCGGTCACATATAAGGCTCCCCTCCCGTCCACTGGGCGAGAGGGGAGCCTTTCTTTGTGTTGGGATTGTCTGACCGGTCGCTTGTCTCGATCTGTAACAGGTAGGGCCGATTTCGGACGTTAGATATTACAGATCGAGACGGTTCCGCTTAGCTAACCATTTCATCTAAATCTGTAACACCAAAGGCGAATTTCAGCTGCTAGATGTTTCAGATTGAGATATTGCTGCGGGACGATTCCGTTTGTCTCGATCTGTAACAGGAAGAACCAATTTTTGGTACCAGATGTTACAGATTGAGATAAACCCAAAGGGAGGGGCCGGTATGTCTCAATCTGTAACAGCTGGGGCCGTTTTTACCGAGTAGTTGTTACAGATCGAGATTGTTTGTCGAGTCGGGTCACAGGGTAACGTGCGGGCACAAAAAACGGAGCCGTGTCGCCACGACTCCGTTTCTCAAGAGAATGGGTAAGGGGAATGAGCTAGCTCAGGTGCCAGATCTCGTCGTTGTACTGGGAGATGGTGCGGTCGGACGAGAAGGTGCCGGCGTTGGCGATATTGATGAGCGCCTTGCGCATCCAGGCGTCCTGGTCCTCGTAGTCGGCCAGCACGCGCTCCTTGGTCTGGATGTACTCCTCAATGTCAAGCAGGGCCATAAACCAGTCCTTGCCCTTAATGTCGTCGTGCAGGCGCTGCAGGCGCTCGGCATTGCCGGTCGCCATAAAGGCCGGGTTGGTGATGAAGTCCACCAGCAGTTTAATGCCGGGCTTGCGGTAGAGCACACCGGCGTCATAGGTGCCGTCGGCATAGAGCTGCTCGACCTGTTTGGACGAGGCACCAAAGGTATAGATGTTCTCGTCGCCCACGAGCTCGGCAATCTCCACGTTGGCACCGTCGAGCGTGCACAGGGTTAGGGCGCCGTTGAGCATGAACTTCATGTTGGAGGTGCCGCTCGCCTCCTTGGAGGCCAGGCTGATCTGCTCGGAGATGTCAGCGGCGGGGATCACGCTCTCGGCGGCGGTGACGTTGTAGTTCTCGATCATGACAACCTGCAGGTAGGGAGCCACGTCGGGGTCGTTTGCAATCCACTGCGACAGCGTCAGGATCAGATGGATGATGTCCTGCGCGATAGTGTAGGCAGGCGCCGCCTTGCCGCCAAAGATGATGGTGACGGGGTGCTTAGGTCTGTTGCCGTTCTTGATATCGAGGTACTTCCAGATGATGTAGAGCGCGAGCATCTGCTGGCGCTTGTACTCGTGGATGCGCTTAACCTGAACATCGATGATAGCGTTGGAGGGAATGGTCACGCCCTGCTCGAGCGCCATGAACTGGCGCATGATGGCCTTAGCCTCGACCTTGGTGGCGGCCAGGCGCTCAAGAACGTCCTTGTCGTCGGCGAACTTGGCGAGTTTGCTCAGATCGCCGGTGCTGCGCCAGTCGGTGCCGATCACATCGTCGAGCAGGCTGGCGAGCGCGGGGTTGGCCCCATGGATCCAGCGGCGGAAGGTGATGCCGTTGGTCTTGTTGGAGAACTTCTCGGGATAGATCTCGTAGAACGGATGAAGCTCGGTGTCCTCCAGGATCTTGGTGTGGAGGGCGGCTACGCCGTTGATGGAGAAGCCAAAGTGGATGTCCATGTGGGCCATGTGGACGGTGTCGTGCTCGTCGATGATGGCGACGCGCGGGTCATCGTGCTCGGCTTTCGCGATCTCATCGAGCTTGACGATAATGTCGGCGATGGCGGGGGAGACCTTCTGCAGGCTGGCGAGCGGCCACTTCTCGAGCGCCTCGGCAAGGATCGTGTGGTTGGTGTAGGCGACCATGGAGCGCACGATGGTCACGGCCTCGTCAAACTCGATGTCGTGCTCGGTGGTGAGCAGGCGGATGAGCTCGGGGATGACCATGGTGGGGTGCGTGTCGTTAATTTGGACCACGGCGTAGTCGGCCAGATCGTGCAGGTTGCTGCCGCGCTCGACGGCCTCGTCGATCAGGAGCTGGGCGGCGTTGCTCACCATGAAGTACTCCTGATAGATGCGAAGTAGGCGGCCCTGCTCGTCGGAATCGTCGGGGTAGAGGAACAAGGTGAGGTTCTTGGCGATCTCGGTCTTGTCGAAGTCGATGGAGCTGCCGGGGACCAGGCCGTCGTCGACGCTCGCCAGGTCGAACAGGCGCAGGCGGTTCTTGGTGGGCTGGTCGTAACCGGGCACATCGATGTTGACGAGCTTGGAGGTAACGGCAAAATCGCCGAACTCGACGGTGTAGGAGCGGTCATCGTCGACTAGGATGTCCTGCTCACCGAGCCACTCGTCGGGGACGGCCTTCTGCTGGTTGTCGACAAAGCGCTGACGGAACAGACCGTAGTGATAGTTGAGGCCCACGCCGTCGCCGGTCAGGCCCAACGTGGCGATGGAATCCAGGAAGCACGCGGCCAGGCGGCCCAGGCCGCCGTTACCGAGCGACGGCTCGACCTCAAACTCCTCAATCTTATTGAGGTCGTGGCCCGCGGCGGTGAGCTGGTCCTTAACCTCGCCATAGATACCGAGGTCGATCATGTTGTTGATGAGCAGCTTGCCGATCAAGAATTCGGCGGAGATGTAATAGAGCTTTTTCTTGCTATTGTTGAGCGGGCAGGCGGCTGAGCGCTCCTGCACGAGCTTAACGAGCAGTTTGTAAATGCGACGGTCATCGAGCTGCTCGAGCGAGATGCCAAAAGACTGCTCGGCGAGTTCTGCGAGATTGATACGGGGCATGTTTCCTCCTGTGATGGGTTGATTACATGTCTGCAATTCATAAGAAGCCCGTGCGAGGGGATTGGGGTGGCCTCGCGCGGGAAAAGTAAGCGCGTCCGCACGGTGGGGAGGGGTCGGGCGCGGTAGCTCCTATTGAGGAAGCTCGATTTTGGCTTCCGACGGGATGCGGAAGTAGGTCTCGGTCCAGTCGGTGAGTTTGTGCTCGAGCTCGCGGGTGATGGCGCCGTCGAGCATGCGCCAGGTCCAGTTGCCGCCCAGCGTGGCAGGGGTGTTGATGCGCGCCTCGTTGCCCAAGTTGAGCAGGTCCTGCATGGTGTAGATGCACGTGTCGCTCACGCTGGCGGCGATGGTGCGATTGAGTGCATCTGCCATGGGTTCGCCGGCCTGCTGATGGGTGTACAGGGCTGCCTGCTCGCGCTGACGAGGGGTGGCCGTTCCCTCAAACCAACCGCGTGCCGTCTCGTTGTCGTGGGTGCCCACGTAGGCGACGGTGTTGGCAATGTAGTTGTGCGGCAGGTAGTACGAGTTGGTGCCCTCAAAGGCAAACTGCAGGATCTTCATGCCGGGGAAGCCCGAGTTGTCGCGCATATCGATGACGCCGGGGGTGAGGAAGCCCAGGTCCTCGGCGATGATGGGCAGCGTGCCGAGCTTTTCCTCGAGTGTCTTGAAGAGCTTGAGGCCGGGACCCTGCGTCCACGAACCGTAGGACGAATCAGGCGAGGAGAACGGCACCTCCCAATAGGCCTCGAAGCCGCGGAAGTGATCCAGGCGGATGACGTCGTACATGTCGAGGGCGGCGCGAATGCGGCCCTCCCACCAGGAGAAGCCGTCGGCCTCCATGGCGTCCCAGTCGTAGATGGGGTTGCCCCAGTACTGGCCGGTGGCCGAGAACTGGTCGGGCGGCGTGCCGGCGACGCTCACGGGATTGCCGGCGGCGTCGATCTTAAAGAGCTCAGGTGTCGCCCACATCTCGACGGAGTCACGCGAGACATAGATGGGCAGGTCGCCGATGATGAGAATGTCGCGCTCGTTGGCATAGGCCTTGAGGCGGCTCCACTGGCGATCGAAGAAGTACTGCGTCATCTGGTGGTAGAGCATGCGCGCGGGATGGGCGGCGCAGACCTTGGCAGAAGCCTCACCGCGGGTACGGAGCTCTGCGGGCCACTCCCAAAATGCCTTGAGACCGCACTCCTCCTTGACGGTCATGAACTCGCAGTAGGGGATGAGCCAGTCTTCGTTGGTTTGGACAAACTCGTCGAAGTCGGCCGGCTTGTCGGCGGCAAAGCGCTCGGCGGCGCGGTCGAGAATCTGACGACGGCCACCAAAGATGGCGCCATAGTCGACATTGCTGGGGTCGGAGCCCAGGTACACGCCGTCGATATCGCGCTGCTCCAGGTAACCTGCCTCGATGAGCTCGGCAAAGTCAATGAAATTGGGATTGCCCGCACGGGCCGAGAACGACTGATAGGGCGAGTCGCCATAGCTCGTCGTCGTAAGGGGCAGAATCTGCCAATAATGTTGTTTGCACGAGGCGAGGAAATCGACAAAGTCATAGGCGTTCCAGCCAAAGCCGCCGATGCCATACGGTCCGGGCAGAGACGAGATGGGCATGAGAACACCGCTTGCATGCTCCATGGATGCACTCACCGTCCTTTTGAATAAGGGGCTGCGCCGTAGATGGATAAACGGCTCGTCCCGAGTTTCCATTTCTATTGTCCCTATTGTAGAACATGTTGTTTAAACATGTATATAGAGAATGAAAAAGTTGCCGAATTTCGGTGAATGGTAGTGCGCCATAAAGACGATATGAGCAGAACAATGTGAGCCCCTGCTTCGTATCGTCTTTTGATTCGTGGGCCAAGGCTGACAATGGTCGTCGTCATTAAAATCCGGCAGCCAGCCAGGTTGCCACAATGCGAGACTGGCTCACAATGCCACATGTTGCCTCTATTGGCCTTGAGGTGCACGCCCGCAGCATCAAAGGATGCGCCTTCAATCCGTTCACGGGCGAGATCGGCGGGAAGCCCCTTCTCCTACGACCCCGCCTCCGTCGCCGACTCGATCCTTTCTATCGAGTCGCCCGGGGCAGTCTACGAGTCCGGCGTCACCGGCTTTCCCTTCTGCAGGGAGCCGCGCTGCCTCGGCGTGGACTGCGTCATCGGCGCGGTCTCCAAGATGCAGAGGCCCGCGGCCGACAAGCGACGCAAGACCGACAAGCGCGACGCCGAGTTTTCGGCCAAGCAGCTCGCACTGCACGAAATCGTCGAGGTCCACGTCCCCGACTGCGAGTGCGAGGGCGCCAGGGACCTCTCCCAGGCCCCTGCCGATGCCCGGGAGAGGTTACCGTGTTACCGTCAAGCAGCGCCTCTCCAAGTACCTGCCCAGGAATGGGCAGTGCCACCCCGGCGGAGACGACCAGAGAAGGAGGCTCGGGACGTGGACCAGGGCGCACTGGGCCTGGATCGAAGCCGCGGAGATGGCCGACCCCACGGCCCAGCAGGCCCTCGACTGCTATAAGGAGCGCGTCAAGCGGGCGGTAGACGAGAAGAAGGACCTGGAATCCAAGGTGGAGTCCCAGTCGGAACAGCCCCGATGGAAGCCGACGATGGACGTGCTCAGCTGCATGAAGGGCATCGACGTCGTCATCTCCGCTGTTAGTGTTAGTGTATTTTTCACCGTTCAGTTTAATGCTACCACTGACAGTTGAAACGCCTGTGGAAGGGATAGCCTTGTTGGACGGGGACTATTCGTGATAGTATCGCGCCGCAACATCGAGGCGCGAATCGCCCATGTGGTGGCAGTGCGAGTTTCGTGAGGTGTGGTGTGGACGGGACGCAGCGTTTTATGGGTCTGGCCGGTCCGACTGGTGTGCAGTTCTGTCGGGCCGGCCGAGATTGGTGAAGAGATCGCGTTGTTGAATGAGCGAATTTTACAAGCAGCTCTTCAAGGCGCTCTGGGCGTTGGCTAGGGCTGCGCAGTCAATCGCATGCAGCGATAGGCGAGGTGATTGCTCGATGGGTTGGCGACTAGTTTTGTGCCGTACTTGCCCCGGTGCCGTCGTTATCTGCCGAGTACCAGAATGCGTAGGCCGCAACGACGGCATCGTAGACGGCTGCAACTACGTTATCCACGACGGCTGCGAAGTTGACTACAACGGGAATGGGGCCGGTTTTGGAATCCATCTTCTCTACTTCTGGGGTCTCGTACATGGGAACATCTCCTTAGAGTTGGGACAGGACGCTCAGGTCGCCTAGATCGTCATCGATTAGGTCGATATAGAGGTCGCCGTCCATATTGATGTCTGCAATCAACGATGAGATCTCTTCCATCTCGTCAATCGAGTGCATGCGATTGGCCAACGCGGTAATAACGGGTTTATCCCAAACGGTTGCCATTCCGGCATCGTAGTATTCCTGAAGACTGTGTTTGCGAACGTTTCCAATGATGAGAGGTATATAGGGGGATACGACGATATCGCCATTGGCGTGGATGGCCACTTGGTCAAATTGCATCTGCAGCTGGGGGAATCTGACCAAGTGGTCGATGGGGTCGCCCCACTCAAACATGAAGTAGCCTCGATAGCCTGGATCGTATCGAAGGTCGTTGATCGTGTTGACCAACCGACGGTATTGATTATTTGAAGGGCGAATTGTGCGGTTTTTTCGGGCTCTGCCGAGGAGCATAAGTGGCTGAACTCGAAGGTCAATTCGGTCGGTCCTGCTCGACGATTTCAGCTTGTCCCGGAGCATCGTGCAAACTGGTTTGAAATCGTCGACATTAAATGATGTTGGACAAAAGGCAATCGAAAGGTGCAGCGAAGTTTCGTTCAGCGTGATATCGATGGCGTCTAGTACCCGGTCGTATAGCCCCGGGAACCCCCGCATATGTTCATGAGAATCACGTAGGCCATCGAGGCTAAACTGTATGCCGTTTAAACCGGTATGTTCGAGCTCATGCAAAGTAATTGAGCTTGCGAGCAGTCCGTTTGACACGAGGTTGCATTTGACGCCAGATGTGCTGAGCCGCCGCAAGGATTCGATGACAAGGAATGGACTGGAGTGATGGCGATGTCGGACGTTGTGGTTCCAATGGTGGGGTCATGCCTGCTGCTGGTGTTCGGAATAATGATGTATCGAGGCAAGCTCACGGGATTGCTTGCTGGAATGTCATCGCTATCGGGAGGGCGTTTAGAGGAGGAAAAGCGGACGGCCGAGTCTCTAGGCACAAACCGAGCGGTGGGGGCGGTTATAGTTTTCTCCGCAATATGTCTCCTTTTTTCGTCCCTTTTTCCGGACAAAAGGGCGATTTTCGGTCTGATGGTGGCTGCCGTAATAATCGCCGCACTTGCCTATGTAAATAGGGAGTCTATTCGTATGTATATCAAGGCGAAACGGAATCCTGGGCATCGCAACCCGCGATAGTGTTTTGCGAGGATTAACAATAAGGAGTGTATGGGAGCGATTAAGCGGCGAACTAATTCAGTTTTGGATAAAAGGTCGCTTGATGGGGGCTGGCATGTTTAAGAAGACGGTTAACGAGTTATTTCGCTGTAAAGGGTCGCGGCTTTTCGTGATTCTCATGTCGGTGAATTATGCTCACTCGTGCGTCATGCCCGCCTTAAACGGTGGGTTTGTAGATTTTCTCGTGACGAATAGGGATCCATCTCGCGTCGTATGGTTTGCAGCCTTTGTTGCCAGCATAGGGATATCGGCATCCTTCATGTCGTATGCGATGGGCGTGAACGTATCGCGCGTCATTTTGGAGATGACTACGAGACTGATGGGGGCCACGTGTGAGTCGTTTGAACGAGGGCCCTTGGAAAAGGGGGAGCAGGCGGATTCATCCTATACAACGCAGAGGGTGTATGCGGATTCGAATGCGGTGTCATCGTTTGTCGTGAACAACTTCCTGACAATCGGGCTTAACATCGTTCTGATTGTGTTTATTTTCATCATTCTGTTTTCAATTAACCCGGTGTTTCTGGCGTTAAGTACATGTTCGCTTGGGGCATACTTCATTTTATTTAGGGTGTTGAAAAAGCCGCTGTACAACAGTTCGCTTGCGAACAAAGAGGGGTTGAGCAAGCTGTTCGCATCCGTGAGCGGCGAGCTGTCGCAGTTGTTTGACATTAAGTGCGATGGGGCATATGACCAGAGTGCCCGTACGCTCAAGGGGATATTCGAGGGGTACTACCCGATTTACATGAAAGCAAGTAGGGTCTCGAATCTGGCCACCTCGAGCGACGGCCTGATCTCATCTGTGTTCCGGGGAGCGTTGCTTGTGATCTCCGGAATGGAAATATTAAGCGGAAGAATGAGCATTGGCGAGTTCACAATGGTGAACTCGTATTACTCGATGGCGTTCGGATGCTTCAAATATTATTTGAATTATTTCAAATCATATCAGGACGCGAGGGCCTCGTTCGACCGATTGGAGGCTCTGTCGGAAGGCGCCGAGGACCGCGGCACCATCTCGGTTGGGCACGTGGAGAGCATATCGTTGTCCAACATCGCGTACCGATATGCGGAAAAGTCCTACTTGTACCGCGATCTCTCCGTGGAGGTCGAGAGGGGGAAAACCTATGCCATTACCGGGCCGAACGGATGCGGCAAAAGCACGTTTCTGAAGGTGCTTCTTGGACTATATTCTGCTGGGGGGCATCGGACTTTGGGGTCGGTGCCATATGAAGAGCTCGATATGGAGACGATCCGACATGACCTGTTTGCGGTGTGCCCGCAAAAGCTCTTTATTCCGAATGAAACGGTGGAACACTATCTTGAGAGGGCATCGATTCGGGGAACGGGCGAGCATCTCTGCGAGCTTGTGCCGAGTTTCTGCCGAACCGTCGAATCGTTAAAAGGTAAGAATTGTAGGGACCTTTCTGGTGGAGAGTATCGGAAGCTAAGGATAATCTCAGCACTTTGCAGGCAACCGGAAGTGCTTGTGTTTGACGAGCCGACGAATGATTTAGACGAAGAAAGCCGTCGGGAGTTCACGGAGTATGTCTCTCGAAACCCCTTTAATCAGCTAATTCTTGTTGTAAGCCACGATCAGGATTTGATTTTGGCATGCGATAAGAAACTGGATTTGAATTTCGACTCGAAAGATGGGCAATGCTGATGAGAAACGGTAGCGCGCACAGTCGTGGTGTAAGAAGCAAGGGAGGGCCATCGCCTAGAAT
>CAJMHR010000027.1 GCA_905213265.1 uncultured Collinsella sp.
GCCGGGAATAGCAAAAGGGCTGGTGGGTGCTGCTTGCGATTTTGTCAGATTGTCTATTCAGTTTTCTTATTCTCTGAATTGTCGATAGCCGTGCTCTTGGCATCTTCCCAGATAAAACCGCCCAAAATAAACCTGTTCCTATTTGGCAGGTCTGGGGCCATCGGGGGCCGAGGCGAGTTAAGTTTGTCGCGAGTTCCGCACGCAAAGGAAAGCACTTAATGTGCTTTCCATCTTGCGCAGGACTGTAGAGCAGCAAACTTAACCCGCCCCGGCCCCCGATGGGCCCAGACCGGCAGGATAGACCGGTTCAGATGGGGCTTTGATGCATGGGTGGTCTGTTGTTGTGCAAATGGGTATCATACTGTGGTTATTGCATCGACTCTGTGATGCATGTTTGTACGTTCCCGGCGGTCGGTTTGCCAGAAGCGCCCCGTCGGTTGTTCCAGACCCGTTTCGAAGAAAGGAAACAACACTCACCTATGGCAGCTAAAAAATCATCTCCCTTGAAGATCATCCCGCTCGGCGGCCTTGACGGCATCGGCAAGAACATGACGGTCTTCGAGTGCGGCGACGACATGGTGCTCGTCGACGCCGGCCTCATGTTCCCGGATGACTCCCAGCCCGGTATCGATCTGGTGCTTCCCGACTACACCTATGTTCTGGAGAACGAGGAGAAGCTCCGCGGTATCGTCGTCACCCACGGCCACGAGGACCACACCGGTTCGCTTCCGTATCTGCTTCAGGACCTCAACAATAAGGTGCCCATCTTTTCGAGCAAGCTGACGCTTGGCTTTATCGAGGGCAAGCTTTCTGAGTTCCGCATCCGCGCACCCAAGTTCCGCGAGGTCAAGGGCGGCAGCCATGTCAACCTCGGCGGCATCTCGCTCGACTTCTTCTCGATGACGCACTCCATTCCCGGCGCTCTGGGCGTGTTCATCCGCACCAACCAGGGTACCGTTATGCACACCGGCGACTTTAAGCTCGACCAGACGCCCATCGACGGCGTCACGCCCGACTATGCCGCTATCAGCCGCTTTGCCAAGCAGGGTATCGACCTGCTGCTTTCCGACTCCACCAATGCCACTGTTCCCGGCTTTACCAAGTCCGAGGCCGAGGTTGGTCCCAACCTGCTGCACGCCATCAAGAACGCGCCGGGTCGCGTGTTCGTCGCGTCGTTCTCGAGCCACATCCATCGCCTGCAGCAGATTTGCGATGCCGCCCGCAAGTGCGGCCGTAAGGTCGTTGTGACCGGTCGCTCCATGCTCACGAACACCCGCGTGGCGCGTGAGCTGGGCTACCTCAACATCGACGATGCCGATATCATCGATGCCTTCGACATTGATAACCTGCCCGACGACAAGATCGTCGTCATGTGCACCGGTTCGCAGGGCGAGCCGCTGTCGGCCCTGTCCCGCATGGCCAACGGAGAGCACAAGACGCTCTCTATCCACGAGGGCGATACCGTCATCCTCTCGGCAACTCCTGTTCCCGGCAACGAGAAGGCCGTCCAGCAGGTCGTCAACAGCCTGGCCAAGCTCGGTTGCGACGTGTGGGATAAGAACCGCGCTCTTGTCCACGTCTCGGGCCACGGTAGCCAGGAGGAGCTCAAGCTCCTGATGGCCATGGCCAAGCCCACGTACTTTATGCCGGTTCACGGTGAAGCCGTGCATCTGCGCGCCCATGCCCAGCTGGCCCGCAAGATGGGCATCAAGGACGATCATATCTTTATCCTCGATAACGGCGACACGCTCGAGATGCGCGGCGGTATCGTCAAGCGCGGTACGCCCGTCGAGTCCGGCGTCGTCTACGTCGACGGCCTGCGTATCGGCGATACCGACCCCATCGTCTTGCGCGATCGCCAGAAGCTCGCCAACGACGGTATGGTTACCGCTGTTGCCATCGTCTCTCTCAAGCACAAGAAGATTGAGGCTATCGAGTTCTCGGGCCGCGGTGTCTCGTTTGCCATCGACGACCAGTTCTCTGAGGATGCCTCCGCGTCCATCATGAAGACGATCGAGAAGGGCAAGTTTAGCTTTACGAGCAGCGGTTCCGATGCCATTCGCAAGGCCGTGCGCGACTCGCTCTCCAACTTTATCTGGAGCCGTACGCGCACCCGTCCGATGATCATCCCGGTCGTCATGGAGGTTTAGTTTGGCGCGCGGATCTGCACAAAACGCCAAAGGCAATAAAGCCAACAACCAACCGGCATCTGCTAAGGGTGCCGGTTCCCATCTGCGTGCCAATAAGGGCCACGAGGCCGACTTCGACGATTTTGAGCCCCTGGTCGAGCCCTCGGCCAACCGCGATATTGCCGGCGTGGTCATCGCCGTTTTGGCTATTGCGTCCTTCATTGCCGTGATTTCGCCGGCGACTGCGCCCGTTACGGCTGCGGTTGCCGGTTTCTACCACCTGGGCTTTGGTCTGGGCGCCTACGTGCTGCCGATCGTCATTTTGCTGTTTGCCGCCACGCTCTTTTTAGGCGAGGACTCGCCGCTCAACGCGCGATCTGTTGCGGGCGGCGCCGTGGTCTTTATCGCCGTCGTCTCCATTCTGTCGCTGATGGTGCCGGGTACGAGCGTCTCGTGCGACCTTATGTTCACGCCGCAAAATCTGTCCGCCTCGGGTGGCTACATCGGTGCGTTTATTGCGAGTGCGCTGCAGAATGCCCTGGGTAAGCCTATCGCGATGGTAGTCCTGTTGGGCCTTGTCGTCGTGGGCCTGGTCATCATCGGCTTTTCGGTGGGTGGCGTTTTGCGCTCTGCTCGCGACCGTGCGGCCGATTTTGCCGAGCGCCGTCGTGCCGATGTCAACGCCAGCCCGTGGGGTGACGACGAAGCCCTGTCGGTGCCCGGCGTTGCCCGTCCGCACCTGAGCATTCTTCGTCAAAAGGGCTCCGATGCTGCCGTGACCACGGTCATGGGTAACGATGTGGACCCGGTTTTGGACGATGACGACGAGGACGAGGATCCGTTTGTCGACGTGTCCGATGCCGTGGAAGCTGAGCGCGCTAAGACAACGCTGCTGCCGCGCCGTCATGCCAAGAAGAGCAAGGCTGCGCCTAAGCTCAATACGAGTCAGCCTGACCCGACTTGGTCCGATAGCGAGATTGAGCTCACCGAGGGCGATGACGAGGACGACGAGGCTCCGATTGAGACCGCAAAGACAACTTTGCTGCCGCGTCGCCATGCCAAGCGCGACCAGGTAACCGGCCAGCTTTCGATGGAAGACGATCCCGATAAGATTGACGAGTCCGAGCCGCCGTTTGCCGTGAATCCTGTCTCGGCAGCACCTCAGATTCCCGACTTCTTGAAGCATCCCAAGGTTGCCGATGCGCCTGCCTCGAGTGCTGTCGAATCGGCTGCGGCTAGCGATGGGGGAGCGGACGGCGGCGCAGATAACGAGGGCGAAGAAGAGGACGGCCTCAAGCTTCCGCCGCTCGAGATCCTGCATGCCAATCCTCAGTCGGCGTCCTCCGCGTCTCCGGACAAGGAGCTGGAGCAGACCGCTGAGTCACTGCAGTCCACCTTGCTTGAGTTTGGCCGCAGTGCCCGCGTGGTCGGCTGGATCGCCGGCCCCACGGTGACGACCTTTAAGCTGCAACCTGGCGAGGGCGAGCGCGTGAGCAAGATTTCGAGCCTCGAGGACGATATCGCGCTTTCGCTCGCTGCCCAGTCGGTGCGTATCTTTGCCCCGATCCCCGGCACCTCGCTCGTGGGCATCGAGATTCCCAACCGCAAGCGCCAGAATGTCAACCTGGGCGACGTGCTTCCCTATGTGAAGGGCGGTCCGCTCGAGCTGGCCATCGGTCGCGATGCCGAGGGTACGCCGGTCGTCGCCGACCTTGCAAAGATGCCCCACCTGCTTATTGCCGGTACGACCGGTTCTGGTAAGTCGGTGATGATCAATTCCATCATCACGACCCTGCTCATGCGCGCCCTTCCCGAGGACGTTCGCCTGATCATGGTCGACCCCAAGCGCGTCGAGCTTGCGGGCTATAACGGTCTCCCGCATCTCTATGTCCCAGTGGTGACCGAGCCCAAGCAGGCCGCGAGCGCTCTGCAATGGGCCGTGTCCGAGATGGAGCGTCGCCTGAAGGTCTTCGAGCGCCTTAACGTTCGTAAGATTTCGACCTATAACGAAAAGCAGGCCGCCGGCGAGTTTGAGCATTACGACAACCCGCCGCTAAAGATGCCCTACTTGGTCATCATCATTGACGAGCTCTCGGACCTGATGATGGTCGCCGGTAAGGATGTCGAGGCCTCGATCGTGCGTATTGCTCAGCTGGGCCGTGCCGCCGGTATCCACCTTATCGTGGCCACGCAGCGCCCGAGCTCCAACGTGGTGACGGGCCTCATCAAGGCCAACATCACCAACCGCATCGCCTTTAACGTCGCCACGGGCATCGACTCGCGCGTCATCATCGACCAGATGGGTGCCGAAAAGCTCACCGGTTTGGGCGACATGCTGTTCTCCAAGGTCGACTGGGGCAAGCCCCGCCGTATCCAGGGCTGCTTTGTCTCGGATGATGAGATCAACGAGATTGTCGAGTTCGTCAAGTCGCAGAGTGAGCCAGACTACCACGAGGAGATCCTGTCTGCCGTGGCGCCCGCTTCCATGTCCATGGCGGGTGGCGGCGGCATTGTCCGCACTGGAGTCGCCGAGCCGCAAGACGATGATCCGCTCATTTGGGAAGCCGCCCATATTGTGGTGGAATCGCAGCTTGGCTCCACATCTGGCCTGCAACGTCGTCTGAAGGTTGGCTATGCGCGTGCCGGGCGTATTATGGACATGCTGGAAGAAAAGGGTGTCGTCGGCCCGCCCGACGGTTCCAAGCCGCGCGAGGTCCTGTTGGACGAGGAGGGGCTTGCCGCGCTGGAGTCTGTCGACGCCGAGATGGCACGTGAAGATCGTGAGTTTGGAGGATTCTGATGGCTGCACGCTTTGGTGACATGCTGCTCGAGCAGCGTCGCCGAATGGGCCTTTCCATTCAGCAGGTCGCCAACACCATCAAAATCAGGCCGCAGATCATCGAGTTTTTCGAGACCGGTAACTTTGCTTCGATGCCGCCGCGCGGCTATGCGCAGGGCATGATTTCAAGCTATGCTCGCTTTTTGGGCCTCAATCCGCGCGAGGTCGTCAATGCCTACTTTGACGACCTGATGGCATACGAACGCGAGACGTCTCAGCAGGGCGGTCGTTTTCAGGACGCCGCCGGCTACGTCAATTCGCGTTCCTCGGTCGATAACGGGCGCTTCCTGATGGTTCAGGGCGGTCGTTCGACCCGCTATGGACAGCGTCCTCAGCAGGCCGGTTATATTACCGAGACGGGTTCGGGCGAGGAGATTCGCTCACAGCGTGACCGGTTCCGCAGTACGCCGATGCCTGAGGACCGTGCGCTTCCCGCTGCCCGCGGCGTGGCGCGTGACCCTCGTGCCGGCTACGGCGACGGCGGCTATTCCGATCGCGGTTACCGTGGTGCCTCTACGGGACGCTCTCGCGGTGGCTATGCGGATGCCGATACCACGCAGGTAACGCCGCGTCTTCGCTCTCAATCACAGCCGTATGGCCAGCGCTCTTCGGCTTCGCGTTCGGGCCAGCGTGGCTATCAAGGCCGCGGTGAGCTTGCGCTCCGCTCGGGTCAGCGCAGCCTTCAGGGCCAGGGCGGCTATCGTGGCCGTTCCGATAGCAATCGCGGCCGTATGCCTCAGGGAGGCGGCCGCAGCAGTTCCGGTCATGGACGCGGCGGATCCCGTACTCCTCAAAACAACGGGCTCGATCCGCGTATCGTCTACGCCGGCATCGGTGCCGTGGTGTTGCTGCTGATTGTGCTCATCGTGGTGCTTCTGCGCGGCTGCGCATCTTCGACGCCCGAGACCACGCCCGAGACACCCGCTGCTACCAAGACGACGACCAAGAAGTCTTCTAAGAAGTCCGAAACGGTCGACGAGGACGAAGACACCGATGAGGCGACGGATGAGTCGACTGATTCGGACGCTACCAAGACGACGGCCAAGAAGGAAGAGAACGAGGTCACGAAGGTCAAAGTCTCCGTTGCCAAGGGAAAGACCGCGTGGATTGAGGTCAAGGTTGACGGCAAGTCGGTCTATGGCGCCCAGGCGACTGGCCCCTTTGAGCAGGAGTACACGCCCGAGTCTTCGATCGAGATCACCACGTCCAAGCCTTCCGATGTCACCGTTACCAAGAACGGTGAAAAGGTTCGTTACGATACCAAGACCTCGGGCGTGGCGCGTGTGACGATCACCGTTCCCAAGAAGGAGACGTCTGATTCCGAGAATGGTGAAAGTTCTGATGGTACCGACACCACCGATGGTACCGATGCCACCGACGGTACCGATGCCCAGTCCACGGATGGCGCCGATACCGCAACTGACGGTCAGACACCCACCGATTCTACCGACAATTCGTACGATAGCTACTAGGCCGCTCGTACGCGAAAGGAAACATCATGGCTAAAGATTCCAGCTTCGACGTCGTGTCCGAGGTCAACATGCAAGAGGTCGACAACGCCTTCCAGCAGACCACGCGCGAGATTTCCCAGCGCTATGACCTTAAGGATTCCGGCGCCACGATCGAGCTTTCGAAGGGCGACAAGCTCTTTACGATCAACGCCCCGGCCGACTTTGTCTCCAAACAGATTGTTGACGTGCTGAGCTCCAAGCTCATCAAGCGCGGCATCGACCTCAAGGCTGTCTCGTGGGATGCTCCGCAGGCGGCATCGGGTGGCACCGTGCGCGTGCTCGGCCATATCGTCGAGGGTATCGACCAGGCGACCGCCAAGAAGATCAACAAGGACATCAAGGATCAAAAGCTCAAGGTCAAGGTGACCATCGAGGCCGACAAACTGCGTGTTTCCTCTGCTTCGAAGGACGCGTTGCAGACCGTGATTCAGTTCCTGCGCGACCAGGACTACGGCCAGCCGCTGCAGTTCACCAACTACCGCTAATATCAATCGAAAGGACCGCTCTCCAACATGGATACACCGTTGGGCTCCGTGCTCTACATCACCCTCGGGTGCGCTAAGAACGAGGTTGACACCGACCGCATGCGTTCTCTTTTGACCGCCGCGGGCTACGAGGAGGCATTCGACCCGCAGGATGCCGATATCGCCATCGTCAATACTTGCTCGTTCCTCGCCTCCGCAACGTCCGAGAGCATCGAGACCACGCTCGAGCTCGCCAACGAGGTTCAGGACGGCGTTCGTTCTTGTCCCATCGTCATGTGCGGCTGCGTGCCGTCGCGCTATGGCGATGACCTGCCTGACGAGCTGCCCGAGGTCGCTGCCTTTGTGAAGGCCGACGAGGAAGATGGCATCGTGGCGGTCATCGATGGCGTGCTGGGTGTCGAGCGTGAGATTGCAGCCTATATCCCGCAGGTCAAACGTACCGTCGAGGGTGCTGTCGCTTACGTCAAGATTTCCGATGGCTGCAACCGCTTCTGCAGCTTCTGCATGATTCCCTACATCCGCGGCCGCTATCATTCGCGCAATGCCGAGAGCATCATCTCCGAGGTGCGCGACCTGGTTTCCGGCGGTGTGCGCGAGATCGTGCTGATCGGCCAGGACACGGGCATCTGGGGTACCGACTTTGCCGACGAGGACGTCGCCGATGGCTCGCCGCGCAATCTGGCGCAGCTGCTGCGTGCCGTCGCCGAGGCCGTGCGCCCGCACAACGTCTGGGTCCGCGTGCTCTATCTGCAGCCCGAGGGCATGACTGACGAACTCATCGAGACGATTCGCGATACGCCCGAGGTGCTGCCCTATATCGATATCCCCGTGCAGCACTGCGACGCGCGCATCCTTAAGGCTATGCGCCGTTCTGGTTCGCGCCAGGAGCTCGAGGACCTGTTCCGCGATCTGCGTGAGCGTATCCCCGGCATCGTGATCCGTTCCACGGCCATGGTCGGCTTCCCGACCGAGACCGACGACGAGTTCCGCGACCTTATCGACTTTATGGACACCGTCGGCTTTGACTACACGAGCGTCTTTGCCTACTCGCAGGAGGAGGGCAGCCTGGCCGCTAAGATGGAGGGCCAGGTCGACGAAGAGGTCAAGCTCGAGCGCGCCCAGGAGGCCATGGACCTGGCCGAGTCGCTCGGTTTTGCCGCCACCGCCGCACATGTGGGCGAGCGCGCCCAGGTGATCGTCGACGGTATCGAAGAGACCGAGGATGGCGCCGAGCTGATCGGCCATGCCTGGTTCCAGGCGCCCGATTCCGATGGCGCGGTGCATCTGGACGCCAGCGAGGCGTCCGTGGGCGATATTCTGACCGTCGAGTTTACCGATAGCTTCTGCTATGAGCTTATCGGTCATGTTGTGGAGTAGGAGAGCGTCGTGGCTAACGAGAGCAATAAGGAACTGACGAGTGTCTGGACGCCCGCCAACATCGTGACGTGCGTTCGCATCGTCTTTATCCCGGTGTTCATGATCGTGTCGGCGCTTTCTCACACGAGTGTTGCCGGTACGGATTGGAGCACCTTCGACGGCCCGCTCGCCGCCGCTGCCTTCATTCTGTATGTGATCCTGTCGTGCACCGATAAGGTCGACGGTTATCTGGCGCGTTCGCGCAACGAGATCACCGACTTCGGTAAATTCTTGGACCCCATCGCCGATAAGCTGCTCGTGTTCTCGGCCCTGCTGCTGTTCTTGGATTTTGGTATGGTGACCGTGTGGTCCGTGTTCATTATCCTGTTCCGCGAGCTGCTGGTGAGCGCCCTTCGCATGGTCGCGAGTGCGGCCGGTGTGGTCGTTGCGGCCGATAAGCTCGGCAAGTACAAGACGGCAACCACGATGGTCTCCATTTGCGGTTACCTGTGCGTTTTTGCTATGGCCGGCTTGCACCTTGGCCCGGTGGCGCTGACGCTCGGCATCTACTCGGTGTCGCGCTTCCTGTACGCCGTTGCCGTTGTCCTGACCGTTATCTCGGGCGCCCAGTACTTCTGGAACTGCCGCAAGATCGTCTTTTCGGTCTAGGTCCTAGTGGGTATGACGGACTCTTTTGAGCAGATTTCCGCACATAACGAGGAGCTGGCGCGTGATATTGTCGAGCGCGCGAGCGCTCGGGGCGTGACGGTTTCGACGGCTGAGTCGCTGACGGCGGGTATGATCGCCTCGACGATTGCCGATATCCCGGGCGCCTCGGCGGTGCTGCGTGGCGGTGCGGTGACCTATTGCGATGAGATTAAGCATCGTGTTCTTGGTGTTGAGCAGGAGACGCTCGACCGCTATACCGCGGTGTCGCATCAGACCGCGCGCGAGATGGCGGTGGGTTCGCTGGAGCTGTACCAGAGCGATATTGCAGTGAGCGCAACGGGTTATGCCGGCCCCGGCGGTGGCACTGAGGACGATCCGGCGGGCACTTTCTATATTGGCTGGGCGCATCGTTCCGCCGATGGGGGCGTGCCGGTCGTGGACTCTGTGCGCTGCCACTATGAGGGCGACCGTTCGTGTGTTCGTGCCCATGCGGTCACGGAGGCATTGGGTCGCATTGCCCTTGTGCTCAACTCTATGGAATAGACGTGTTTTAAGGGGCCTCCGAGCCCCTTAATTGTGGAGATAGGGACCTTAGGCTCATTTGGCGTTTGTGCTGGTTGTAGATGTATTTTTGCCTGCCTTGTTCATATTTGGTCCTTTGTGGTCAAGCATTTGGTCAGTGTTTGGTCGGCGTTTGGTTGGGTTTTGGAAAGACCGCCTGCATATGATTGGCCTGAACGGTTGACCACGAACAGCCGTTCGTTTATTATCGATGCAGGTTGTTAAGAGGAGGGCTATTCATGGCCAAGAATTCAGGTCCCGTACGTACCGTTCATGCTCGCACGACGGGTAAAGAGCGCGATGAGATGATCGCCACCACCAAGGCCGAGATCGAGAAGAAATTCGGCCAGGGTTCCATCATGAGGTACGGCGACGGTGGCCCCGAGCTCGAGGTCGAGGCCATTCCCACGGGCGCTCTGGCCCTCGATGTCGCGCTGGGTATCGGCGGCGTGCCGCGCGGCCGTATCGTCGAGATTTACGGTCCTGAGTCCTCCGGTAAGACGACGCTTTCGCTTGAGATCCTGGCCGAGGCCCAGGCAATGGGTGGCGTTGTGGCATTTATCGATGCCGAGCATGCGCTCGATCCCACGTATGCCGCGCGTATCGGCGTGGATATCGACGAGGTGCTCATTTCTCAGCCCGATACGGGCGAGCAGGCGCTCGAAATCGTTGACATGCTTGTGCGTTCCGGCGCCATCGATGCTATCGTCGTCGACTCCGTCGCCGCGCTGACCCCGCGTGCCGAGATCGAGGGAGAGATCGGCGATACCACGGTCGGCTTGCAAGCTCGCCTGATGAGCCAGGCGCTCCGCAAGCTCGCCGGCTCGCTGTCTAAGTCCAACACGACGTGCATCTTCATTAACCAGCTGCGTGAGAAGATCGGCGTCATGTTCGGCAACCCCGAGACCACGACGGGCGGTCGCGCCCTTAAGTTCTTCTCTTCGGTGCGTATCGACATTCGCCGTATCGACAGCATTAAGCTTAAGGACGAGGTTATCGGTAACCGCGTGCGCGCTAAGGTCGTTAAGAACAAGGTGGCAGCTCCGTTCCGTTCTGCTGAGTTCGACATCATGTACGGTACGGGCATCTCTAAGGAGGGCTCGATTCTGGACATGGCTGTCGAGTGCGGCATCTGCAAGAAGATGGGCTCCTGGTTTGCCTATGGCGAGGACAAGCTCGGCAACGGTCGCGAGGCCGCCAAGGCTTTCCTGCGCGAACACCCCGATTGCGCCGATGAGATTGAGCATAAGGTCCGCCTTGCCTGCGGGCTTGAGTTTGATGACGATGCTCCGTCCGAGGTCGAGCTGACCGATCAGCCTGCGCCTGAGGAGTTTGACGAGCTTTACGCCATCGATGGTTCCGCCATGCTCGATGATGACGACGAGTAGCGGTTACGCTCATGTCGTATACGGTGACCGAGGCCACGGTCGTCTTTCCCGATAAGAAGGCGGCCTCCTCGTTCTCGAGCGGGTATGCGTCCAAAAAGCCTTGCGCACATATCGATTGTGAGCTTGAGGGCGGTTTTGAGCGGTCCATTTGGATTCCCGTGCGGGTCGCGCGGCTGTATGTCAAAAACCGCCCCGATCTTCCCTGTGATTGGGACAACTTTCGTGAGGCGGTGCAGCTCATCGAGCGTAAATGTGCACTTACCATGGTGACCGAGATGTTATCGCGCCGCGACCATGCGACGGGTGAGGTCCGTGACAAGTTGGCTCGCTACGGCTTTCGCCAGCCCGCGATTGATTTCGCCGTCGAGCGCGCCACCGAGTATCGCTTTTTAGACGAGAACCGCTTTTGCTCGTACTTTATCGAGGAACGCAAGCGGCGCGGTTGGGGACAGCGCAAAATCGAGACCGAGCTCAAGCGACGTCATGTTGTGCTCGATGACATTCCCGGTTATCCCGAGGATTATTTTGCCGTCGAAGACGATTTGGCGCGTGCGTCAGCCCTGCTCGCCAAGCGGCGTGTTCCAGAGACGCGCGGATTCGAAAAACTGGTTCGGTTTTTGATGGGCAAGGGCTTCTCGTATCACATCGCCACCGATGCCGTTAAGGCACGTCTCGATGCCGAATGCGAGGAATGTGCGGTTTAGGCGTATGCGTTTTGTGGTCCTGCCGTTCACCGCGTTTTAGCCGCCGTACTGGGGCCATTTATTTGACAGTTGTTGTGGTTCAACGTACGATAAACACTGTCATTTGCTTTGTGATATGTGCTCATCTGTGATGAGTTTGTTTATATGTTTATCTGTATCCGACCCGCATAAGCTGCGCCCATATTACTCAAATGTCGCGAGCCGTTCGTAAGGACGGTTCGCTTTGTTGTGTAACGAATCCATAAAAAGGAGTGAGCATGCCTATCATCGCAGCGCTCGTTGGCATCGTTTTAGGTGCCATCGCCGCCATTGCCTACATGCGCACCGCCAAGCAGGGTAGTCTTCATGAGGCCGACGAAAAGATCCAGTCGGCACACGCACAGGCTGAGTCCCTGATCGGCGATGCAAAGCGTCAGGCCGAGACCCTCAAAAAAGAGGCTCTGCTCGAGGCTAAAGAGGAGATCATCAAGAACAAGCAGGCCGCCGAGGCCGAGGACAAGCAGCGTAAGAGCGAGATTCGTACGCTCGAGAACCGCGTGATGCAGCGCGAGGAATCCCTTGATCGCCGCAACGACGCTCTCGACAAGCGCGAGCATCAGCTGTCCAGTCAGGCCGGTCAGGTCGAGAAGCGCTCCCGTGAGCTCGAGGAGCTCTGCGCAAAGCAGACCTCCGAGCTCGAGCGTATCGCCGACCTTACCCGCGAGGATGCCCACAAGGAGCTCCTCGATAAGGTTCGCGGCGAGGTCACCCACGAGGCCGCCACGATCATTCGCGAGTCCGAGCAGCAGGTTCGCGCCGAGTGCCACAAGACCGCCCAGGAGATTCTGTCCCTGGCGATTCAGCGCTGCGCTGCCGACCACACTGCCGAGGTCACCGTTACCTCCGTGCACATTCCCTCTGATGACCTCAAGGGCCGTATCATCGGTCGCGAGGGTCGCAACATCCGGACCTTCGAGCAGGTTTCCGGCGTCAACCTCGTGATCGACGACACGCCCGAGACCGTCGTTCTTTCGAGCTTCGACCCGGTCCGTCGCGAGACCGCCCGTGTCGCCCTCGAGAACCTCATCGCCGACGGCCGCATTCACCCTGCCCGCATCGAGGAGATGTATCATAAGGCTGCCGACCTGGTTCAGCAGCGCGTGCGCGAGGCTGGCGAGCAGGCTGCCTTCGATACCGGCATCCACGATCTGCACCCCGAGATCGTCAAGACCCTTGGTGCCCTGCGCTACCGTACCTCGTTTGGTCAGAACGTGCTTCAGCACTCCCTCGAGGTCTCTGATCTGTGCGGCGTGATGGCTTCCGAGCTTGGCCTGGACGTTGTGACCGCCAAGCGCGCCGGCCTGCTGCACGACCTGGGCAAGGCAATCGACCACGACGTCGAGGGCCCGCATGCCGTCATCGGTGCCGAGCTTGCCCGCCGTTATGGCGAGAAGCCCGTTATCGTCCACGCTATCGAGGCTCACCATGCCGATGTCGACCCCAACACGGTGCTCGATGTCCTGGTGCAGGCCGCCGATGCTGTCTCCGCTTCTCGCCCCGGTGCCCGTCGCGAGTCTGCCGAGAACTACATCAAGCGCCTTGAGAAGCTCGAGGAGATCGCCAACTCCCATGACGGCGTCGAGCGTACCTATGCCATGCAGGCCGGTCGCGAGGTCCACGTCATGGTTCAGCCGGACAAGATCTCCGATGCCCAGTCCACGGTCCTGGCTCACGATATCGCCCATCAGATCGAGGAAGAGATGGAGTATCCCGGTCAGGTGCGCGTCGTCGTGATTCGCGAGAGCCGCGCTGTCGATATCGCTAAATAACATGAGCGACGCGAACGAGCTCATCTCATTTATCGCGTCGATGTCGGGGGAGGGCAACCTTCGCGTCGAGGAGAACCTTGGCGAGGGGTATGTCCGCCTCCGCGTTTCGGAGGCCGAGCGGCGCCAAGCAAAGCACGACATTCAGCATGTCGAGGATATCGTCATTGAAATGCTCCGTAATGCTCGCGATGCCGGCGCCGACAAGGTCTATCTCGCCACGACCAAGGAAGATGGCGTCCGCACGCTTGTCTTTCTGGATAACGGTTCGGGCGTTCCGCAGGATATGCAAGAGCGAATCTTCGATGCCCGCGTTACCTCCAAGCTCGAGAGCATGAAGATGGACCGTTGGGGCGTTCACGGTCGTGGCATGGCATTGTTTTCGATCAAGCAGAACACCGACGAGGCCCGTGTGGTCACGTCCGGTGTCGATCTTGGTTCTGCCTTTAAGGTGAGCGTTGCAGCCGACCGCCTCAGTGAGCGTGCCGATCAGTCCAGCTGGCCCCAGGCCGTCAAGGATGAGGACGGACGTTATGTCTGTGCTCGCGGTCCGCATAATATTATTCGCGCTGCTTGTGAGTTTGCGCTCGAGGAGTTGCGTGGTTGCGATGTCTATCTTGGTTCTCCGTCTGAGATTGCCGCGACTCTTTATGCTCGGGCGTCAAGTCGGCTCGATACGTCTCGTCTCCTGTTTATTGATGACGAGAGCGAGCTTCCGGTTGTCGATCGCTTAGGCCTTGCCTCTGATGCCGAGGACTTTATCCGTATCTGCTCGGGTTTGGGTCTTGAGATGTCCGAGCGCACGGCTCATCGCATTTTGGCAGGGCAGATTAAGCCCGTTCGCGGTGTGACCGCGCGTCTGCTGCGCGAGCGTGATTCGTCTTCGCATGCGCCGGCTCCTGTCGATCTCGCGAAGGATCGTCGCGGGCTACGTATTGCCAAGGATGACATGGCACAGTTTTCGCGTGCTGTGGAGCGCGACTTTAATGACCTTGCCGCCCGGTACTATCTCAACCTTTGCGACGACCCAAAGATTCGTGTTTCGCGTGATCGAATCACCGTGACCTTCGATCTTGCCAAAGAGGAATAGTGCCTTTACCGAGTCCACTCGGTACGATAAAGTTATTGCAGTTAAAACGTACTTTTAAACGCAGGAGTTTCTTCATGGATTGCCTGAAGGTATCAAGCAAATCATCGCCCGCGTCCGTTGCCGGCGCCATCGCCGGCATGGTCAAGGATGGTGTACCCGTCAACATCCAGTGTGTCGGCGCCGGTGCCGTCAACCAGGCCATTAAGGCCGTGGCTATCGCGCGCGGTTTTTTGATTCCAACCGGTTTTGATATTTCCTGCGCGCCCGTGTTCTCCGACATCCTCATTAACGGGGAGTCGCGCACGGCCATCCGCCTTTCTATCTACGTTCACCAGATCAATCGAGCTGCTATGGATAACGTCGTCATGGATGACGTTAAGCCTGTGGCATAGCTTCTGCTTGCCTCGTTTCGCTCCCCATCGTTAGGACTTATGCACATGGACCAGCGTTCCGTACGCGATATTCTTGCCGGTAAAACCTACTTTATCCGCACATTTGGCTGCCAGATGAATCAGCACGACTCCGAGCGTGTGAGCGGTCTGCTCGATTCGTATGGTTGCCTCATGGCGCTCGATCCCGAGCATGCCGATATCGTTGTCTTCATGACATGCTGTGTGCGCGAGGCCGCCGATACTCGCCTGTACGGTCAGTGCAATTCCTGCAAAAGCCTGCCGCCTTCGCCTTCGGGCAAGCGTGTGGTTGCCGTGGGCGGCTGCATCGCGCAGCGTGATGGCGAGGGCCTGCTCACCAACGTCGATAACGTCAATGTCATCTTTGGCACGCATTCTATCGCACATGTGGCCGAGCTCATTGCCGAGGCGTTCCTTGATGGTAAGCGTCATATCCGCACCAATGAGCATGAGGATACGGATGCCATGAGCATGCCGTGGCATCGCGAGACCCAGTATCACGCCTGGGTGCCCATCATGACAGGCTGCAATAATTTCTGCACCTATTGCATCGTGCCGTACGTGCGCGGTCGCGAGAAGAGCCGTCCTTTCGAGGAGATTGTCGACGAAGTGACCGGGCTCGTGCGCCAGGGCGTGCGTGAGATTACGCTGCTGGGCCAAAACGTTAACTCATATGGTCGCGATCTGTTTGGCAAGCCGCGTTTTGCCGATCTACTGCGTGCCGTGGGCGATACGGGCGTGGAGCGCATCTTCTTCACGTCTTCGCATCCCAAGGATCTGTTGCCCGAGACCATCGACGCCATGGCCGAGACGCCTGCCGTTATGCCGCAGCTGCACTTGGCCGTCCAGTCAGGTTCGACGCGGATCCTCAAAGAGATGAATCGCCGTTATACACGCGAGGACTATCTGGGCCTGGTCGATCGCATTCGCAACCGCATGCCCGATATCGCGCTCTCGACCGACATTATCGTTGGCTTCCCGGGCGAGACTGAAGAAGACTTTGAGCAGACGCTCTCACTTGCCGAGACGGTCCGCTATGCTCAGGCCTATACCTTCATCTATTCCAAGCGCGCCGGTACCCCGGCCGCTGAGATTGACGATCCTACGCCGCATGAGGTTATTCTCGAGCGTTTCAACCGCCTGGTTAAGGTTATCGAGACCACGGCACACGAGTATAACCAGGGTGAGCTTCATACTGTGGTGCCGGCGCTCATTGAGGGAACGAGTAAAAAGAACGACGCGGTCCTGCTGGGCAAGAGTCCCAAGAATCAGACCGTGCATGCGCCTATCCCCGAGGGTTACAGCATCGATCAGCTTGTTGGCAAGATCGTTGATGTTGACGTTGACGTTGCCAAGACCTGGTATTTGTCCGGCTCCGTTGTGGGCGAGCCGCGCTAATGGTTTCTCCCAGGGCAGGTCTTTCCGCCGTTGCGATCGTCGGTCCGACGGCGGTTGGTAAGAGTGATGTTGCCGACCGTTTGGCAGCTCGTCTTTCGTCCGAAGTGCTGTCGTGCGATGCGATGCAAATCTATCGCGGCATGGACATCGGTACCGCAAAGATGGCGCCCGATGAGTGTACGGCGCCGCTGCGTCTCGTCGACATTGTAGAGCCGGGTGTGGCATATTCTGCTGCGCTTTATCAGGCTGACGCTCGCGCGCATGTTGAGCGCTTGCTTGGCGAGGGCCGCCTGCCGGTGTTTTGCGGGGGTACGGGGCTGTATCTCAAGGCCGCCCTCGATGAGATGGACTTTCCCTCGGGTGAACTTGAGGACGATCGTCGTGCGGGCTATCAGGAGCTTGCCGAGCGCATAGGCGAGGAAGCGCTGCACGCGCTGCTTGCCGAGCGTGACCCCGAGTCCGCTGCGGTCATCCACCCCCATAATGTTCGTCGCGTGATTCGCGCGCTCGAAATGCTCGATGATGGCGTCTCCTATGCGCAGCAAAAGTCGCAGTTTAGTGTTCCGCGCGAGCATTATCATGCCCTATGGTTTGGTCTGACGCGTAATCGCGAGGTGCTCTACGAGCGCATTAACCTGCGTGTCGATCTGATGTTTGAACAGGGTCTTGTTGATGAGGTTCGCGGTCTTATGGACCAGGGGCTGGGAGATGCCCTGACTTCGATGCAGGCAATTGGCTATAAAGAGATCATCGATGCTTTCAATGGCGTGACGAGCATGGATGAGGCTCGCGAACTCATTAAGATGCGTTCGCGTCGCTATGCCAAACGTCAGCTTTCGTGGTTTAAGCGCGATGACCGTATCGTGTGGTTTGATATGGATGAATGTACGATCGATGAGGTCGTTGAGGATATCGTGCATCGTATTGAGGCTGCCTAATGGCCCGTTTCCCTCTTGTTCCCACGGCACCCGAGCCCGAGCGTGCCATTTTAGTTGGTGTTGAGTGGCGCGACAATGCATGGCCGCTCGATTGCTCGCTTGATGAGCTGGAGCGTCTTGCCCACACAGCTGGTGCCCAGTGCGTGGCACGCTTGTCGCAGCGTTTGGTAAAGCCGTATCCTAAATCGTTTATCGGTTCCGGTAAGGTCGAAGAGCTGTGCGGCCTGGTGCATCGCATGGATGCCGATGTCGTTATTTTTGACGACGACCTGACCCCCTCGCAGCAATCCTATTTGGAGAATGCCGTGGGCGAGCCGGTAAAGATTATCGATCGTACAGCACTGATCCTGGATATCTTTGGCCTGCATGCTCAGACGCGTGAGGGACGCCTGCAGGTACAGCTGGCACAGCTTCAATATTTGTTGCCTCGCCTGCGTGGCATGTGGAGCCATCTCGCCAAGGAGCAGACGCGCGGCGGCATCGGCTCACGTTTTGGTCAGGGCGAAAGTCAGCTCGAGGTCGACCGTCGCCTCATTCGTAATAAGATCGCTGCGCTTCGTCGTGAGCTCAAGCAGGTTGAACAGCGTCGCGATGTTCAATCCAAGAGCCGCATTGAGTCACCGGCGTTTCGCGTCGCGTTAGCCGGTTATACCAATGCCGGTAAATCGACGTTGCTCAATCGTCTGACCGGCTCTACGGTACTTTCTCAGGACAAGCTGTTTGCTACGCTCGATCCGACGACGCGTTCGTATCGCCTGCCCGGCGGTCGCGGCATGACGATTACTGATACCGTCGGCTTTATTCAAAAGCTGCCGCATGGTCTGGTCGATGCCTTTAAATCGACGCTGTCCGAGGTGTTGGGTGCCGATCTAATTCTCAAAGTCGTAGATGCGTCTGACGAGGACTATGAGCGGCAGCTGGAGGCTGTCGACCGCGTGCTTGATGAGATCGGCGCCGGAGAGCGCCTAACGCTGACCGTATTCAATAAAATCGATCTTCTCAATAGCGTTGATCGATTAAGTTTCCGTCGTCGCTATCCGGAAGCCGTTCTGTTCTCGGCCCAAACGGGCGAGGGACTCGACGATCTCGTCGATCTCATTGCTCGCGAGGCAGCTGCCACCGATGTGTTGCTCTCCGCTGATATCCCGTATCGCGAGGGCGCTCTCATCACGCTGGTGCATGAGCAGGGAACCCTTCTGCATGAGGAATATCTCGAGGACGGCGTTCGCATTGTGGCGAAACTGCCGGCTCGTATTGCACCGCGGCTTGAGCGTTATCGTACCGAGTAGATGAGCTCCAAAATGCCCAGAATGATGGGCTGATGCAGCAGATAAAAGGGGAGTGCATGGCGTCCAAGGCTGGTGAGCGCCGGGATGGGATTGGCGTAGGTCCATTCTGGCGCTTCGAGGCTTGATGCTTGTGCTACCTGGGCAGCAAAATAGCCGGTAAGGTACATAAAGACAAACGGAATGAGCGGATAGTAGTCTCCCGAAACAAAACTCGGGCCCGGAAATCCTAGCCATGCCAGGTAGGGGAGTGGGTAGACCGCTTTTGGAATGCCCCAGGTTAGGGCAAAAAGAACAAGGCACGCCGCGATGCCCCACGAGCCCGGTAATTTTTGGAGTAGCGGACGGGTGAGTGCAACCACCGCCGTGCACGCCGCCATGCAATAAATGATGCCAAAGTTCACTGAATCGTCGACCGATACGAGCGTTGTTGCGATCCAGACGACCAAAGCTGCGGCAGCGTACTTGGCCGCTCGTTTAACATTGTTGCGTGAGAGCGTGCACATCCAACCCGCGATAAACAAAAATACCCAGCTGATGCTGGCGCGCCAGATGTCTTGAAAGACAGTCTGGGTAAACCATGGCATATCCCAGTCGTACAGGTAGGCGAGATCGTAGCAAGCGTGAAAACCTGCCATTGAAATCATCGTAAACCCGCGGACGGTATCAAAGATGGTGATGCGTTTTTGCATTACGAGAACCGGCGCATCAAGCCGACGACTTTGCCCAAAATAACGGGATTTGTTGCATAGATAGGCTCCATGGTGTCATTCTCGGGCTGCAGGCGTACGCGTCCCTGCTCCTTGTAGAACGTCTTGACGGTCGCTGAACCATCAATCATGGCCACGACAATTTCGCCGTTCATGGCACTCTTTTGTTCACGGACGATGATGTAATCGCCATTGAAGATGCCGACATTGATCATTGAGCTCCCATGCACCTCAAGGATAAAGGAACCCTGATCAGTGGCGATTTCGGTCGGGATAGTAAAAGTGTCTTCGATATTCTGCTCGGCCAGAATGGGAATCCCAGCCGCGACGCGACCAACGAGCGGTAGCGAGACCGTTCCGCGAGGTGCGGTGGGCTCGTCAGATTTAGAAATTGAGACAGAGGAACCGTCCTCGTTAAAGAGTTCCAGGGCGCGCGGTTTGGTGGCATCGCGCTTGAGTAGCCCGCGCGCCTCCAGGGCAGATAGATGGGCGTGCACGGTGCTGGGGGAGGAAAGGCCCACGGCAGAAGCCATCTCGCGCACGCTGGGCGGATAACCCTTCTCCTGCTGATATTCCTTGATGAAGTCGTAAATTTGCTGCTGACGCTTGGTAATTTTGCGAGCCATCAGGGCATCCTCTCTACCCATGTCAAACAAATGTTCGAATTTTGCTTGACAGGAACAACTGTTCGAAGATAATAATAACCGAACATTCGTTCTCGCGCTAGACATTTTTGTCCGTGCGGCTTGATAAAACTGTTCTCAGCAAAACACGCGAGAGGAGAACATGATGAACGCAACGAATATGGTCCAGGGAAATCTCGCCCTTAAGCTCGAGACGCCTGCAGAACCCACTTTTACGGTTGTTCGGGGTGGCCGCTCCGGTTTTCAGCCTTTGACCGTAAAGCCTGCTCGCAATCAGCAGGCTGTAGTCGCGCCGGCTCGCGTTGCCCTGAAGGTTCCGACGATTGTCGCCGTTGCCGCTGCGCTTACGCTCTTCTTTGTCCTCGCTATGTCGGTCTTTAGCGCTCGTCACGCCGCGTATGCCGAGTCCGTTTCCAACGTTACCTACGAGACCATTCGCGTTCGGCCTGGCGATTCTCTTTGGTCTCTTGCCGAGGAATATCCAATCGAAGGCCTTTCCACGCAAGAGACTTCCGACATGATCCGTAACGTCAATCATCTGGAGCATGGTTCGCTCGCCGCCGGTGCGCATCTTAAGGTTCCTGCTCGTTCGTAATCATTATCGCGCTGCGCATGGTACCCTTGTTATCGTTTAAGAGGAGGTACCATGCGCTGTCCCAAATGCGGCAAGGCACATACCCGCGTCGTTGATTCCCGTATGCAGGAGTCAAATAACACCATTAAGCGCCGTCGTGAATGTTGCTCGTGTAACTACCGCTTTACAACGTTCGAGCGATGCGAAGACCCAATTGAGGTCATTAAGTCGGACGGAACCAAGCAGCGGTTCGATCGCAATAAGCTGCTCGTCGGCTTGATGCGCGCCACCATCAAGCG
The DNA here is from genome assembly GCA_905213265.1 of uncultured Collinsella sp. GTDB lineage: Bacteria > Actinomycetota > Coriobacteriia > Coriobacteriales > Coriobacteriaceae > Collinsella. The sequence goes on from CAJMHR010000027.1 coordinate 20,797, forward strand.
CGATATCGACACTAAGAAGCTCAATGAGATTATCGACGACATTGAGGTCGAGCTGCGCTCTCGCACGCTGACGGCCGTCACGTCCCATGAGTTGGGTGACATGGTGCTCAAGCGCTTGGCCAAGATCGACAAGGTGGCGTACATCCGCTTTGCCTCGGTCTACCGCGATTTCAAAGACGTCGATGAGTTTCTGCAAGAGCTCGACAAGCTAAGGTGATTTCATGTCCAACATTACCGTCAACATAAAGCGTCTCGACCCCACCGTCGAGCTTCCCAAATACGCCCATCCCACCGATGCCGGCTTTGATCTGCGCTCCAACGAGGACTGCGTCCTGAAGCCCTTTGAACGCCGTCTGGTCTCCACTGGGCTGGCCATCGCCCTGCCCGATGGCTACGCCGGCTTCGTCCAGCCCCGTAGCGGTCTCGCCATCAAACAGGGCCTGTCTATAGTCAATACGCCTGGCCTCATCGACGCCCACTACCGAGGGGAACTCAAGGTTATCCTCATCAACCTGGATCCCTCCAACAATATCCAAATCAACAAAGGCGACCGCATAGCCCAACTCGTCATCCAAGAAGTCCCCACGGTCAACCTCATAGAAGTAGAAGAACTAGACGAAACCGACCGAGGCAAAGGAGGCTTCGGCTCCAGTGGCGTCGCCTAGGGACGCTCGTATTCCTCCCGCCCGCCTCTCACACATATCATTCCATGCTCAAACATTCTCGCTTCGCAGGGGCGCACGGATCCCGCTTTCGCCTGAGCCCCATACATATCATCCCGTGCTCAAACATTCTCGCTTCACTGCGAAACTGCGCGCGGGACGATATGTATGGGGCTCAGGCGAAAGGGCTACATGCTTGACATAAAACAATCTTTCTAGTTAGCCGATGCGATAAAGGGATGCCTCCTTTGTCGCATCGACTAACTCTATTTATATTTTCCTGTTTTACCTTTGCAGGTTCTAATGGAGGGGATACCGAAGTAGCTGCTAGTAAGTAAACGTAGCTGTTCAGCGGGAGCCGCCCATATATCGTTCCACGCGCAGTTTCGCAGCGCAGCGAGAATGTTTGAGCATGGAATGATATATGGGCGGCTCCCGCTGAGCAGCGGACTTTTGTCTACCTGATATGAGCAGGTTTTCCGCCCCAGTAGAAGCGGCAGAAGGCTCGTTTGCGCTTTTGGGGTTTGCCTACGAGCTCCATGGTTGCGATGGCTATGTCTTCGGCTGCGTGGGGGCGGCGTAGTACTTCGCCGTTGATGAGTAGGGCTTTGAGTGATTCGGGATGGTCGTGCAAGTGACGTAGGGTTACGATGAGTTCTCGTGCGGTGGTGACATGCATGCTGGCGCCCATGCCGGTGAGCATCGTGGTGTTGGCCTTTTCCTGGCCGTATGATTTGCCCAGCAGGATCATCGGCAGATGCGCGCACAGGCACTCGGTGACGGTGAGTCCGCCCGATTTGAGGATTGCCAGGTCGCAGCCGTGCATGAGGGCCGCCATGTCGTCCACGTAGTCCAGAACCGTGACGTTTTCGAGCTTCATGGCATCGAAAAGCGTTTTGAGACGGGTGGCATATTCGGCATCCTTGCCCGGCAAAAAGACAAAGTGCATGTCCTCGAAACTGCGCAGGAAGGGGAGAGTGCGGTCCATCTCCGCGCGAAAGCGAACGTACGGTTGAGGCAAACTGGCGCCGGCCATCACCAGCACAATGGTCTTGTCGGTGGGGAGATTGAACTTCTCGAGTTCTTCCTCGCGATTGTAGTCCGTATCAAACCCGGCGCGAATAGGGATGCCTGTAATGCGAATCTTTGCCTCGGACACCTTGCGCGGACGCAGCGTTTCGGCCATAAACTCGTTGGCCACGCAGAACAGGTCGGTGTCCTTGTGGGGCCAAAAGCCTTCGACTTCATAGTCTGTTGGCACGCAGATGACCGGGTAATCGATACCCGTGATGACGCGGGCGCCCACAGCGACGTTGGCTGCCGTAATGTGTGTTGCAACCACGGCCATGGGCCTGCGGGTGCGGACATATTCGTTGAAGGCGGGGAACATAATTCGTGACCATGCTGTGCCTCCGCCCCAGAGCAGATGTCCCGTAAACGTATATCGCCAGGTTAGGTCATATATGGGACGCGTGGCTCCCGTAAAAGAAGCCGCGGTCTTATTGCCGTCGAATTTAATACGTCCAAAATCGAGGATATCCAGGACTTCGATCTCAACATCCTCAGGGATTCCCTTGGTGCCGCGGATAAGGTCAAATGCTTGTGCAATCGCGTTGGCGGCGGCTTTATGGCCCGATCCAACCGATGCGTGCACAATGGTTACCAGGGATTTTTGTGCAGGTGAAACGGTCATTTGCTCCGGTTGGGGAGTGGCTTGCATGGGCAGGGGAGCGCTATTGCCCGTCTGCGTTTGATCCATCGATAACTCCCCTTCAGCTTTGTTACGCGATTTATCATTGTAGTGCATGAGTGTCATGTTCACGTAAATTTGGGTATGAGCGCAAAGAACGACAACGTTTCGACGAGAGGACTCTTCATGACTACCGATCAGTCAATCGATGTTGCGATTATCGGCGGCGGCCCCGCGGGCTATGCTGGCGCCATTTATGCGGCGCGCGCTAACCTAACGACGACTGTCTTTGAGCAGGGCATGTCGGGCGGACAGATCGCCACGACCAACGAGGTTGAGAATTATCCTGGCATTCCGCTGCTGAGCGGTGCTGAACTTGGCGAGCGGTTCCAACAACATGCTGAAGGCTTGGGGGCTCAGGTTGAATGGAGTATGGTGACAGGCGTCGACTACGATGCCGATGCAGCGCTGTTTACGGTGCATCACGATATGGGCGATACGCTGGCCTCGAGTGTTATCGCTTGCATGGGTGCTACGCCGCGATCTGCTGGTTTTGTTGGCGAGGATACGTATCGCGGTCGCGGTGTTTCGTATTGCGCGACGTGCGATGGCATGTTCTTTCGCGGTAAACAGGTCTTTGTCATCGGTGGCGGCAATGCCGCCTGCGAGGAAGCCCTGTTCTTGTCAGAAATCGCCAGCAGTGTGACCATCGTGCTGCGCCGCGACCAGTTTCGTGCGCCTGATGGTGTTGTCCAGAAAGTACTCGCAAAAGACAATATTACAGTTAGGTACCAAACTAGTATTGTGGAGCTATCGGGCGAAGCCATGCCAACGACGATTACCTTTAAGGACAATGCATCCGGCGAGACTCATACCGAGTCATTTGAGCCTGGCTCGTTTGGCATTTTTGTCTTTACAGGCACGCAACCCCATACCGAGCTTGTTGAGCATCTAGTTGATCTGGCGCCTGATGGCGGCATTCTGACTGATGAATCCATGTCGACCCGCACGCCAGGTCTATTTGCTGCTGGTGACATCCGTTCCAAGCGCTTACGTCAGGTTGTGACCGCCGTTTCTGACGGAGCCATAGCAGCAACCAGCGCATACGCATTTCTGCGCGGATAAGTACGATAATATATCTTATGTAAGGTTGTTATCAATTTACTAATTGGCGGGACGATGGATCAGTGCACTGTCCCGCCAATTTCTTGCCGGCTATGTGGTATGCAAAACTAGATAACCTAGAATACAATATAGAAAATGAACGGAGGACCCTTATGAACCACACTAAACACGTTATTCCGATGTCTGATTCGTCGGTCAGCATTAAGCCTGAGGATATTCAGCCCACGGTGCTGCCCGATGCATTTATTCAGTCCGATATCGTGCGTAAACTTAATACGTTGAGTCTGCCGCGCTATAACCAGTTGCCCAATGTGACGCTTTACCGCGACCAGGTCATTGAGTATGTTGCGCTGTGGATGGAGCCGCTGTCCATTTGCGTTGAGCAGCCTGTCATTACGCCATCGATGATCAATAACTACGTGAAGGTCGGCCTGGTGCCTGCTCCGGTAAAAAAGCAATATGGCCGCGAGCAGATTGCCCGCCTGATTGCTATCTGCATCTTTAAGCAGGTGCTACCTATTGCTGCGGTGCAGGCACTCTTTAATATTCAGCGTTTGAGCTACGATGCTCCGACGGCTTTCGATTATGTAGTCGATCAACTTGAGGCATCGATTCGTGCGGCTTTTTCCGTCGAGCAGACGCCGGTTCCCGATACGGCGCATCAGGTAACGCGTGAGTCGCTGCTTGTGCGCAGCGCGGTTTCATCCTTTGTTTCGAAGGCTTACTTGATGAGCTATCTCAAGTTCAACGGTTTTAATAGCTAGCTGACGTATAAACGGGCGGGACAAAGAGCCATCTGTCGCTTTGTCCCGCCCGTATTTTTGCTTGGTTGGACTTTATTTGCCCGAAGCTACGCCCATGCCGTAGCCGATGATCAGGCCGTGCATCTCGGCATAATAGGAATCCAGGCCGTTGCAGGGCATGATGATGGTCTTGGAGCCGGGCCAATGCTCGACTATGCGGTCAGTAAGCGCCTGGGCTCCAGCTTCGTTCTCAACATGATCAATGACGACCTCACCGCCCGTAAAGCCCTCGGCTTCCATAGTGTCGATGATCTTGTTGAGCATCTTCTTTTCGCCACGCGTGTGCCCGACGAGTTCGATTTTACCGGCCTCACTCGCCGTGCCCAAAATGCGGATATTGAGCTTGTTGGCAATGACGCCGGCTGCCTTAGGGATACGTCCGGCTTTGGCGAGGTTTTCGTAATTGCACAAGCTGAAGAGGATTTTGCTGTTCTGCTCAAGGCTATCGAAGTATGCGCAAGCATCCTCGAATGAGATATTCGGATTGCTTGCAAGATAGCGGTCGAACAGTAAGAAAATGAGGTCCATTTTGCCGCCAGCTGCGCGTGAATTGACTAGATGAATCTGTCGGTCGGGCTCATCGGCAAGAACCATATCGCGAGCCGTGGCTGCTGCGTTGTAGCTGCCCGACACGCCCTCGGAGATCGGCATGCAGATGGTCTTGTCTGCCAATTTGAAGAGCTCGGCCCACTCCCCTACGCTGGGACAAGCGCTCGAAGAAGCGTTCGTCTCCGCCTGAACAGCGCAGTTGAGCTCATGAACATCGAGCGAAAGGTCATCGACGAATTCACGCTCCCCCACTCGAATTTTGAGGGGCGCAAATGCAAAGGTAGTATGGGGCGCGGTCGGTTGCCAATCGCGGAGGTTGCAGCTTGAATCTGAGATAAGTGCCCAGCTCATAGAGGGTCCTTTCTAATTGTTCCTCAACAATTATAGCCATCTTGTAAACCGAATGTACGGCTATCTAGTTTTGAATACTAGATAGCCGTACAAGATTAGAGAAAAATGAATGGACCTCGCGACTTAAAGCCACGAGGTCCACATTCACACGCTGTGTAAGATGACTTAGTAACGCACGAAGATATAGTTGTTGTTCATGCCGGCGGCAACGGAGCTGATGATAACACCCGTGTTGTAGTCGGAAGCATGAATCATCTGACCACCACCGATGTAAATGCCGGTGTGGTACGAGTTGACCACAACGTCACCGGGCTGCGGATCGGACACACGCGTCCAGCCCATAAAGGTACCCGTGGTGCCCAGGCGGCAATAGCGACCAGTGAGGCAATAGCTAACAAAACCAGAGCAGTCGAAGCTGTTCGGGCCAATTCCGCCCCAGGAATAAGCGCAACCAAGCTTACTGTATGCGCGCGAGACAACAGAACCACCATCGACGGACTGGCTCGGAGCAGAAGGCGTCGGAGCCGGAGCAGGCGTGGAGGGCTGCGGCGTCGGAGCAGGTGTCGGCGTAGGAGCCGGAGTGTTGCCGCCCTGGTTGTTGTTATTGCTGGTCTGGCCACCGTTGTTGGTGTTCTCGGTCGTGCCCGCAGTTTCGCTGCTCACCGTGGCCTTCTCGGCAGTGCTGGCGTTAATGCCCGCCTGCAGTGCGGCGTTTGCCTCGGCCTCTGCGGCAAGCTCGGCCTGCAGCTGAGAATCCAGGGAGTTCACGACGCTCTGCGCCTCTGCTTGCTGGGCGTTGAGCTCGTCGACCTTTTTCTGCGTGTCGGCGACGTTCTTCTCCTGCTCGGCCTGCTTATCGGTGAGCTGCTGCTTAAGCTCCTTGACCTCTTGAATGGTTTGAGCCTGCTTATCGGAAACTTTGCCGTAGTAGAACAGACGGTTGAGCATATCGCTCAGGTCGTCAACGCCCGTTAGAACCTGAAGCAGGCTCAGACCGCCGGTCTTGTACTCGCCGGCGACATAGGTCGAGAGCTTGGCCTGACCATCGGCGATCTCCTGCTGCTTTTGCGTGATCTCGCCAGCAGTCTGATCGAGCGCCTGCGTCTGCGTTGCGAGCTCATCGTAAATCTGCTGGGTTTGGGTACCGATCTGCTCGAGCTTCGTACGAGCAGCGGCAAGGTCGGATGCGGTATCGGCGTAGGCAGGAGCCGCGAGGCCCAAGCCCAAAACACAAGCGAGGGTTGCCGTAGCAGCGCAGCGTGCCATGTTTTTGTGCGTGTTTGCTGTGCGCATGTAGCTTCCTTTCCAGTAACTAAGGGTAACGGCTAGTCCACCGTCACCAGGCTAAAGAGTTCCACATCGTCATCAGACGGCGTGAGCTTCTCGCGCGGGTTGAGAAACGCAAGCTCAAGGATACAACCGTAACCGACAAGCTTTGCGCCCATATCTCGCACCAGTTTACCTGTTGCCTCGACGGTTCCGCCCGTCGCGACCAAGTCGTCCAGAATCAACACGGTATCTTTAGAGCTGATAGCGTCGGCATGGATCTCAATGGAATCCGTTCCGTACTCGAGCTCGTAGCTCTGGCTTACGGTCTCACGCGGCAGCTTGCCCGGTTTACGTGCGGGAACAAAGCCGGCGCCAAGGGCTACAGCCACCGGTACGCCAACCATAAAGCCGCGAGCCTCGCGACCCACGACCTTGGTGATTCCCATGCCGGCAAAGTGCTCGGCGAGGGCATCGGTCATGGCTTTGAGCGCCTCGGGATTGCCAAAGAGTGGCGTGATGTCTTTAAAGATGACTCCGGGCTCGGGATAGTCGGGGATGTCGACAATTTGAGATTCGAAGTCGTACATTGCATGACCTTTCAATGGGTTCCCGAAATTTCAGCAGCGGTTATTTGCCCGCGGTGGCGGTGCCGGATTGCGAAGGGGGGACGACCTTGAGCGGCTTGACGAGAGAATCCTCGTGCGAAGCCGGCGCGGCTATCTCTTCGTTTTTGGCCTTGGTGGACTCGGAGCGAGTGATTTCCTCATCGAGTGCATCGATGTCGGCGTCCTCGACCACGGCGTTGAGCGACTCAAAAACGCGGTTCTTGAGAAGCTCAGTGTGCACACCTTCCGTCAGGTCGTGAAGCTTCTTAAACGCACGCTCGAGCTTGGCGTCGCGCTCGTCATCGGAGGTATCCATTCCGAGCATGCTCACGAGCACCTGCTCAAACATCGAGGACTCGCGGTTGGCGGAAGACACGTACTGACGCAGGTTGCGCGGCTCGATATGGAAGCGTGACAGCTCGGAGCAGTAGCGGATGATCGGGAAATCGCGACCATCGACGAGCTCGCGATTCTGCGGACTCTTGATGATGCGAATGAGGTCGTTCTCGGCGAGCGAGCGGATAAACGAAATCTCGACGCCCAGCATATCGGGAATGGTCTCGATGGGATGCAGCTTTTGCTTAGTCTCCTTGGGCTCCGTCTTGAGCGGAACATCGGACAGCAAGCCCACCTCGTAGGCGAGCGTTGACAGGTCCGTGGCGTTTTCCAAGCGCTGCTTAATCACGTTGAGCGGCATGTAGCGGGTCTTCTGTAAGTGCAGGATGACCTCTAGGCGATCAACGTCCTCCTTGGAGTACTGACGGTATCCCTTAGGCGTACGATGAGGGGTAATGAGCCCCTCATCCTCTAGAAATCTAATTTTTGAGTTCGAAAGATCGGGGTATGCGCCTCGAAGTAGGTTGACGACTTGGCCGATACTCAGATAGTTGCGTTCGGCCATGCCCTACTCACCGGTTTCGATGCGCTCCGGCGTGCTCTCGTGGTAAATGAGCGTAAACGTACCGATCTGGACGGAAGAACCGTCGTGCAGCGGGGCTGCATTGACGATGGCACCGTCGACCCAGGTGCCATTGAGCGAGCCCAGGTCCTCGATGCGAGCGCCGAGGCCCTCGCGAATAATGCGCGCATGGCTGCGCGAAACGGTCATGTCATTGAGGAAGATGCCGTTTGCAGGATCGCGGCCGATGGTGGTCACGTCGTCCTCGAGCTCAAAGGCGGCACCAGTCTGCGGACCCTTGACGATGGACAGAACGGGGGCGGTGATGCGCACGTTGGCCATGAGGTCGGGAACGGTGACGTCGCTTGAAGGCACGCGGAATACGCAGGTAGCGTCAGCAGTCTTATCATTCTGAGGCATATTGTTAACCATGTTGTCCATGACAACCCCTAACTTATCGCGGACGTGCCGCAAATAATGAACCGTACGTAATCATACCCCAACGAATCAGTCTTCGATTTCAGGGTTCAGAAAGTCGATGTCCTCGTCCTCGGGATGCGCGAGAGCCTGTTTAATGGCCGCTCCGCCTTTAATGGAGTAGATGACAGCCGTGAGCATGGAGAAGATCACGCCGCCGTACACAAAGAAGATGCCGAGGGGCACCGAGCTTCCGTTGAGGCCCGGGAAGGCCTTAAGGGTTGAAGGTAAAAGATGCAGTCCGTCAATAACGGGGAAACCGAGCAGCATGAGCGAGAAGCCGGTCATGAGCAGCGCCGTCGCAATCTTTCCGGGGAAGACGACGTCAATGGGACGAGGGTGGTAATGGCGAACGATAAGTGTGCCGATGCCCAGATAGATGTCGCGGCCAATAATGAGCACGCAAACCCAGATGGGCAGCTCTCCGCGGACCACCAGTCCCAAGACGCCGGTGAACAGCAGCGCACGGTCGCAAATGGGATCCATGACCTTGCCGAGCCACGAGACCGTTTTGGTCATGCGGGCAATCTGACCGTCCATCCAGTCGGTGGAGGCCGCAACGGCGTAGATAACGATGGCGATTACGCGGTTGTTGTCCGTCACAAACAGGTACAGAAATACCAGGGTGAGGATCAGGCGCGTAAAGGTGATGAAATTGGAGATCGTAAAGATCTTATTCGACGGGTAATCGGAAGTGCCGATAAGCTCCTTTTTGATCTTCTTTTTGATGCCCACAGGACTCCCCCGCTGGTTAACGACAAAACTTTCGATACTATACCCGTTCCGGCGATGTCTATCCAGCCAAGCCATAGAGAGTCCAGACATGTGGAGGGTGTCGTGGGCGGCGGGAGATTTCGCATTCGTGTGCATCAGCCTCCTAACATGTCGAAAAATGTCGGTTTTGGAGGGTGATGTACACGTTTTTGTTGCGCGTGTGCATCATCTCATATGTTGCCAACGCTAACGGTGAACCTGAGCGCCCGGGCACATTCTTTGTTGGCTGAAACCGGCATAGCAACTAGCGGAAGGCATCATCGAAGGAGTGTGCTGGAAAGCACCCGTCTCCTTAACTGTTAGAAATGCAAGCCAATAATCTATCTGGTCAATATAATACCGTTGAACCCGCATATCGATACCGCCCAGCCATTCGCCTCGCCCCCATCTTACGCATCTTCATCCGGTCTGTTACTTTTAA
>CAJMHR010000028.1 GCA_905213265.1 uncultured Collinsella sp.
CGCCGATCCCTACGAGCAGCGCGTTGAGCGGGCGCGAGTTGGCGTATTTGCCCATAACGCGGGCTGAGCTGGTGAGCCGTATGAGCACAAAGACCGTAATCGGCAGCTGAAGCGACAGCAGTGCCTGACTCCAGATGAGACCTTCAAAAGGATTTGGGATGACCAGACACGCCGCCACTGCGCCGGCGAAACAGGCCGCTACCCCGATCGAGGAATGTCGGTCGTGGATGTCGTATTCCTCGTCGAACATGCCCGCGGTGATGGTTCCCGCCGCCATGCCCGCTGTCACGCTGCTCGATAGTCCCGCGAACAGCAGCGCTACCGCAAAGATGGTCGAGCTCGCCGGGCCCAAGATGGGGGAGAGCGTGGCCGCTGCGACGGCGAGGTCGTCTACGACAATGCTGTGCGCAAAGAAGGTCGTTGCGGCCAGGATGACCATGGCCGAGTTGATTGCCCAGCCCACGCCCATCGAAAAGAGCGTGTCGAAGAGCTCATAGCGCAGACGCTCTTCGATAACCTGCTCGCCTTGGCCTTCGAAGTGCATGGATTGGATGACCTCGGAGTGTAGAAAGAGGTTGTGGGGCATAACGACCGCACCCAGGACACTCACGATAATCGCGGCAGAGCCAGTGGGCATACTGGGCGTGATCCAGCTTGCGGCGGCTTGCGGCCAGTCGACCTTGACTAGTGCAAGCTCGGCCAAAAACGAGAGTCCTACCACGCCTACGAGGGCGATGATCCAGCGTTCGGCACGCTTGTAGGAACTCGTCATGAGCATCGCCATCGATACTGCCGCCACGATGACGCAGCCCGCACGTACGGGCAGCCCAAAGAGCATTTGAAGGGCAATCGCGCCACCCAAGACTTCGGCCATGGCGGTGGCGATGGTCGCGAGATAGGCACTGGCGAGCACCGTGCGTCCAACGAAGCGGGGGAGGTAACGTGTCGTGGCCTCGGCAAGACAGGCGCCCGTGGCGATACCCAGGTGCGCCGCGTTGTGCTGCAGCGCGATGAGCATGATCGTGGACAGCGTGACGATCCACAGCAGCGCGTAGCCAAACTGCGAGCCCGCGGCCATATTGGAGGCCCAGTTGCCCGGGTCGATAAAGCCGACGGTCACGAGCAGCCCGGGGCCGATGTGCCGCGCAATGTCTAGGCCTCCGTGACCACCGGTGCGTCGGGAGCCAAAGTGTTGTTTGAGATGGTTGAGCATGGTGCGCTCCTGTGTATGGGCGGCGTGGCGTCGCATCTGGGTCGTGCGGCGCCACGCGTCGGGTTTGGGTTGGGGTTACCTGCGCGCCTTGCCTTGGTTGGCCACGGCGTCGATCTTGGCGGCGATGGTCGCCGGGTCGCCGATGTAGCGCTTGTCGAGGACGTTGAAATCGGCATCGAAGGTGTAGACGAGCGGCACGCCGGTGGGGATGTTGACCTTGAGGATCTCCTCGGGCGTGAGGTGCTCGAACTTCATGACGAGAGAGCGCAGGGAGTTGCCGTGTGCGGCGACGAGCACGCGCTTGCCGGCGAGCATCTGGGGGCGAATCTCGTCTTCGAAATAAGGCCAGGCGCGGGCTATCGTGTCCTTGAGGCACTCGGTGTAGGGCAGCTGGTCGGGTGCGACATCACGGTATTGCTCCTGGGTGTGGGGATCGCGCGCGTCGTTCGGCTCGAGTGCCGGCGGGCAGATATCGAAGGAGCGGCGCCAGATGAGCACCTGTTCGTCGCCGTGCTCCGCCGCGGCATCGGCCTTGTTGAGACCCTGCAACGCGCCGTAGTGGCGCTCGTTGAGCTTCCAGGATTTGATGACGGGCAGCCACTCGCGATCCATTTGGCCGAGCACGATGTTGAGGGTGTGGATCGCGCGCTTGAGGCGCGAAGTGTAGCAGACGTCAAAGTCGAAACCGGCTTCTTTGAGGGCTCGACCGCCTGCGGCGGCTTCTTCGCGGCCCGTGTCGGTGAGCTCAACATCGGTCCAGCCGGTGAACAGGTTGAGTTTGTTCCACTCGGATTCTCCGTGACGGATAAGGACAAGTTGCATCGTCTGTCGGTCTTTCTGGCGTGCCATGGGGGCCTCCTTGATCTGGCACGGCGCGCGTGCCGTTTGCTTGACGCCGCAAAGGATACCCGTTTTAGGCCAAAAAGTTAACCACGACTAACAAAATTGTTGTATTTGAATGGGGTGGGGAAAGGGGGTTGCCGAAATGTCTTGATCTGTAACAACTAGGGATGGAAATTGGGTCTAGGTGTTACAGATCAAGACAGGAAGAAATGGTCCTATGGAAAATCTCAATCTGTAACAGCTGACCGTCAAAACCGGCCCTTCGTGTTACAGATTGAGACATTCGGAACCGTCTCTCAAAAACATCTCAATCTGTAACTGTTAGTCATCGAAATTGGGCTTCCTGTTACAGATTGAAATGTTTGAAGCGGTGAGCTTACAGGCCGAACCTGGGGCCCCTTGTTGTCGTCCTTGAGGTTGGCGGCACCCACTCGTAGGGCGTGCGTTACGCGATTGTTTCGAAACGGGCGGGAAACACAACGGGCCGGTGATGCTCCTAGTATGCCTATTCAACTGACTGTCTAAATATCTAGGGGAGGATCGCGATGCAGGCAGATTCCGCTCAGCTGCAGGGCCTTTATCGCCCCGAATTCGACCACGATGCATGTGGCATCGGCGCACTTGCCGATATCAACGGTGAGCGCCATCACCAGATTTTGGACGATGCGCTGTCCATTCTGGTCAACTTGGAGCACCGCGGCGGTACGGGACTCGAGAAGAACACCGGCGACGGCGCTGGCATCTTGTTCCAGGTTCCGCATCACTTTTTCCGTAAAGAGGCTCAAAAGTGCGGCCAGATTCTGCCGGCAGAGGGCGACTATGGCGTGGCCATGCTGTTCTTCCCGCAGGACGACAAGGGTGTAGAGGATGCCCGTCGCGTGTTTGAGGAGGGCTGCGCCGAAGCCGGCGTGCCGCTGCTCTTTTGGCGCGAGGTGCCGGTCGATCCGCACGACCTGGGCGAGACGGCCCGCGCCTGCATGCCCACCATCCTGCAGGCCTTCCTGGGCCGTCCGGACGACACGCCGGCAGGTGACGCCTTCGAGCGTCGCCTGTACGTGTGCCGCCGCACCATCGAGAAGAAGGCCGACGCCGAGTTTGCCCTGCGCGACAAGATCTTCTACGTGTGCTCTATGAGCTCGCGCACCATCGTGTACAAGGGCATGCTGGTCGCCACGCAGATGCGCCGCTTCTTCATCGATCTCAACGACGCCGCCGTCAAGACGGCCGTGGCGCTCGTCCACTCGCGCTACTCCACCAACACCACGCCCAGCTGGGAGCGCGCGCACCCCAACCGCTTTATCATCCACAACGGCGAGATCAACACCCTCAAGGGCAACGTCAACTGGATTCGCGCCCGCGAACCCAACCTGTACAGTCCCGTGCTGCAGCACGATCTTGAGCGTGTGATGCCCATCATCAACCGCGAGGGCTCCGACTCCGCGATTCTGGACAACGTGCTCGAGTTCTTGGTCATGAACGGCCGTCCGCTCACGCGTGCCGCATCCATGCTGCTGCCCGAGCCGTGGGACCACAACGACAGTCTGAGCGAGGAGCGCCGCGCCTACGACGCCTACCAGTCAATGCTCATGGAGCCGTGGGACGGCCCGGCGGCCATCGCCTTTACCGACGGTCGCACGCTGGGTGCCGCCCTCGACCGTAACGGCCTGCGTCCCGCTCGCTACTATGTGACGCGCGACGGTCGCTTTATGCTGGCAAGCGAGGTGGGCACCATCGAGGTGAGCCCCGAGAACATCCTGACGAGCGGCTGCCTGGGACCGGGTCAGATGCTCGAGGTCGACTTTGCCCGCGGGCGCGTCATCTACAACGATGAGCTGCGTGCCCGTTACGCCAAGGAAAAGCCCTACCGTGATTGGATTGCCGAGGAGACGCTAACCGTTGACGCGCTCGATGAGCCCGTTGCGGCAACGCCCGCCGAGGACGCCGAGGTGCCCGCCGCCGTGCGCATGGCCAAGCTCGGCTACCACTGGGATGACGTCGACGAGGTCGTGCGTCCCATGGCCCAGCAGGGCAAGGCGCCACTCGCCTCGATGGGCATCGACGCGCCGCTGGCCTGCCTGTCCAAGAAGACACGCTCGTTCTTTGACTACTTCTATCAGCTGTTCGCTCAGGTCACGAACCCGCCGATCGACGCCCTACGCGAGCATATGGTCACCTCGACTACGCTCTACCTGGGCAACCACGGCAACCTGCTCGAGGATTCCCGTACGGCCTGCCAGCTGGTGCGCTTGGAGCGTCCGTTGCTCAACGAGGAGGAGTTTGACCGCATCTGCGCCATCGACCGCGTGGGTTTTAAGACTCGCCGCTTCCGTGCCGTCTACCGCCGCGACGCCGGCGAGGGCGCACTGCAGGCTGCGCTCAAGCAGCTTGCCGAGGACGTTGAGGCTGCGGTCCGAGACGGCGTGAACATCGTGGTGTTGAGCGATCGTGCCGCTGCGGGCGAGGTGCCCGTGCCGTCGCTGCTCGCCGTGGGCTGCGTGCACAACCACCTGATTCGCGCCGGCGTGCGTACCTTTGCCGATATCGTGGTGGAGTGCGGCGACGCCGTGTCCCCGCACGACTTTGCGGCGCTGGTGGGCTACTCCGCGAGCGGCGTCTATCCGTACAACGCGCATGCGTGCATCCGCGATCTGGCGGCACGCGGCGACCTGGCTGTGACGGCCGAGCAGGGCATCGCTAACTACAACAAGGCTGCGACCGCCGGCATCGTCTCCATCATGTCCAAGATGGGCATCTCCACGGTGCAGAGCTACCATTCGGCGCAGATCTTCGAGGCCGTGGGCTTTACGCCGGAGTTCGTCAACGCGTACTTCGCCGGCACGGTGAGCCGTGTGGGCGGTATGGGTGTCGAGGACGTCGAGCGCGAGCAGAACGAGCGCTACGACGCCGCGCTCGCTATCCTTAAGAGCCCGGCTCCCGAGCAGCTGCCCACGCTGGGTCTGACCAAGTGGCGCCCGCTCGGCGGCGAGGATCACCTCATCGATCCGCAGACTGTCTACTTGCTGCAGACCGCCTGCCGTGAGGACAGCTACGACACCTTTAAGGAGTACAGCGCCCGCCTGCACCGCACGGGCCGTGCCGTGCGCCTGCGCGACTTGCTCGACTTTGATGCCAGCGGCCGTACTCCGGTGGCGCTTGACGAGGTCGAGCCCGCGCTCAACATCGTCCGCCGCTTTAACACCGGTGCCATGTCGTATGGCTCCATCAGCAAAGAGGCACACGAGTGCATGGCCATCGCCATGAACCGCCTACACGGCCGCTCCAACTCGGGCGAGGGCGGCGAGGACCCGCGTCGCGAGACCCCGCTGGCTAACGGTGACTCCAAGAACTCCGCGATCAAGCAGGTAGCAAGTGCGCGATTTGGCGTGACGAGCCGCTACCTGTGCAGCGCCTTCGAGATTCAGATCAAGATGGCCCAGGGCGCCAAGCCCGGCGAGGGCGGACACCTGCCCGGCAAGAAGGTCTACCCCTGGATCGCCGAGGTCCGTCAGTCCACGCCCGGCATCGGCCTGATCTCGCCTCCGCCGCACCACGACATCTACTCCATCGAGGACCTGGCAGAGCTGATCTTCGATCTTAAGAACGCCAACCCCGGCGCGCGCGTGTCGGTCAAGCTGGTCAGCGAGGCCGGCGTCGGCACCATCGCCACCGGTGTGGCCAAGGGCGCTGCCGACAAGATCTTGATCAGCGGCCACAATGGCGGCTCGGGCGCCGCTGCGCGCGACTCTATCTGGCATGCGGGTCTGCCGCTGGAGCTTGGCCTTGCCGAGGCTCAGCAGACGTTGCTGCAAAACGGCCTGCGCTCCCGCGTGGTGCTCGAGGCCGACGGCAAGCTCATGGACGGCACCGATGTCGCCGTCGCCTGCCTGTTGGGCGCCGAGGAGTTTGGTTTTGCGACCATGCCGCTCATCTCCATGGGTTGCCTCATGCAGCGCGACTGCCAGCAGGACACCTGCCCGGCCGGCATCGCTACACAAAACTGCCGTCTGCGTCGCGGCTTCCGCGGCAAGCCCGAGCACGTCGAGCACTTTATGCTCTTTGTTGCCGAGCAGCTGCGCGAGGTCATGGCGAGCCTTGGCTTCCGCACCGTCGACGAGATGGTCGGCCACCCCGAGTGCCTGCGCCAGATCGAGGTTCCGGGCAACCGCAAGGCCAACCTGCTCGATCTGTCGCCCGTGCTGGCGAGCGCGACCTGCGAGTTCGGTGCCCATATCCCGGGTGCCGACGGTCGTCACTTCCTGCCGCAGATGGCCGCGGACAGCGAGCTCGACAAGACGCTCGACTCCACGTTGTTTGTGCCCTATACGGCCGATGCCCGTGCGCACCTGCGTCCGATTCGCTTCCGCGCCGATATCGCCAACGTCAACCGTTGCGTGGGCACCATCCTGGGCAACGCGGTGACCAAGGCGCATCCCGAGGGTCTGCCCGCCGGCTCCATCACCATCGATTGCGATGGTTCGGCTGGCCAGAGCTTTGGCGCATTCCTTCCGCGTGGCATTACGCTCAACGTGTGCGGCGACGCCAACGACTACTTTGGCAAGGGCCTTTCGGGCGGCGAGGTGTCGGTGCGCCCCAACCCGCATGCGACTTACAAGTTCGACGAGAACATCATCGTGGGCAATGTTGCGTTCTTTGGCGCCACGAGTGGCCTCGGCTTCATTAACGGTCTGGCCGGTCAGCGTTTTGCCGTGCGCAACTCCGGTGCCACCGTGGTGGTCGAGGGATGCGGCAACCATGGCTGCGAGTACATGACGGGTGGCCTGGCGCTCATCCTGGGCGAGGTCGGGCAGAACTTCGCTGCCGGTATGACGGGTGGCGTGGCCTATGTCTTTGACCAGTACGGCACGCTCGATGCCCGTGTGAACCACGAGAGCGTTGAGCTCAAGGCCCCCACGGCCGACGAGCTGGCACAGATTCGCGAGCTCATCCAGGAGCACGTGGACGCGACGCAGAGCCCGCGCGGCATTAAGCTGCTCTACAGCTTTGAGACGATGAGCAAGCACTTTGTGAAGGTCATTCCGACCGAGTACGAGCGCGTGCTGGCGATTGTCGCCGCGGGCGAGGCCGTGGGCAAGACGCATGCGCAGGCAGAGGAGCTGGCGTTTGACATTGTGACCGGTCGCGCGAGTGCCGCGGATGTCGCTCGCTTCGATGTGGCGGGTAGTGTCGCTGGTGCTGTGCCCGCCGCTGCCAGCTCTGTTGCTTCGACCAAGAAGGAGGCGTAAGTGCCATGGGCAAGCCCGGTGCTTTTCTTGATATCGATCGCGTGACCCACGAACTTCGCCCCGTGGAGGAGCGCAGCCGCGATTTCGATCCGCTGTACGTGGAGCTCGACGACGATGCGCGCCGCGCCCAGGCGAGCCGCTGCATGATGTGCGGTGTGGCGTTTTGCCAGATGGGCGCGAGCTTTGGCAAGGCACGCCCGAGCGGCTGCCCGCTGCACAACCTGATTCCCGAGTGGAACGAGCTGGTGTACCGCGGCCGCTGGGATGAGGCTGCCGAGCGCCTGTCGCTCACCTCGCCCATGCCCGAGTTTACGAGTCGCGTGTGCCCGGCGCTGTGCGAGGCTGCGTGCAACCTGGGTTCGGTCGACGGTCAACCCACGACGATTCATGACAACGAGCGTGCGATCAGCGACCATGAGTGGGCAAACGGCGGCCCGCGTCGCTTTGAGCCGGCAGGGGAGGATGCGCCCGAGGTCGCCGTGGTTGGTTCCGGCCCGGCTGGCCTGGTGGCTGCATGGGAGCTTGCGCGTCGCGGTGCCCGCGTGACGGTGTTTGAGCGTGACGACCGCCCGGGCGGACTGCTCATGTACGGCATTCCCAACATGAAGCTCGAGAAGTCCGTGGTCGAGCGTCGCGTGGCGCTTATGCGTGAGCTGGGCGTTGTGTTTGAGCTGGGCGCTGACGTTACGAACCCTGCGGTGGTGGCCAAGCTCAATGGCTTTGACGCCGTTGTGATGGCTGCTGGTGCTCGTGCACCCCGCGGTCTTTCGGCTACGAACGTGGATGCCCCGGGCGTGGTGTATGCCGTGGACTACCTGACGGCCTCGACCGTCTCGGTGCTCGATGGTGGTGAGCCCGCGGTGAACGCGCGCGGCCTGGACGTTGTGGTCATTGGCGGCGGCGATACCGGTAACGACTGCGTGGGTACCGCGGTGCGCCAGGGTGCGCGCAGCGTGCGCCAGTTTGAGTTCTTGCCGGCTGCGCCCGATAAGCGTGCGGCGAGCAACCCTTGGCCGCAGTGGCCCAACGTTAAGAAGACCGACTACGGTCAGCAGGAGGCTATCGCTGCCATGGGCGGCGAGATGCGTGCTTGGGGCGTGGATACGCTCGAGGTGCTGCTGGACAAGAAGGGCGCGGCCGCGGGCCTGCGCGTGGTCGACCTGGATTGGTCGGCCGGCAAGCCCGAGCGCATTGCGGGCTCCGAGCACGAGGTGCCGGCCCAGCTGGTGCTGATCGCCTGTGGCTTTACGGGTCCGGAGCACAGCGTGTTCGAAGCTGTCGGCGTGCCTGTTGCTACGGCGGGCCGTCCGTTGCCCGTGATGGCCTCCGAGGGTTCGCACCTTGCGGCCCGCGTGGATGGCGTTGCTGCGGATGCCGCGCCGGTGTATGTGGCCGGCGACGCGCGCAACGGCAGCTCGCTCGTGGTAAGCGCCATGGCCGATGCCCTTGCCTGCGCCGCCGAGGTCGCCGAGACCTTGGGGCTGTAAGGTAGTCATTCAAGCACGTCCCCAACGACTAGTCATTGGGGACGCGCTTTTTTGTCTAGTGGTCAGGGACACTCTTAACGTCTGACTGCTCATTTGCTGACGTGCGGGCTCGCGGTGCCTTGCTGTTTTCGTGATGGCTGCGGCTGGCAAGCTTAAAATCCCTGTTTATTTGCCTATGTTTAACTGGGGTTTTGTTTCGGTATAACGTATCGGTCAAGCGTTCCGTCAAGTATTCGGTCAGCATCTGGTTTGCAGCCTGATACCCATTTCGCCCGTGCCGGCGGCGACCACCGGCCCTCCTCGTAAGCTCAAATTGAGGTTCATCAGTTTGAGGAGGATGCCATGGCTGATCATGTTTTGGACCGGGGACGTCTGGCCGAGGCTGTCGGTAACGATATTGCCGACATGGCCCAGTTTTGGATGCTGCGCAAGTTTCAGTTTTTGGAGTCGGCGCGCACACAGTTCGAAGTGATAGTCGATCCATGGCTCAGCTATTGCGAGGAACCCTCGCAAAACGAAATCATGGCCTATAACATGGCATTTACCGATTGGCTGCTGTTCGAGCGTCCCTATTACCATGGCAAGACGCTGCTTGAGCTGTATGTGGACGAGCCGCCGGCATCGCTTTCGCCTGCTTCGCTCAGGCGGCTCGAACAGGTGCGCGACACGCAGTATTTCTCGCGCTTTGGCATTTTGGACAAGGATCCTGCGACTGGTATGGTCGCGCTGCGTGACACACGCACCGACCGTCGTTTTGATATCTACGACCCGCATATCGTGCAAAAAGAGCACTGGCGCGAAGGTGCGATTGCGGTGCGTATCGCGTGCGTCGACGATGTCTGGCTGACGGCGGGGCAGCTCTACCTCTACGACATTGCGCGCCTGAGCGATACGGCGGTCGACGGGCCTGGCGCCGTTCATCCGGAAGACCTGGAAGATGGCTTCGATACCTCGTGTATCAGCTTCTTTCTGAGGCTGGTCCGCGACATCATGGGTGCCCAGGGGCGGTATGTGAAGTCGCTCAACATCTATGAACAGGAATGGGAGTAGGGAATGGGCAGTCGCAGCGCCGCCGTCTGTCTATTTGTCTCGGTCTGTAACGTTTGGGGACAAAAAACCGGTCTACCTGTTACAGATCGAGACGAATGCTTGAGCGCCGCTGGTTTATCTAAATCTGTAACGTTTAGGGGCCTGGAGAACGTCTAACTGTTATAGATCGAGACGTTTGGAACCTGGCTGGGGAAATGTCTCAATCTGTAACATCTACAGGCCAAAATTCGACCTAACTGTTATAGATCGAGACAAAGGTTGGACGCGGTACCGAAAGATCTTGTTCTGTAACAACTAGAGGCTCAAAGACTGTCTTCCTGTTACAGATCAAGACATTTGCCAGCGGGGGCAACAGCGGCGATGGTCCATTTGTCTGACGTGGTGGTGATGAAAGTGTCTAATACCGTTCTCAAACACAAACATGCGACTCGCAACACGTTGGCGCGGAATAGGATGCTCGCGCGGCTCACGGAGACGACCGAGCAAGGTGCGCTGCTCGCAACGCATGACAACACCGAGCTCATGTGGCTGCGGCGCCATGTTGGAACCAACGATATCGCGGAGCCCGAGCCTTACCTGTTCTGTTTTCAGCATGATTGGGATGCATTGACGCCGGCGGAGCGAGCGCTGAGGACTATCAAAGGGCTTGCGGAATTTCATCCCGATTGGGCGTTTTGGGGCTATGACGCGGCGCTTTTGTGGGGTTTGGAGGTGCCGAATGATCTGCTCGGGCCGCGTTTTCTTGTTAAGACGGGTTGTTCAGTGACGTTGAGCAGCGGGTGCAGGTTGTTGCGTCCACAGATGGCGGGCGCGCTCGAGCGCGTTGATGGCGTGCGGGTGACGTCGTTTTGGCGCACGGTGGAGGATTGCTTGCTGCGTGCGCCGTTCTCCTACGGGTTGGCGATTGCCGATTCTGCACTGCGGGCGAAAGGTGTATCACGTGGGGATTTGTGCGAGCGTCTCCGCGCCGATTGCGAGGACAGGCGCGGGTATCGCAGAGCGCAGGTGATTGCGTCGTATGCGGACGGACTGTCCGAAAACGGCGGCGAGTCTCGGTTCCGAGCGTTCTTTATTGCATACGGCTTTCCGGTTCCGGAGTTGCAGGTGGAGTTTCGCGATCCGCTCGATTCGAGCCAGGTGTTTCGGGTTGATTATTTCTGGAGGCTCGAGGACGGGACATGTGTCATCGGCGAGCTTGACGGGAAGGGAAAGTATACCCTGCAGGATGGTAGGGATCGGGAGTCGGTCGATCCATTCGTGGCAGAGCGTCAGCGGGAATCTCATCTGACAATGCTCGGGCACAAGGTGCTTCGGTTTACATTTGATGAACTCAAGAACCCGGGAAAGCTGGCTGAAAAGATGAGACTGGCGGGAATTCCACAGCGGGCCGATCTGGCTGAGGAATGGAGACGCCAGTGGTATGGGTGCTAAGGGGTGCAACTGACGCGAATGTGGTTGTTCCTGCCGAGTTTGTCTCGATCTGCAACAACAAGGGACCGTTTGGCCTCGTAACTGTTACAGATTGAGACGGAAGGTTGGCGGCTGCCGAAAGATCTCGATCTGTAACATCAAGGGGCCCAATAACCCTGTACCTGTTACAGATCGAGACATTCCCCTGATGTTGCTGGGGTGGGGCTGCAACGTATTCCGTTCCCCACATCCCCTCTTCCCTCCGTTAACCGATATGCTCGACTTTAGGTCGCTGCATTAGGTAATAATGGACAAATGTTCAAGTTAATCGTGAGGGAGGAGCTCGATATGGCGTCTGCCGATCGTTCCACGTTGTTTATCAATGCGACCATTCTGGATGGTTCGGAGCATATGGAGCCGCAACCCGATATGGCCGTGACTGTTGAGCGCGGCGTCATCACCTGGATGGGGCCGAGTGCTGTGGCGCAGGCGCCCGCGGGTGCCGAGGTTATCGACCTGGGTGGTGCGTATCTCATGCCCGGTCTCATCAATATGCACGTGCACCTGTGCGGTTCGGGCAAGCCGGTTTCGGCGGGCGATGCGGGTGCGTTGATGAAGAAGCTCGATAACCCCGTGGGGCGCGCCATCGTGCGCCATATTCTTAAGGGCAGCGCCCAACAACAACTGGCAAGCGGCGTGACCACGGTGCGCGGCGCGGGCGACCCACTGTTTGCCGATCTGGCCGTGCGCGATGCTATCGATGCCGGCAAGTATCAAGGTCCTCGCCTGGTGGCGCCGGGAACGGGCGTCACGGTTCCGGGCGGCCATGGTGCGGGCTTGTTCGCCCAGGTGGCAAACAGTCCCGCCGAGGCAGCCGAACAGGTGCGCGACCTGTATGCGCGCGGTGCCGACGTCATTAAGCTGTTCGTAACGGGCGGCGTGTTCGACGCGACCGAGGTGGGCGAGCCGGGCGTGCTGCGTATGCCGGTGGAGGTTGCCGCGGCGGCGTGCAAGGCTGCGCACGAGGTGGGCCTGCCGGTTATGGCCCATGTCGAGAGCACCGAAGGCGTGAAGGCCGCGCTTGAGGCCGGCGTTGACACGATCGAGCACGGTGCCCCGATGACTCCTGAGATCTTGGAACTGTACCGCGGCGCCGCGGGCACGCAGCTTGAGGATCGCGCGCCCAGCGTTACCTGCACTATCAGCCCGGCGCTGCCGTTTGTATTGCTCGACCCGAAAAAGACCCATTCGACCGATACGCAAAAGAAGAACGGCGACATCGTGTGCTCGGGCATTATCGAGAGCGCCCGTGCCGCACTGGAAGCTGGCGTTAAGGTGGGCCTGGGCACGGACTCGAGCTGCCCGTTCGTGACGCAGTACGACATGTGGCGTGAGGTGGCCTATTTTGCCAAGCATGTCGGCGTGAGCAACGCCTTCGCACTGCATACGGCTACGCAAGTCAACGCCGAGCTGCTGGGGCTGGACGGCGAGACTGGCACAATCGAGTGCGGCAAGGCCGCCGATATCTTGGTGACGCGCAAGAACCCGCTCGATGACCTGTGCGCACTGCGTGAGCCGACGCACGTGATGTGCCGTGGCGATTTGGTGCGCAAGCTCAAGGTGAAGCGTATTCCCGAGGTGGACGCCGAGCTCGACGCGATTATGGCCATGCCAGCCGAAGCGCTTGCCGAGGAGCTGGCCCGCGACGGCGTGGCGTAGACGAGACAAAGGGACAGCTCCGTTGCCGCATACAAAAAGCCGAGGTCTCAACACGAGGCCTCGGCTTTTTTATCGAACAAATACTTAAGATTTGGGACAAACAAACCTGATTTATTTGTCCCGCGTGCGGGCGCTAGGAGCGCGTTTCCATCTTGGCGTGGCACTTGGGGCAGGTGACGCGGATCTTGCCTTTGCCCTTGGGGACGGAGAGCATCTGGCCACAGTTGGGGCACTTGAGGTATGCCGTGGTCTTGCGGCCCTTCCACATCTTCTTAGCCGTGCGTTTGGCACGCTCAAAGTCCTCCTTGCTGGTGCCGGCCGCGCGTGAGGTGCTGGCCGCTGCAGCGCCGCCACCCAAACTGGCGACGAACTTGCCCAAGCCGGGGACATTGGCGGTCGCAGCGACAAAGGCCTCGTTCTCCTTGCGACGTGCATCGGTATTTTTGGACAGGCCGCGCAGCACGCCAATCACGATGACGGCGATGGCAATCCAGCTGAGCCACTGGATGCGGGCCATCGATCCGATCATTGCGATGACGATGCCGACAAAACCCATCACGATGGTGAGCTCGTCGGCGCCATTGCGACCCTTCATAAAGTCATTCATGCAAATTGCCTTTCGTTCGATATACTGCACGCTTTTATACCCGATTTAGAGCAAGGGGGACAGGTTAATCTGCACCAAGGTGGTGCAAACATACCTGTCCCCGGAACACCAAGGTGGTGCAAACATACCTGTCCCCGGAACACCAAGACGGTGCAAAGAAGTCTGTCCCCAATGCCCCAATTACTTGGAGAGCTTGTCGACGACACGTTCGATCTCGGCGAGCTTGGCGGCTTTGAGGTCTTCGTCGCCTGATTCAATTGCCGAGGTCACGCAACCCTCAATGTGAGCCTTGAGCACATCGGCGTTAATGCGCGCGAGGAGCGCCTGTGTGGCCATGAGCTGCGTGGAAATATCGACGCAGTAGCGGTCCTCCTCGACCATCCGCAAGATGCCGTCGATCTGGCCGCGTGCCGTCTTGAGCATGCGGGTCACCGATTTATGGTCTGCCATCATGGCAGGTCCTCGTTTCTGGTCGATTTTCCGGATGCCCCCGTCAGTTGCGGTGAAATACGGACTGTTTAAAGGCCTAGGGCGGCTCAACAGTCCGTATTTCACCGCAACTTCTGAGGATTGAGTGGGCGGCGTCTGCTACGCGGCGGTCACCGAAAGGGCGTGAAACTTCTCGCCGGCGCCCTCGACGGCGGCGGCGAGCTGCTCGGCGGTCACGGTGTCGGCGCACTCCACCTGGACAGTCTGGGTCTCGTGATCGGCGTCGGCATCGGTCACGCCGACCACGTTGAGCAGCGCGGTCTCGACGGTGGCATCGCAATGGCCGCACATAAGGCCGGAAGTCTTGATTGTGTAACGCATGGGTATTCCTCTCTGTTGTGTCGGCTTTCCCAGGCACCCGACCTTGACCTTCAAGCCGTCGCTCGCGTACCAAAGTACGCGTCGCTCCTCTTTCAGGTCAATCTCGGGCACCTGGAAAACCCGTTCTAAATGGACTTAATGGTGAGCTTATTTTGCCACTTTTGGCTTAAAGGATTTTAAGCGCAGAGCGTTGCTTACGACGCACACGCTCGACAGGCTCATGGCGGCGGCGCCAAACATCGGCGAGAGTTGCCAACCGGTGAGGGGGAAGAACACGCCCGCCGCCAGCGGAATGCCGATGCCGTTGTAGAACAGCGCCCAGAACAGGTCCTGCTTGATGTTGCGAATTGTGGCGCGCGACAGCTCGATGGCACGGGTGACGTCCATGAGGTCGCTGCGCATGAGTACCACGTCGGCGCCCTCCTTGGCGATGTCGGCGCCGGTGCCGATAGCAAGGCCCACGTCGGCGCGCGCTAGGGCGGGGGAGTCGTTGATGCCGTCGCCTACCATGGCGACCTTGCCGCCCACATCCTGCAGCTCGCGGACGTGGCGCTCCTTGTCGGCAGGGAGGACGTCGGCGATGACCTGTTCGCTGCTCAGCCCCACGCGGCGGGCGATGGCCACGGCCGTCACGCGGTTGTCGCCGGTGAGCATGCGCACGTCGACGCCAAGCGAGCGCAGTGCGGCGATGGCCTCGGCGCTCGTCTCTTTGACCTCATCCGCCACGGCGATGGTACCGACAAGCTCGCTGTTCTTGGCAAAGAACAGCGGTGTCTTGCCCTCGGCGGCGAGCTGTTCGGCAAGACCCGCGGGCACGGTAACGCCCAGCTCGTTCATCAGGCGCATATTGCCGGCGGCAATGGCGTTTTGCCCCTCGCGCGCCGTAACGCCACGACCAGGCACGGCGGCAAAGTCCTCGACCGTGCGCGCGACAATTCCGCGCGTCTCGCACTCGGCCATAATCGCCTCGGCCAGCGGGTGCTCGCTCGAGCGCTCCAACGCGGCAGCGAGTTTCAGTAACGCCTTTTCACTCATAGTGGGCGAGCCGTCGGCGCGCGCGGCAACCACAATGTCGGTCACGGCAGGCTTGCCGCGGGTGACGGTGCCCGTCTTATCGAGCACCACGGTGCCCACGCTGCGCAGGTTCTCCAACGCCTCGGCGCTCTTGAACAGAATGCCCATCTCGGCGCCCTTGCCGGTGCCGACCATAATGGCGACGGGCGTGGCCAGGCCCAGCGCGCACGGGCAGCTGATTACCAGCACGGCCACGGCGGAGGTGAGCGCTTCGTTGATGCTTCCGGTCAGCACCATCCACGCCACAAAAGTTACGGCAGAGATTACAAACACCACGGGCACGAACACGCCGGCGACCTTGTCGGCCATGCGGGCGATGGGCGCCTTGGTGGCGTTGGCGTCCTCGACGAGCTGGATAATCTTGGCGAGCGACGTGTCGGCGCCCACACGCGTAGCGCGGAAGGTAAACGATCCGGTGCGGTTGACGGTGGCGGCGTTGACGGTGTCGCCGGCGGTCTTCTCCACGGGGATAGACTCGCCGGTCAGCGCACTTTCGTCCACGGCCGAAGCGCCCTCGAGTACGACGCCGTCGACAGGGATGGACTCGCCGGGGCGCACACGCAGCACCTGGCCGGGAAGGATGGCGTCGACGTCCACAGCGGTCTCGGTGCCGTCGTCGGCCACGATGGTCGCGGTCTTGGGCGCCAGGTCGATGAGCGCCTCGATGGCGCCGCCGGTCTTGGACTTGCTGCGCGTCTCGAGGTATTTGCCCACGGTGACCAGCGACAGGATCGTGCCGGCGCTCTCAAAATACAGATTGTCCATGCCCGTCATCATGGCCTCGTGGACCTGGCCCGCGGCCAGCTGGTCGGCCATGATAAACATGGCGTAGAGCGACCAGGCGATGGACGCGGTGGCGCCGACGGCGATGAGGGCGTCCATGGTGGGCGCGCCGTGCGCGAGTGATTTAAACCCGTTGATAAAGTACGCGTCGTTGACGTAGACGATGGGGATGAGCAGGACGAGCTCGGTGAGCGCGAGCGTCATGCTGTGGGTGTGGTCGGTGAAGACGCCGGGCAGTGGCCAACCGAGCATGTGCCCCATGCCTATGTAGAACAGCGGGATGAGGAAGATGATCGAGATGATGAGGCGGGTGCGCATGGCGGAGGCGGCGGCCTCCAGCTTTTTGGTGGGCGACTCCATATGGGCGGCGCCGGACCTGGCTTGCGCACTGCCGTTTGAGCCGGCGGCACCGGTGCCCGCGTCGACGGGTGAGGCCGAGTAGCCCGCGCGATCGACGGCGGTGCAGATGTCATCGGGGGTGACCTGCGCGGGGTCGTAGTCGACCAGCATGGAGCCGGCAAGCAGGTTGACCGCGACGCTTTGGACGCCGTCGAGCTTGCTCACGGCGCGGTCCACATGCGCCTGGCAGGCGGCGCACGTCATGCCGCCCACGTCGAACTTATCTTGAGCCATGGCTTCTCCTTTCTGTGACGTAGTGTCGGAAATGTTAACCATCCGATACTATATACCCATACCCCCTGGGGGTGTCTAGTAATAGTTGGAATGTATGACTTTTCATTACAGATGAGGGTGGTTGGTTGGCCGATGGACCGTCCCAACCAATCATCTCAATCTGTAACATCTGAGGACCGTTTTGCCTGCTAGATGTTACAGATTGAGATGTTGTCTCGCGGGGTTGGGGTTTGTCTCGTTCTGTAACATCTAGACCTGTATCTGCCGAGCTAGTGTTTCAGATCGAGACAATTGCCGGGGAGGGGTCCCGTCACGGCAAGACGCCCACCGCCTAGATACAGAACCCAGGGATCACACAGGTTCGCTTATTTGGCTTTTCCGCAGGCGTTGCGTACGTAAAGACGTCGCCGTCGTGTCCCACGCGATTCAAATAGAGCGTGCCTTCGGTCTCCGATGAGTCGGGGCTCACCGTGCGCTCCCACCAGCAGGTGTCCTTGCCCTTCCACTGGCGGACCATCGTCTCGTTCGTGGAATACGGGCTCACCTTGAGCTCGCGGAAGAGCTGGTACTCCTTGCCCTCGCCGTTGTAGATGTCTGCCAGGTAGTGATAGTCCTTGGCAAACGAATAGGGCGGTTGCGTACCGCACAGCTCGACCATGGCGGGCAGCCAAAGGGTTGCGGGCAACTCGCTCAGACACGATGCGCTGTTGGCGGCACCCACGTTATTCGAGATCTTTTTGACAGATTTGATGAGTGCGCGCAACTCGTTGGGCAGCAGCTTAAGGCCGTCGCCGTTGAGCCATTCCCGCAGCTCGCAATCTGCCCAGCCGGCGCTCGGCGGTTCAGCCGCAGCGTTGCGCTCGGCAATACCCGCGTCGAACATAAACGTCAGTCCGGCCTTGCCCGTCCCGTCCAGAAGCTCATCGTGGCGGATGCCCACAAGCTGCGCGCCAACCTGCAGCCCGTTGGTGAGCGTGACACGCTTGGTACACGGATAGGGGATATGCCCATCGGCATCGAGCAGATGATAGCGCTTGGCAATCTCGCGTGCCTCGCTACGGGTCTCGGCGGCCTTAATCTTGAGCGAAATCTCCTGCAGCTGATCCCAGGTGTAGTCGTCAAGTGAACCGCGGATGCCGTCAAGGTAGTCGGGGATGCCAAAGCCATGGGTTGCCGCCCCGATAACGCTGAGCCCCGCAACGGCTGCGATAGCGCCGCCGATAATAAAGCGGCGGCGGGTCATGGCATCGTGACGGGCCTGATTCAGGATCTCTCGTGCGCGCTCGCCGGCGACGTCGACCTTAAGGTGCGTGCCAGAATCGATATCAATCGCGGCCTCGTCTCCTGTGCCTTCGCGGCCCTCGGATTCGGCATCGGTGAGGTATGCCGAGAGCACCTCGAGCATCTGCTGCTCGGTGGGACGATCGCACTGCTCGACTGAGAGACCCTTCATGATGATTTGGACGAGCGCTTCATCGCCCTCGCAGCGCGGCTCGAGCGGTGCCGGCTTGGTCTTGGTCTTTACGAGATAGAACGAGCCGGTTGCAGCGGCGTCCGTCGACTCAAAGTCAAACGGTTTGCGACCGCTGTAGAGCTGGTACAGAATGCTCGAAAGCGCATAGACGTCGATTGCCGGCGAACGGCGAAGGGCCGCGATGCCTTCGATATCCTGCGTGAGCATCTCGGGCGCGGCGTATGCGGGCGTGGCAAAGCGCCAGATGTCGGCGCGCCGGGTGATCGTGTCGTCGCCGAGAGCCATGGTCGCGGAGCCCATGTCGATGAGGCAGGGGTCAAAGGAGCAATCGGCAATCTGCTGCTCGAGCGTTCGGCTGGTGGTGCGGAACATGATATTGGCAGGCGAAAGGTCGCGATGGACGACCGGATTCACGAGGCCTTGGGTCATCAAGAGCGCACGAAGCACGGCGTTTCCGACGGCGGCGACCATCTGGGTGGTCAGCCCGCCCGAGGCGTCGTGAGGAAGCAGGGGCAGCGCCTGCTTGAGTGAGGTGCCCTCGACCCACTCCATGAGGATGAGCGGGTCATCCTCGCACGATCCGTAGCCATAGACGCGCGGAAATCCGCGCAGGTGCGAGACGGTACACAGATGACGGTACTCCTCAAACAGCGCAGCGGTGTTGGCCAGGTGCGCGGCCGATTGCTCGGCGGAGCGGTCGGGGGCTTGGCCAGAGAGAATGACGTTGTCCTTGAGCAGCTTGACGGCAAAGACCTCGCCGCTCGTGTTGGTCGCGCGCAGCACGTGCCCGATGTTGCCGTTGTTGCGGTGGGCCGTCTGGAGAATAAGTGTCATAAACCGGCGTTTGGCGTCGTCCTCGGCGCTGGGGTCGACCGCCACGGCGGTATCGAACGTATCGAGACGGACGAGTTTGTCGCCATAGGCGCTATCGGTAGTATCCATGGCGTTCCTTTGTCTGGCATGGGTTGCCGCACGTATACGCGAGCAGTGCGGATATCGGTAAAGTACCATGATAGTCGCACTGCCCACGTATACCGCTGAGCATTGTCGTTTACGACGCAGAAGGCAGAAGACGCAAGACGGACGGCGACCGTCTTCCGATCGCTGTCCGTGCTAGTCCACAATGACAAGGAATGTCGTGTAGAGACCCAGATGGAGCCTGTCGCTGTTGGCGATTTCCACGGGGGGATAGACTTTGCCGGGCTCGCGTTGGTCGCGCGGCGGCTCAATCACAATATCGCCGTCGCCCGCGCCCGATTCGAGCACTGTGCCGTTGGTCGATCCAAGGCCCTGGGCGTACCAGTGCTCACCCTCGAGCCAAATGCGAAGATGCTCGCGCGAGGCGTCGGCGCCTACATCGGTGATGCTGGGCGAGGTTTTGGGCAAAGAACCAATCACGGTGCCGCGCGGATCGCGTGTGAGGGGATGGATTTGCATGTCGGCGCAGTTATCGGCATGGGTTCTGAGCAGACCGAGGTTGGGAGCGACGGCGTGCGGCTGCTCCAGGCTGCTCATAAAGCCACGTCCGACGGTAGTTTCGGTGGTGCCAAAGTGCCCGCCCGTCTTGCTGTCGCAAAAGCGCTCGACGGTGGCCACGCCCTGAACGGGATCGGCGAGCGCCCCCGTTGCCACAAAGAGCATCAAGAAGAGCGTGCTTTTTTCGCGCACGGCATTGCCGTCAAAGTTGTCGATGCGATTGAGGGCATTTGCATATAGGCGGCTGTCCAGCTTGTAGCTGGCGAGAGCCGACATCATTTCGTCGGCGGCCGGACCGCGATAGTGCTCGGCGATTGCCCGATAGGCGGACTCGCCGCCGCCGAGCTTGCTGCAGATTGCCGCGGAAAGGTTGAGCGTGGTGACGGTAAAGTCGCTGTAGATGGCGGGCGCGCACTGGTCAGGCTTGCGATGGACGATGT
Source organism: uncultured Collinsella sp. (assembly GCA_905213265.1). GTDB lineage: Bacteria > Actinomycetota > Coriobacteriia > Coriobacteriales > Coriobacteriaceae > Collinsella. Next base: position 20,263 of record CAJMHR010000028.1, read on the forward strand.
AACGGGTGAGATACGAGCGGTTGGAAGAGCATTTCTCGAGCAGGGTGCTGCCGAGATAAGAGTTTCCATTGATGAGCATTCGGGCGATCTCGAGATGTTTAAGACCGCCGAACGAGCGAATATCGTTATAGAGGACCGAGCAAGGCGTCTCTGCTGCCACGGATACCTCCTTTGATTGCTTCCTAGCCAATATGGCGATAGGAATTAATGGCCCCGGTGGGCGACGTATTAAATGGCTGCGCAATATATAGCGTAACCAAAGCAACATTATAGGCCACATGTTCGAAATTGCAGGAAGACTGAGGGATTTGGTTTGGACTGGACGGAAATCCCCCTCTGTCTTGATCTGTAACATTTGGACCCGATTTTGCCCTGCATCTGTTACAGATTGAGATAATCGGCCGGGCCCACCTCGTCCGCCTCGTCATCTGTGGTTTACGTGGGGGCATACGGAGTGCGGGTATACTAACCGGCGGCGAATCTGCTCCATCGCTTAGAGCTGCTGCGTCTGGACGGCGCGTGATAGGGCTGCCAAAGCGATCGCCAGCGTGCTGAGCAACGTCCTCTCTGTGCGCACCCGTTTTTGTATGTATTAGCGCACTACCAAGCACGCCAGCGCGGCCGCATGCCGTGCCCATAGCGCGTGCAGATAAGGAACAACAACATATGCGTAATTCTGTATCCGACGTCACCGACGCCGAGATTCTGGACGAGACCCGCGAGGCCATGACCCAGGCTGCCTTCGATGCCGCCGACGAGGCAAATGCTGCCCAGGCCGTCGAGTCCGCTACCGAGAGCCTGCCCGCCTTTGACGAGCTGGGGCTTTCCGACGAGATGCTTCGTGCTATCGAGAGCCTGGGCTACACGGCGCCGACGCCCGTGCAGGCCGGCTCGATCCCCGTGGTGCTCGAGGGCCGCGACCTGCTTGCCGCCGCCCAGACCGGCACCGGCAAGACGGCCGCCTTTTTGCTGCCGACCATGAACAATCTGGAGCACATCGCTCCGCCCAAGCCCGTGCGTGAGCGCGGCGGCCGCAACCGTCGTCGCGGCGCCAAGAAGCCCGAGGGCAACGGCCGTGGCCCCGTGATGCTCGTCATCACCCCCACGCGCGAGCTCGCCCAGCAGATCGACGAGGTCGCGAGCAAGATCGCCGACGTCACCGGCCATGTCGCCGTGACCGTCGTGGGTGGCGTGAGCTACAAGCCGCAGACCGCGGCACTCAAGTACGGCTGCGATATCCTGGTCGCCACGCCGGGCCGTCTGGTCGACCTGATCGAGCAGGGCGCCTGCCACCTGAACGAGGTCAAGGTGCTGGTGCTCGACGAGGCCGATCGCATGCTCGACATGGGCTTTTTGCCCGCCGTCCGCCGTATTGTGCGCGAGACGCCGGCCGAGCGCCAGACGCTGCTGTTCTCGGCGACGCTCGACGAGGAGGCCGTGGGCGAGATCACCGACCTTGTGAGCGACCCGGCCCGCGTGGAGATCGCGCCCGCCACGTCGACCGCCGACACCGTCGACCAGTTTGTGTTCCCGGTGTCCATCGAGGCCAAGAATAACCTGTTGCCCGAGTTTCTCAAGAAGGAGGGCCCGGAGCGCACCATTGTCTTTATGCGCACCAAGCATCGCGCCGACAGCTGCTGCCGTCGTCTGGAGCGTAAGGGCATCAAGGCCGCCGCGATTCACGGCAACCGCAGCCAGGCCCAGCGCGAGCGCGCGCTTTCTGCCTTCCGCGACGGCACCGTCGACGTGCTGGTGGCAACCGATGTTCTCGCCCGCGGCATCGACATTAGCGACGTGCGCTACGTCGTGAACTTTGACGTGCCGGCCGAGCCGACCGACTACATCCACCGTATTGGCCGTACGGGCCGTGCCGGCGAGCTGGGCTGGGCCATTACGTTTGTGACCGAGCAGGACGTCGACGAGTTCTACGAGATCGAGAAGCTCATGGACAAGACCGCCGACATCTACGAGGCCGGCGACCTGCACGTGGGTCCCAACCCGCCCGCGGTTGATCCCGAGCGCGACCCTGCGGCCTTTAAGGTGAAGAAGAAGACCAAGCGCGGCAAGTCCAAGAGCAAGAAGAAGCTTGAGCAGGCGCGTCGCGACGGCAAGCGCAACGGCGACGATTACGGCGATGTTGCCGGTCGTTCCAACCGCGGTCGCGACGAGCGCCGCGGCGACGGCGAGCGTCCGAGCCGTCCCAAGCGCGGCGGCAAGACCCGCGTGCGCGAGGGCGTTCAGGCTCGCGTGGACGAGGCTGTTGAGAGCGTGGCTCGCGAGGTAGCTGCCGAGGAGCGCGGCGGTGCTGGTGCCGCTGAGCAGCCTGCGCGCGGCAACCGTGCCGAGCGTCGTGCCAAGCAGTTCCAGGGCGAGGCACACCGCCGTCGTCGTGAGGACGAGGACCGTGGCGGCCGTCGTCGTGTCGAGCGCGAGGACGAGGGCCGCGGTTCGCGCGGTGGCAAGCGCGGTGCGGGCGACCGCCGTCGTTCCGGTCGTGATGACGAGCGCGGTGGCCGTGATGAGCGTCGCGGCGGCGAGGGTCGCGGTGAGCGAGGTGCCCGTGGCGGTGAGTCCCGTGGCGGCAAGCGCTTTGAAGAGCGCGGTAGCCGCGGCGGCGAGCGTCGCGAGGGTGCTCGCGGCAATGGCGGCCGCGGCGGCGCTGGTCGTTCTAACGAGTCGCGCGATCGTCGTGACCCGCGTGCCAGCCGTGATCGTCGCGATGACTGGCGCAACTACGACGATACCCGCGAAGAGCGTCGCGGCGGCTATCGTGGTGGTCGTGGCGGCAACCAGGCCGGCTCCCGTGGCGGCCGTGCCGGCGGTCGCGATAACCGTGGCAGCTACGGCAACAGCCGTGGCGGCAAGCGCGGTGGCAGCTCCCGTCGCCCCGGCGACGGCGGCGGCAAGCGCAAATAGCATACGCATCGCCCGCTAGAGCGAGGTGAACCAAGGGCCCCGAGCAACTACGCTCGGGGCCCTTTTTGGTGCAAGGGGGGACAGGTTGGTTTGCACCAACGTCTTGAAGTTGCGGTGGAATACGGACTGTTCTGGCCTTTTGAGCGGCTTTTCAGTCCCTATTTCACCGCAACTCATGATTGGTGCATGGTGGCCTGACTCCTTTGTATCAAAAATGATCCGTTTTCCTCCGTTCCCAAGGGATCATGTGATCCGAAGGGGACGGAGGAAAACGGATCAAAAAGGAAAAATAGTAAGGCGCTCTTTTTCACATTGAATATTGCAATTTGGTAACGCGTTTTATCAAATATGGCATTTATCTGCGGTAATGTTCTATTTCACCGCTGAGGGTGACATTTTATACCGCCTGCCGAACCGTATGGAGACCTCACAACTTTTTAGGTCAGTGTTGTGCGTGTAGCAATTTCGCCCGGCCTCGCCTCCGGGCTGCCATGTGAGAGGGGATCTTATGGCTCGACTGCATGTAATGGAACGCAGCCACGCTCAGGCCGTCATGGACGACCTGCATGATGCGCTCGGACGTCGTCTGGCGGTGAGCTCGCTCGCCCCGTGTCCCGTGGAGTTTACGGCAGCGCTCGTCAACCTGTGCTCCACCCAGAGCTGCGGCAAGTGCACGCCCTGTCGCGTGGGCCTGAGCGCGCTGAGCGACCTGCTCGCCGATGTGCTCGAAGGGCGCGCCGATGAGTCCACGCTCAACCTGATTGAGCGCACGGCCCGCACCATCTACCTTTCGAGCGATTGCGCCATCGGCTACGAGGCCGGCGCCATGGCGCTCACGGCCATTCGCGGCTTTCGCGACGACTTTGAGCACCACATCCGCGAGCATTCCTGCGGCTTTGACCGCGAGGCCCGCGTCCCGTGCGTCTCGGGCTGTCCGGCGCACGTCGACATTCCCGGGTACATTTCGCTCGTCGAGGCCGGCCGCTATGCCGATGCCGTCAAGGTCATCCGCAAGAACAATCCGCTGCCGCTCGTCTGCGGCTTGGTGTGCGAGCATCCCTGCGAGATGCACTGCCGCCGCGGCATGGTCGACGACCCCATGAACATCCTCGCCCTCAAGCGCTTTGCCGTTGAACACAGTGACCTCAACGACCATAAGCCGCATGTAGTGGACAACACCGGCAAGCGCGTCGCCGTGATCGGCGGCGGCCCGGCCGGCCTTTCCTGTGCCTACTACCTGGCCGTGATGGGCCACAAGGTGACCATCTTTGAGCAGCGCCACCACCTGGGCGGCATGCTACGCTACGGCATCCCCAGCTATCGTCTGCCGCGCGAGCGCTTGCAGGCCGAGATCGACTGGATCTTGAGCGCCGGTATCGACGTTGAGCTCGACCACTCCGTCAACGGCGAGGAGCTTGCCCGCCTGCGCGACGAGTTCGATGCCGTCTACCTGGCCATCGGTGCCCACAGCGATAAGAAGCTCGGCCTTCCGGGCGAAGAGGCGCCCGGCGTGGAGTCGGCCGTCAAGATGCTGCGCGCCATCGGTGACGACGAGCTGCCCGACCTGAGCGGCCAGCGCGTGTGCGTCATCGGCGGCGGCAACGTGGCCATGGACGTGGCGCGCTCTGCCGTGCGCTGCGGCACCGAAAAGGTAAGCATCGTCTACCGCCGTCGCATCTGCGATATGACGGCTCAGGACGCCGAAATCGCCGGCGCCCAGGCCGAGGGTTGCGAGGTTCTGGAGCTCACGGCGCCGCTCGCCATCGAGACGGGCGAAGATGGTCGCGTGAGCGGCCTGCGCGTGCAACCGCAGATTATCGGCGAGCCCCGTCGCGGTCGTCCGGCCCCGCGTGCCGCCGCGACGCCCGAGCGCGTCATCCCCTGCGAGCGCGTGTTTGTTGCCATTGGCCAGGACATCGACTCCAAGCCGTTTGAGGACATGGGCATCGCCTGCAAGTGGGGCTGCGTGGTCACCGACTCGGACGGCGCCGTGCCCAACTTCGATGGCCTCTTTAGCGGCGGCGACTGCCAGACCGGCCCCGCCACCGTTATCCGTGCTATCAACGCCGGCCGCGTGGCTTCGGCAAATATCGACCGCTACCTGGGCTTCGACCACAAGATTAAGCTCGACGTGGAGCTGCCGACCGTTCAGTTTAAGGGCAAGCACGAGTGTGGCCGCTGCGAGCTGGGCGAGCGCGAGGCCGGCGAGCGCATTCACGATTGGAATCTGGTCGAACAGGGCCTTACCGAGGAAGAGGCGCGCCAAGAGGCGAGTCGCTGCCTGCGTTGCGACCACTTTGGCTTTGGTGCGTTCCGCGGAGGGAGGAACCTGGAATGGTAGAGCTCAACAACCCCACTGTCAGCGACAACACCGAAAGCGGAGCACTCAACATGGTCAGGCTCATTATCGATAACTGCGAAGTCGTGGTGCCCGAGCACACCACGATCCTGGATGCGGCCAAGTCCGTCGGCATTCAGATTCCCACCCTGTGCTACCTGCGCGATCTAAACGAGATCGGCGGCTGCCGCGTGTGCGTGGTCGAGGTTGAGGGCTGCGACCAGCTGGTTGCCGCCTGCAACAACTACGTGCTCGACGGCATGGTGGTCCACACCAACAGCCCCAAGGCCCGCGAGGCCCGTCGCACCAACGTGCAGCTGCTGCTGTCCCAGCATGATTCGCAGTGCACGAGCTGCGTGCGCAGCGGTAACTGCAACCTGCAGACCATCGCCAACGACCTGGGTATTTTCTATCTGCCGTATCAAAGGCATTTGGCGGGCGAGGGCTGGGATTTCAATTTTCCCATCATCCGCGAAAACGACAAGTGCATTAAATGCATGCGCTGCATCAAGGTGTGCGAGAGCGTGCAGGGCTTAGGGATTTGGGACCTGACCAACCGCGCCACGCATACCGCCGTGGGTACCCGCGGGCGCGCACCGATCGGCAAGACCGATTGCGTCGCGTGCGGCCAGTGCATTACGCATTGCCCGACGGGCGCCCTGCGCGAGCGCGACGATACCGAGACCGTGTTCGACGCCATCGCCGATCCCGACAAGATCGTGCTGGTGCAGATCGCGCCTGCCGTGCGCAGCGCCTGGGGCGATGAACTCGGCATATCTCGCGAGGAGGCCACCGTTGAGCGCTTGGCTTGCGCGCTGCGCCGCGTTGGCTTTGAGTACGTGTTCGACACCGATTTCTCGGCCGATCTCACCATTATGGAGGAGGGCTCCGAGCTGCTCGAGCGCCTGGGCGCCGCCGCCAAGGGCGAGGGTGACAGCCGCGGCTGGCCCATGTTTACGAGCTGCTGCCCGGGCTGGGTGCGCTTTGTGAAGGCGCGCTATCCGGAGTTTGTCGACAGCCTGTCCACGTCCAAGTCGCCGCAGCAGATGTTCGGCGCTATTGCCAAGACCTACTACGCCAGGGTGCTGGGTGTGGAGCCTGAGCGCCTGTTCGTGGTGTCCGTTATGCCGTGCACGGCCAAGAAGGCCGAGTGCGCGCTGCCGAGCATGGTGGGCGAGGACGGCGCGCCCGATGTGGACGTTGCGCTGACGGTGCGCGAGATGGTGCGCATGATCCGCGCGAGCCACGTGAGCGTGGACACGCTGGTCGAGGAGCCGCTCGACACGCCGCTGGGCTTTGGCACGGGCGCGGGTGTGATCTTTGGCGCCACGGGCGGTGTGATGGAGGCTGCTGTGCGCTCGGCCTACTACCTGGTGACGGGCAAGAACCCCGATGCGGATTTCTTTACCGACGTGCGCGGACTCGACGGCTGGAAGGAAGCCGTCGCCGATATCGATGGCACTAAGGTGCGTGTTGCCGTGGCGCACGGGCTGGGCAACGCCGCCCGCCTGCTCGACGCGATTCGCGACGGCCGTGTGAGCTATGACTTCGTTGAGGTTATGGCATGCCCGGGCGGCTGCGTCGGTGGCGGCGGTCAGCCCATCCACGACGGCTGCGAGCTGGCGGCCGAGCGCGGCCAGGTGCTGTGGGGCCTGGATGCGAAGGCGGACATTCGCTTCTCGCACGAGAATCCCGACGTTCAGGCGTGCTATCGCGAGTTCTTGGGTGCGCCGCTTTCGCCGCTGGCCGAGGAGCTGCTGCATACCGACCATCACGCCTGGTCGATGCCCAACGAGGGGAAGTGCTAACGATGCGCGCGTTTAATGTTGAGCTGTCGCGCCGGGGATTTGCCTCGGCGCTTGCCGCGGGTGCGCTGTCGCTTGCGCTGGCTGGCTGCGGCGGCGGGCCCTCCGGGGCCGGGTCTGCTGCGGGCTCGGCTGCCGGGAAGGTCGAGGTGCACGTCGCCTCGCTCAAGGGCCCGACGTCGATCGGTCTGGTGCAGTTTATGGACCAGGCGGCCGAAGGTGCCACGGACAACGAGTTCGACTTTGCGATCAGCGCCGCAGCCGACGAGATCGTGCCCAAGGTGATTCAGGGCGATATCGACATTGCCCTGGTGCCGGCCAACGTGGCGAGCGTGCTCTACAACAAGACCGAGGGCGCGGTGCAGGTCATCGACATCAACACGCTGGGCGTGCTGAACGTGGTGACGGGTAACGCGGACGTTGCCTCGTTTGGCGATCTGGCGGGTCGTACCGTCTACATGACGGGCAAGGGCACCACACCGGAGTACGTCATGAACTACTTGCTGGAGCGCGCGGGCCTGACCGGCCGGGTGGCGCTTGAGTTTAAGAGCGAGCCCACCGAGGTGCTGTCGGCGTTGCTTGCCGATCCGTCTGCCGTGGGCGTGCTGCCCGAGCCGTTCAAGACCGCTGCCATCGCAAAGAGCGAAGGCAAGCTGTCGGCGCCGGTAAGTCTGACCGATGTGTGGGATAAGCTGGCGGGTGACACGGGTTCGCGCCTGCTGACGGGCGTGACCGTGGTGCGCCGTGCCTTTGCCGAGAAGCATCCCGAGGCCGTGGCGGAATTCTTGCGCTGCCATGAGGCGAGCGTGAAGGCTGTCAATGCGGCGCCGGCAGACTGGGCACAGGCCGTGGTCGATGCGGGTATCGTCGATAACGCCGCGATTGCCGAAAAGGCGATTCCCGGGTGCATGCTTGTATGCCAGACGGGGAAAGTTATGAAGGCGGCGCTCGGTGGGTACCTGCAGGTGCTGGCCGATGCGGACGCGAGCGCCGTGGGCGGCAAGCTCCCGGCTGATGATTTCTACTACATGGAGTAGCCAGTGCGTGCGTTTGCTCGACAAATGACAGAGCGTATGAAGGCGGTGGCGGCAGCAGGTGCCGTCGCCGCCTTTTGGCTTGCCGTGTGGGTGCTGGTGGCGGGTCTCGTGGCGCAGCCGTTGATTTTGCCGGGTCCGGGCGCTGTTGTGGTGGCGTTGCTGCGCTTGGTGTGCGATGGCGGTACCTGGGCGATTGTGGCGGGCTCGGGCGCGCGGATACTGGGCGGGCTGGCGCTTGCCGCGGTGTGTGGTGGCGTGCTTGCCGGGATTTCGTCACGGTCGCAGGCGTTTGCGCGCCTGGTTGCTCCGGCGCTGTCGTTTGTAAAGGCGACGCCGGTCGCCTGCGTGGTGGTCCTGTTGCTTATCTGGCTGGGGTCGGCACGTGTGAGCATCGCGGCGGTCTTTTTGATGGCGCTGCCGGGCGTGTATTTTTCGCTGGCCGAGGGGCTGGCTCAGGTGAATAAACCGCTGGAGCAGATGTTCCGTCTGCATGGCGTGCGCGGCTGGCGCCTGTTTTGCGCCCACACCTGGCGCGAAGTCCTGCCGTTTGCGCTTTCGTGCGCCCGGGCCGTGATCGGCATGAGCTGGAAGGCCGGCGTGGCGGCGGAGCTGATTGGCATGGCGGTGGGCACCGTGGGCGAGCGCGTCTATCAGGCAAAGCTTTTGATTGAGACGGCTGATCTGCTGGCGTGGACCGTGCTGGTCGTTGCCGCCTCGTGGGCGTGTGAGCGCGTGCTGGTGTGGCTGCTGCGGGTTTCGGGACCCGTGGCGTGGCGCGCGGCCGTGCGGGCACATGGGCATGGACTGCGCGGGCGTGCGGGCGGCTCTGCTGGTGGCGGGGCTGCGGCGGAGCTTGCGCTCGCCGTGGGCGACCGGGCACCCTGGGCTCCGGCGCTGGATGGTCTGGTGCTCAACGTGCCCGCGGGCGGGCGTATCTGCGTGATGGGCGCTTCAGGCGTGGGCAAGTCGACGCTGCTTTCGTTGACAGCGGGGGAGTGCGCGCCGTGCTCGATGGTGTTTCAGGATACGCGCCTGGTTGAGGACGCTTCCGCTTTGGATAACGTGCTGGTGTGCGCCGATGCACGCGTGAATGCCTCGAGTGCCGCTGCCTTGTTGCGCCTGCTGGTACCGGGGATCGATGCGCATGCCCGCGTGGCCGAGCTCTCGGGCGGGCAGCGCCGTCGCGTCGAGATTGCCCGAGCCCTGCTGTGTCCGGGCGGCGCAGTGATTCTGGACGAGCCCTTTACCGGTCTAGACATCGCTGCGCGCGACGCATGCACCGAGGTCGTGCTCGACTTGCTCGACGGCCGTATGCTGTTGCTTGCCACGCACGATTCCGCTGACGCTCGGGCCCTCAATATCTCGGACATCATCACGCTCTAAAGACTTACTCAGCAATAAATTGATCCGTTTTTTCTCCGTCCCCATGGGGTCGGGTATGGTATTCTTTCTGCGGGGTAATACTTAGGAATACCAAGTAATACCAACGCCGTAGAACAAACTCCAGATGCGGGCCAATCGGGTTGCCTTCACAGCCCGTCGCCCAGCCGCGTGGCCCGCATCCATCCGCACCACCGTCGTTTCAAAAAGGAAGCGCCATGGCAGAACACATGACCCCGGTTGTCGCGAAGGTCTTGCCCGAGGAAAAGGCGGCCTTCGCGGCGGCAACCCAGCTCGTGGGCACCACGCCGTCCAACGCCATCCGCATGTTCATCGCCGCCTTCAATCGCTGCGGCACCTTTCCGTTCGACATCTCGCCGAGCGGGGCTTTTGGCGCTGCGCCCGATTCTCATCAACAATGACTGTCCCAAACTGCCGGCACTTGGGGACGTTCCTTTTAATATGAGCAGGACATTGTCAAGAGACAAAATCGGGCCTGGCCCCAACGATATGGGGCCAGGCCCTCTCCCTATATCAACCCCTCCGCGGCGACCTCGGCGTGTCTTTCCGACGCTCGTCTTTGCAGTTTAATATCCG
>CAJMHR010000029.1 GCA_905213265.1 uncultured Collinsella sp.
GCGCAGGGGGCGCTGACGCGGCCCTCCCTCTTACACCACAAAAATTCGCGCGATCCCACTCCGAAACTTGTTGAACTAAAACCGCAGGTAGATGCCTTGCACTTTTTAGCGAAAAGCCGGCGTGGTTGGCATTTCTCAATTCATCGTAGTAAACCGGCATAGTTTCGTATTTCCAGCAGCCCCAAATTCGTCAATACGCCGGCGTTTATGCAAAAAGCCCGACCTCCGCATGGAGATCGGGCTTATAGGGCTCAGCAAAGCCGAACCTACACGGTCAAATGACTCGCAGATTACATCTGCTCGGGCGCGGAAACGCCAACAAGGGTGAGCACCAGGGCGAGCGTCACGCGGACGGCGTCGCAAGCGGCCAGACGGGCACGCGAAAGCTCGGGGTCGACGGGACGGCCCTCGCTCGGCAGCACCTGGCAGGCAGCATAGAAGCTGTGGAAGTCGCCGGCGAGCTCCTCGGCAAAGTGCGTCAGACGGAACGGAGCGCGGTCGCGAGCGCAGCTGGCGATGAGGTCGGTGAGCTCGTTGAGCTTACGCGAAAGGGCGAGCTCGGTCGGGTCGGTCAGCAGCGAGTAATCGACGTTCTCACCGATGGCCTTGGCGGCGACGGCCTTCATGCCCATCTCGTCAGCCTGTTCGGGCGTAACGTCAGCGGCACGGCGCAGGATGGAGCACACGCGGGCGTGAGCGTACTGCACGTAGTACACCGGGTTGGAGTTGTCGCGCTTCTTGACGGCCTCGATATCGAAGTCGACCATCTGGTTGGAGCTCTTGGAGATGAGCGTGTAACGGGCGGCGTCGGAGCCGACCTCGTCGACGAGCTCCTGCAGGGTCACCATGGTGCCCTTACGCTTGGACATACGGACGGGCTTGCCGTTACGCAGCAGGTTGACGAGCTGGCCCAGCAGAACCTCGAACTTGCCGGGGTAACCCAAGGCATCGCAGACGCAGCGGACGCGCTCGATGTAGCCGTGGTGGTCGGCGCCCCAGATGTCGATGACGTGGTCGACGCGCTGGAACTTATCCCAGTGATAGGCGACGTCGGAGGCGAAGTAGGTGTACTCGCCATCGGACTTGATCAGAACGCGGTCTTTGTCGTCGCCCAGATCGGTGGAACGGAACCACAGAGCGCCGTCCTTGGTGTAGAGGTAGCCCATCTTGTCGAGCTTCTCAAAGGCGCGGTCGACGGCGGAGGTGCCGGCGGTCTCGCCCTCGGTGTCCTTCACATACAGCGAGCGCTCGGAGAACCAACGATCGAAGTCGCAGTTGACGGCATGGCAAAGGTCGCGCATGTTGTCGACCATCTTTACGTAGCCGCGCTCACGGAAGCTCTCCATGCGCTCCTGCGGATCAGCGTTGACCCACTTATCGCCGTCGGTGCGCCAGAACTCGGCAGCCTCATCGATGATGTAGTCGCCACCGTAGGAGTCCTTGCCCAGGGTCTCGGCAAAGTTGTCCTGGTACGGATGGGTCTCGGGGTGCTCGTCGTTCTCGTCGGCGACAAAGGCGTCGCGGTCGGCAATCAGCAGCTTGTGAGCCTCGTCGATATCCACGCCCCGCTTGGCGATGATGTCGGCAAGCTGCATATAGCGCGTGCTGATGGAGTTGCCGAAGGTGTTCATCTGAGAGCCGTGGTCGTTGATGTAGAACTCACGCTGGATGACGTAACCGGCGTGGTCCATAACACGGCAAAGGGAGTCGCCCAGAGCGGCCCAGCGGCCATGACCGATGTGCATGGGGCCGACGGGGTTGGCGGAGACGAACTCGACCTGGGTCTTCAGGCCGCCACCGACGTTGGACTTAGCAAAGTCCATACCCTTCTCGCGGGCCTCGCCAAAGATGGCGTTCTTGACGGCGACGGAGAGGTAGAAGTTGATGAAGCCAGGACCGGCGATCTCGACCTTCTCGATTGCGGGATCTTCGGGTATATGGGCAACGACGGCCTCGGCGATCTTGCGCGGGGCGCAGTGAGCCAGCTTGGCGGACTTCAGGGCCATGGTAGAGGTCCACTCGCCATGAGAAGTATCGGCCGGTCGCTCGATAGCGCAATCGTCAAGTTCAAATGCGGAAAGGTCGCCGGCCTCCTGGGCCGCAGCAAGCGCAGCGCGTACCAGCTCTTCAATCTTCTCGGGCATAGATCCTCCTTGTGTTAAAGCCCCCGAGCTCTTGGTCACTCGTAGGGCAAAAGCCAGAGTTTGTAGCACTCTATCACAAGCGGTAACTACTGTCGCAGGGTAAAGCTAATAGATATTGCATATGCACAAAAATGACTACCGCTCTTGCGCGGCGGTACAAAGTTGGCGGTTTGCCTGCTGTTTATACACGTTCTAGAAATGCATAAACGTATGAATAAGCCATTCTATATATCGAATACTCTAACCTATCAGAGTTGTGTGCTTTTCCTGCATAAAGTAATGGTTTGCGCACGTCAGCGTGGTATTCTAAACATACGTAAATTCGTATAAGTTGGAGGTAGCATGTTCTCAATCGGTCAACACGTCATTCATCCGGGTCAGGGAGTCTGCACCGTCGTCGGCTTTAGGGACGACACGCCACAGCCCATGTTGTTGCTCGAGACTAAGCAGGGACATGCGCAGACGATCCTCATGTACCCCGTGGCGCAGGCCGACCGTCTGCATGCCGCCATCTCCCAGCAAGATGCCGAGCACCTGCTAAGCCACTACGACGAGCTGGAGTGCGACACCTTTACCGAGCGCAACAGCTCGCTCGAGGAGACGCACTTTAAGCAGCAGCTTAAGCTGGGCGCACCCGAGACGGTCCGCGTGGCAAAAACCATGATGCACCGTATTCGCCAGGCCGAGGAAGCAGATAAAAAGCCCAGCTCCTACTACATGCGCGTACTCAAGGAAGCCAAGCGCCGCTCCATCGAGGAGTTCGCCGTGGCCTTGGGCGTCACCGAAGAGGCCGCCGAAGCCCGCCTAGCCCAAGCCTCCCTCAACTAACCTGCCAAAAAAGGACAGGTTTATTTTGGCAGGTTTTATCTGGCCAAACGTCAACAAACAATCAGTAAATGGGCGGGTGCTCCGTTTTGTTTGTGAGCGCCCGCCCATTTTTCTATCGCGGCGGAAATGCGTGAAGCCCATTTGCGATGACATCACGCGAGGGCCGTCCAGATCGACGCAACCAACGCCCGCATCCACAGCAAGCGTGCCCGTCTTGCTCAATTACCATTAAAAAGCATCAATTTGAAAACGCAATAACATTTCGGCAGGTAGCAGCTATAGTCGGTGAACTAAATCTCGACAACCGAAGCCCCCGAATGAGGTATCTTCAGCCCATCCAAGCTAAAGGAGGGGCCATGCCGAGAAAACCTCGTTCAAAGTCACCAACCGGTTATTTCCACGTCACGTTGCGTGGAAACGGAGGGCAATTACTGTTTGACGATGCCGAGGACCGAATCGCCATGCTTCAGATCCTCGATGCAATCCTCCCCAAACACAATATCGAGCTTATCGCTTGGTGCCTTATGGGAAACCATATTCATCTGCTCATCGACGACCCGTACGACCGCAAGAGCGACGCGATGCACGCGGTAGCCGTATCGTATGCGGGCAGGTACAATGCGCGGACGGGGCATATCGGCCACGTGTTTCAGGAGCGGTTTTGGGATTCGCCCATTAAGTCGGAAGTATATTTACTCGAAGCAATTCGATACATTCATCTGAATCCGCAAAAAGCAGGACTGGCGGCATACGACGAATATCCCTGGAGCAGCCATCGCGAGTATCTAATGAGTGCCAGGTCACGGCCGCATGTCACCGGCAGCGTTGTCGGTGTTTTATTCCCAACACCTCGTTCATACCTTCAGCTCATGGAAAGTACACCGTCACTTCCCTATCGTCCAAGTGCAACAGCCAAGGTTCGCGAGGAAGATCTATGCGAATTTGGCACGGCAATCGTGCAGAGTGTCGCAGGATGTGCTCCGACGGAACTCAAATCTGTCTCCAAGCCACTTCGCAATGAGGCGATTCTCGCGCTTCGAAAAGAAGGGCTAACGGTTAAGCAGATTCAACTGTTGACCGGACTGGGAACATGGATTATTAAGAACGCGTCCTAGCGTCGCGTTTGCCGAGTAACGGGTACGGCGAAGCGCAGCTACCTGCCGCGAGGCGCCGCCATTCGCCAACGTCACCGGGTCAAACAGAAAACGCTTCCACTGAATAACGTCCAACGGAAGCGTTTTCCCAGATAAAACCTACCAAAATAAACCTGTCCCTTTTTGGCAGGTTAGGCCTGGAAGGTGTCGCGATCGGGCGCGAAGGACCGCATGGCCGCGATGGTGCGGTCGAAGAGCTCGGGGAGCTCCCAACCCAGCATCTCGGCGCCCTGCGAAATCACGTCGCGTGAGCAGCCGGCGGCAAAGCGCTTGTCCTTGAACTTTTTCTTGAGCGACTTAGTCGTAAAGTCCATGACGCTCTTGCTCGGACGCATGATCACGGCAGCACCGATCAGGCCGGTGAGCTCGTCGCAGGCAAACAGGATCTTTTCCATCTGTAGCTCGGGCTTGGGCAGCGAGCTGTTGAAATCGGACGTGTGCGTCTGAATAGCGCGAATGAGCTCGGGCGATGCGCCCTCGCCCTCGAGAATCTCGGCCGCATAGATGGTGTGGTTCATGGGGTCGTCCTCATGCTCCTCCCAATCCAAGTCGTGCAGCAGGCCGACGATGCCCCAAAACTCCTCGTTCTCGGGGTCGAACTCGCGCGCAAAGTAACGCATGGTGCCCTCGACCGTCTCGCCGTGGGTAATGTGGAACGGGTCATTGTTGTGCTCGTTGAGCAATTCGAACGCACGGTCGCGGGTGATTCCGGCGGAAAGCGTCTGGGACATGGCAATACCTCCAGGTGAGTCGGCGCTAGAACACGGTGTCATTATCGTATAACGCCGCGGCTCAAGCCGAAAGGCAGAAAAGGTATGCGGAGAAAAAGGCTGGGCGAACGTGTCGCCCGGCAAAACCGCAGATAAAACCTGCCAAAATAAACCTGTCCCTTTTAGGTAGGTTTAGGGGCGGACCTGGCCGGTGCCGCGGAGCTTGTATTTGTAGGTGGTGAGGGCCTCGGCGGCGAAGGGACCGCGGGCGTGGAGCTTTTGGGTCGAGATGCCGATCTCGGCACCCAGTCCAAACTCGCCGCCGTCAGTGAAGCGCGTGCTGGCGTTGGCATACACGGCCGAGGCATCGATCTCATCCAAGAAGCGCTCGCAGGCATCCGCGTCCTCGGCGATGATGGCCTCGGAATGCATGGTGCCATAGCGGTTGATGTGCGCGATGGCCTCGCCCTCGTTCGCCACGACCTTCACGCTCATCTCGAGCGCCAGGTACTCGCGGCCCCAATCCTCCTCGGTCGCGGCCACGTAGTCGTCGCCCTCGGCAAGACCAGCGTCGGCGCATGCGGCGCACGTGGCCTCGTCGCCGTGAATGAGCACGCCGTGGTCGTGCAGCACAGCCACAGCCGCGGGCAAAAACGTGTCTGCCACGGCGCGGTCGACCAGCAGCGACTCGGCAGCATTGCACACGCCCACGCGCTGCGTCTTCGCATTGACGATAATGTTGAGCGCTTTATCGAAGTCGGCGGATTCATGCACGTAGATGTGGCAGTTTCCCGTGCCCGTCTCGATCACCGGTACGAGCGACTCGCGCACGCAGCGCTGGATCAGGCCCGCGCCGCCGCGCGGAATGAGCACATCGACAACACCGCGGAGCTTCATGAGCTCGCCGGTGGCCTCGCGGTCGGTAGACTCGATCATCGAGACGGCCTCGCGCGGGAAGCCTTGCGCCTCCAGAGCATCGGCCAGCAGTTCGGCAATCATGGCGCACGAGTGATAGGCCAGCGAACCGCCGCGCAGGATGCAGGCGTTACCGGTGCGGATGCAGATGCCCGCTGCGTCGGCCGTCACGTTGGGGCGTGCCTCGTAGACCATGGCAACCAGACCTAGCGGCACACTCACGCGGGTCAGGTCCACGCCGCTCGCAAGCACGCGATGATCAAGCACGCGGCCCACGGGATCGGGCAGCTCAGCGAGCTTCTCCAGGCCGGCGGCCATGCCCTCGACGCGCTCGGGCGTCAGGAGCAGACGGTCGAGAAGCCCTGCCGAAGTGCCCCCATCGCGCGCGGCAGACATATCGAGCTCGTTAGCGGCAATGATGGAATCGGAGCCATCGCGCAGCGCCGCGGCCATGGCACGCACGGCCTCCTGGCGCTGGGCATCGCTCGCCGTGGCGAGCGCGCCCGAAGCAGCCTTGGCCTCAACGGCAAGATCGTGAACGTACGTGGCTATATCGACCGACATGGACGGCCCTTTCTCTTAGATGTTTGCCAACCATGGTAGCCGATTTATGCGCATCCTCGCCGACGGCGGTAGAATTGGTCAACCCGAAACACCGCAACGAATGGAAGCATCAGATGGCGCTCATCACTTCGTACCACGTCCCTGGCCTGTATGTCGAGGACCACAGCATCGATGTCCCTCTCGACTGGCGCGGCCTTGAGCCAATGCTTTTGGCCGTCGGCAGCACTATGCGCCGCGGTGCCATGCCGGCGCCCATCGCCGGCGCACCCGAGAGCATCAAACTCTTCTACCGCGTGGTTTGCGCGCCCGACCGCATCAACGACGATTTGCCGCTCCTCCTCTTTTTGCAGGGCGGCCCCGGCGGCGAGAGCCCGCGTCCGCTGTCGCCCACAAGCGATGGCTGGATCGAGGAAGCCGTCAAACACTTCCGCGTCGTCCTGCCCGACCAGCGCGGAACGGGGCGCAGCAGCTGCGTGGACGGACACACAATCGCGGCGCTGGGTAATCGCGCGACGGCAGCCGGCGTCGATGCGCCCCGCTCGCAGGCGGACTTCCTCAAGCGCCACCTCGCCAGCTCCATCGTGCGCGATTTTGAGTACCTGCGCCTGGTGGGCTTTTGCGGCAAGCCCTGGGTCACACTCGGGCAGAGCTACGGCGGCTTTTTGACGTTGAGCTATCTGTCGCTCTTCCCCGAGGGCGTGGCGGCAAGCTTTACCTGCGGCGGTATTCCACACGTGCCGGCGAGCGCCAGCGAGGTCTACGCGCACACGTTCCCGCGCATGGCAGCCAAGACACAGCAGTACTACGACCGCTACCCCGCCGATGTCGAGCGAGTGGCGGCACTGGCCGATGCGATCGAGGAGCAAAAGCCCGCACTTCCCGACGGCTCGCCGATGACGGTCGAGCGCCTGCAGCTCATGGGCAGCGACTTTGGCATGAAGCCGAGCTTCGAGCGCATGCACTGGATTATCGACCATGCTTTTGTTGACGGCGACGGCACGCTGAGCTGCGGAACCTCGATATCTGACAGCTTTTTGATGCGCGCCTTCGAGCGCACTAACACGCGTACAAACCCGCTGTACTGGACGCTGCAGGAGTTCATCTACGCCGACGGCGACACCATGCCCATTCGCTGGGCCGCGGCAGAAGAGAAGGCACACCGTGCCGAGTTCGACACGCTCGCGCGCCCGCTCATGTTTACCGGCGAGGCCATGTTCCCGTGGATGTTTGAGCAGATGCCCGAGCTCAAGCCCTTCAAGCCCGCGATGAATCTGCTGATGGAAGACACCAGCTGGGACAAGATCTACGACCCGCAGCGCCTGGCATGCAACGAGGTGCCGCTTCAGGCCGCGGTGTATTTCGACGACATGTACGTGGATTCGGGCCTGCAGCTCGACACGCTCAGCCGCGTGGGCAACTCGCATGCCTGGGTGACCAACGAGTTCGAACACGATGGTCTGCACGGCAGCGTGGTGTTCAAGCACCTCTTTGACGAAGCCCTCAACCGCGGAGACCTGCGCCTGATCTTCTAACAAAGGAGTGTCCCAAAGTGCCGGCAGTGGGACCCCGCCGCCTCAACGAGTTGCGGTGAAATAGGGACTGTTAAAAGCTTTAAAGCCGCCAAACCATCCCTATTTCACCGCAACTTACGATATGCCGGCGTTACGACCATCGCAGGTAGAAGGCGGAAAGCGAAAACGCGCCTAAGCGAGTGGCTTTAAATCGTAGGTCGAACAAAAGAAGCGAGCGCCGCCCAGAGCGAACAAGTTGGCATGAAAAAGGCGAGGCATAGACCTGATGGTCATGCCTCGCCTTTTGAATGACAAATTGTCGCTCTGGGCGGCGCGCAGCGTCGACCCGTTAGGCGAAGACGATCAAATTATCTCGATGGATCGCGGGCTTCTCGGCCAGGTTTGCGAGCAAGCGGTTGCCGGCGATCTGGTCCTGGCGGCGGCCGGCAGCAAGCTCCAACACGTCCGAATCGGCCTCGGCGATACCGCGCGCGACAACCATGCCGCTCGGGTCGCACACGTCGAGCACATCGCCCTCGGCAAACGTGCCATCGACCTCGCGAATACCCACCGCGAGCAGAGAAGAACCACGGCTGACGAGCGCCTTCGCGGCACCGTCATCGACCGTCACCGAGCCATGTGCCTTGTCGCCCAGCGCAATCCACAGTTTGCGGGGCGCAATATCCAGGCGCTCCGCCGGCGGGTCGAACAGTGTACCCACGCTCTCGCCGCGGGCCAGACGCACGAGCGCATCGGGCTCCTCGCCCGAGCAAATCACGCTCTGAATGCCGGCCGTCATCAAAATGCGGCTCGCGCGAATCTTGGTGATCATGCCGCCCGTACCCACCGAGGTCGAAGAATCGCCAGCCGAGGCGATGATCTTGGCATCGATTTTGTGCACGACCGGGACAAACTCGGCCGTCGGATCTTCGTGCGGATTGGCGGTGTAGAGGCCGTCGATGTCGGACAGCGTCACGCAAAGATCGGCAGAAACCAGGCAGCTCACAAGCGCCGCCAGCGTGTCGTTGTCGCCGAACTTGATCTCGTCGACGGTAACGGTATCGTTCTCGTTGACGACCGGCACCACGCCCAGCTCCACCAGACGCAGCAGGGCGTCGCGCGCGTGCAGATAGGACGTGCGACGCGCCGTGTCGTGACGCGTGAGCAGCACGAGCGAGGTGAGCAGGTCCCGCGCATGAAACTCCTCGTCGTAGGCCGACGAGATGATGCACTGACCGGCCGAGGCGCAGGCCTGCAGGCTCGGCAGGTCGCCGACCGGCTTGCGATCGAAGCCCAGCACGGGATAACCGCAGGCAATAGCGCCCGAACTCACCACGACCAGACGCCAGCCGAGCTTACGCAGGGCCGCGGCCTGATCGGCCAGGCCGCCGATAAAGGCGCGGTTGACCTTGCCGTCGGTGCCCACCACCGTGGATGAACCGATCTTTACCACCATCGTTTTATAAGAAGTCGTCATACGTCAAACCAATCAATTGCTCAGCGAACGAGCGAGCAAAGAACAGCAGGCACGGGACAAGCGATAATAATTCGTTTTCCTCCGTCCCCTATGGATCATTTTGCCCAGGGGAAGGCCGAAGCCGCGGCCATGTTCTTGCGCACGAGCTCGTCGCGCACCTGAGCCAAGCCCTGCTCCATGCCCACTACGTAGGTCTGCGGGTACAGGAAACGCTTGTACGCCGCGTCCAGATGATCGAGCGACCAAGCGCAGCGGTCGCGCGCATCCTCGATGTTCTCACGCGGAGCCACCGCACTGCCGTTGCGCACGATCGGCACCAGCAGCTCGCGATATTCGAGTTCGGACACATCGGTCACCAGGGCGGCATCGTTCACGGCTACGAGGGTATTGCCGCGCGCGGCGCCCTCCCCTGCCAGATGATCCTCGTCATAAATCATGTCACAAACTGGGCCGCCAAAGCCGTCGTAATAACGGCGCACGCGCTGCACACCCGGGATCGTGCGCTTGTAGGGCTGCTCGGAGAGCTTGACCACCGGCGTCCACGGATCTGTCTCACTCGCACGACGGGCCGAAAGCTTGTACACGCCGCCCAGCGCCGGCTGATCGTAGCAGGTCGCGAGCTTGGTGCCCACGCCAAAGCTATCGATGGGCGCGCCCTGGTCGATCAGTGACTGAATCGTGTACTCGTCCAAGTCGTTGGAAACCGAGATCCCCACATAAGGCAGGCCCTCGGCATCAAAACGACCGCGGACATACTTGGAGAGCTTGGCCAGGTCGCCCGAGTCAATGCGAATAGCCGACAGGCGCTCTCCCGCCGCCTCCATCTCCTTGGCAACCGTAATGGCATGCTCGCAGCCCTCGCGCACGTCGTAGGTATCGATGAGCAGCGTGCAATTCTTGGGGCTCGACTTGGCAAAGGCGCGGAAAGCTTCAAGCTCGGAATCAAAACTCATCACCCAGCTGTGCGCATGCGTGCCAAAGACGGGGATGCCGTAACGGCGTCCGGCAAGCACATTGGACGTAGAGGAACAGCCGGCAACGTAGCTCGCGCGCGCAACGGCCAGACCGCCATCGGGACCCTGGGCGCGGCGCAGGCCAAACTCAGCCACGGGACGATCGTCGGCCGCCAGCACCACGCGCGCCGTCTTGGTGGCAACGAGCGTCTGGAAGCCGACGATGTT
Source organism: uncultured Collinsella sp. (assembly GCA_905213265.1). Lineage (GTDB taxonomy): Bacteria > Actinomycetota > Coriobacteriia > Coriobacteriales > Coriobacteriaceae > Collinsella. The sequence goes on from CAJMHR010000029.1 coordinate 10,485, forward strand.
GAGCAGCGCCGTCTCGAGCAACTGGCACTCCAGCGCAGGGCCGGTGACACGCACCATGGGCTCGCGCGGAAACACGAGCTCGCCCTCGGGCACGGCGTCGATATTCACGTGCGCGCGGAAGTTGCGCAGATAGTCGAGGAATGCGGGCTTAAACATCGCGCCACCGGCCGGAGCCTGGAGCGAGGCCAGGTACTCGATGTCCTCGGACGTAAAGTGCAGGTTCTCGACGAGCTCGGGCAGCTCGGCGGTGCCGCACATGACGGCGTACGCGCTGCCAAACGGATGGTCGCGATAAAACGCGGTAAAACAACCCTGCTCATTGGCTTTGCCGCTCTCCCACAGGCCCTGGGCCATAGTGAGCTCGTACAGATCGGTGAGCATTGCAATGTCGGTGGGATGCGAGGTATCGGTCAAAGCCATGGGGCGACCTTTCGAATGCGTTGTACAGAGGTTGAGGGTTGGTTGGGACGGAATATGCGGGCATGGCGGCCGGCGTGAATCGGCTAGCGCAGCCCCATGCTGGTCAGGATCGTGTAGCCCATAAAGACGACAAACGCGATCAGGGCGAGCACGATGATGATCTTTTGAGCCGGAGCCATACCGGGAATCTCATTCTCGGCCGTAGGCTCCTTAGAGGTGACCATGCGCTGGGCAAACGTCATCTCATCACGGCTCGGTTTGGGCTCGATGGGCTTGGGGTGGGCGGCCTTTTTAGGCTGAGGTTTGGGTGCGGTGGGCGCAGGCTTCGCAGCGGCGGGCTTGGGTGCGGGCTTGGGCGCGGGGGCGACGTTCGCGGCGGCTTCCTCGGCCTTCGCGCGCTCGGCACGCAGGGCAGCCAGCTCCTCACGCTCGCGACGAGCCTTTTCCTGCTCCTCGCGGCGTGTCTTCTCGGCGCGGAGCTCTTCCAACTCGGCGCGCTCCTCGGCAGACAGTGGTTGGGACTCAAGCTCGGCCATAGTTCAGCCCTTTCTTTTTAAAAAAAGCCGCCGACACAATGTCAGCGGCTTATCAAATCCAAGGGTGGAGACGAAGGGAGTCGAACCCTCGGCCTCTGCCATGCGACGGCAGCGCTCTCCCAACTGAGCTACGTCCCCAGGACAAGTTGATATTTTACCTACGGCTCGCTAACTGTCAACGCCCAATACCCAGTCTTTTTGGGACAGGGCTATTTTAGCCACCTTGCGAGCGAACCAACCGATGATTTTTCTGGGACGGGGATTAAAAAAGGCTCTGTTAGACCAGGATTGACATACATGTGTCCCCACGGTGCCATATCGTTGACCTCGTAGATCGCGATGATGGGGGCAACATGAACGCCGAAGACCTGGTCCTCAACTTCAAGAAGGGCATGGCGAACCTCAGCAAGACCGAGCGCCGCCGCGCTATCGAGTCCGTCAGGGACGTGATCCGCGCGGCGGCGTTCGACGACGCGGCCGGCTCCGCCTACGAAATCGAACGCTGCCCGCGCTGCGGGTCCGTCGCGGTCGTGAAGAAGGGCAAATCGAAGAACGGCGAGCAGCGCTACCTCTGCCGGGGCTGCGGCAGGACCTTCGGCATGGGCAGCGAGCGCATCCTGGGGACGAGCAGGCTCCCGAAGGAGACCTGGATGGCCTACGCCGAGTGCTTCGTGCTCATGCTGCCCCTGCGCGAGTGCGCGAGGCGCTGCCGCGTCTGCCTCAAGACCGCCTACACCATGCGCCACAGGCTGATCGAGTGCCTCTCGGCCTACTCCCCCTCGTTCAGGGTCGAGCGGGGCTGCGGCTGCGAGCTCGACGAGACCTACTTCCCCGAGTCGTTCAAGGGCAACCACGCGAAGGGGTCGTTCACGATGCCGCGCCCCTCCCGGCACCGCGGCAAGCAGGTGCACAGGCGCGGGCTGTCGCGCGAGCGGATTTGCGTCATGACCGGCGTGAACGACTCGAACGAGACGTTCCTCGAGGTCACGGGGCGGGGCGCCCTTTCGAGGGAGCGCGCCATGGACGCGCTGAGGGGCCGCATCGCGGCCGGCTCGGTCGTCGCGACCGACAGGGCGGCCGTCTACGTCAATGTCCTCGCGGAACTCGAGGTCGCCGCGCACGCGGCCTACGACCCCAAGGACCGCTCCGGGGGAACCATCAACCGGATCAACACCGTCCACTCGCTCCTCGGCGCCTTCATGGAGCCGTTCAAGGGCGTGTCGACGAAGCACCTCGATGCCTACCTCGCCTGGTTCAGGTGGTGCCGGACCTTCATGGCGACCGATTCCGGCGCCGCCGGGCGCACGGTCGCGCGGCAGCTCGCGCACGGCGTCTGCAGGAGCCGCGTCCGCGACATGTTCAACGTGGGGCCGCCCTACATGGACTACTGGGCCGCGCCCGCCGCATAGAGGCGGTAGAATGGTCGCACCGCGATACACGAGGAGGGGTGAGGCCATGCCGTCGAACATACCGGCCACGACGATCCGCATCGACCCGGAGGTCAAGAAGGAGGCCACGGCCATCCTGGACGAGCTCGGCCTGTCCATGTCCACCGCCGTCAACGCGTTCCTCAGGGCGCTCGTCCGGGAGGGCGGGATGCCGTTCGAGATGAGGGTCAAGACGCCGGCGCCCGACGGGGAGACGGCGAGTTAGCCGGCAGGTCGGCATGTCAATCCTGGTCTAACAGAGCCTTTTTTAATCCCCGTCCCAGAATAATCATCTATGGTGACCGACCAGCTAAAAAAGCCCCGTCCCAAATTGGCTACTCTTTGATGCTGGCGATGAGGGCGTTGGCTTTGGTGGCGATGACGTTGTTAATGTCGGCCTGCAGCTCTTCGTAGACCGCTATGGCTCGCTCGCCGGCGGGGGTGAGGGTGGATCCGCGGGCGCCGTCGCGCTCGATGAGCTTGCAGCCCAGCTGACCTTCGGCCTCGTTTACAATGCGCCAGGCCTTGGAATACGCCATGCCCATGCTCTTGGCGGCGCGGTTGAGCGAGTGCTCGCGGGCAATACCCTGCAGCAGCAAGACGCAGCCGTGGCCGAACACGCCCGGCAGATCCTTGTCGCACGCTTGAATGACCAACTTTGCCGTCGTCTTGTACTCCATGTGCTCCACGTCTCCCCGCTAAAGTGTTTGCTGGGCAAACGCATAGCCTGCGTCAAACCCTCGTGTGCTCTTCTTAAATCATGCATTGTAGCAGTCAAAGTGCGTTAAGATACTTCCCCAGTATTGGGCGCCCAAGGTTGGGCTGGGTCCTACGAGGCCTGCAGCCGACCGGTCGCATGGAAAAAGGAGAAACATGGCTACGTTCTTTCCCGGTGAGTCCCACACGTTTTCGGAGTATCTGCTGGTTCCTGGTTACTCGTCCTCGCAGTGCATCCCCAACAACGTCTCTCTTAAGACGCCGCTAACCCGCTTTAAGCGCGGTGAGAAGCCGGCAATCACCCTGAACATCCCCATGGTTTCCGCCATCATGCAGTCCGTCTCGGGCGTCGATATGGGTGTCGCGCTCGCTACCGAGGGTGGCCTGTCCTTCATTTACGGTTCCCAGAGCGCCGAGTCCGAGGCCGCTATGGTCAAGGCCGTCAAGGATCACAAGGCCGGCTTCGTTCAGTCCGATTCTACGCTGACCCCCGACATGACCATGGAGCAGGTCATCGAGCTCAAGGAGAAGACCGGTCACTCCACTATGCCGGTCACCGACGACGGCACTCCCAAGGGTAAGCTCCTGGGCATCGTCACCAGCCGTGACTATCGCCCCAGCCGCGATGACCACCAGACGAAGGTCTCCGAGTTCATGACCCCGCGTGAGCAGCTCATCGTGGGCGACAAGAACATCAGCCTCAAGGTTGCCAACGACGTCATCTGGGACAACAAGCTCAACGCCCTGCCGATCGTCGACGACAACGATCACCTGATGGGTATTGTCTTCCGCAAGGACTACGACAGCCACAAGACCAACCCCAACGAGCTGCTCGATGGCGACAAGCGCTACATGGTCGGCGCCGGTATCAACACCCGCGACTATGCCGAGCGCGTGCCGCTGCTCATCGAGGCCGGTGCCGACGTTCTGTGCATCGACTCCTCCGAGGGCTTCAGCGAGTGGCAGAAGCGCACCATCGAGTGGATCCGCGCCAACTATGGCGAGGACGTTAAGGTCGGCGCCGGTAACGTCGTCGACGCCGAGGGCTTCCGCTTCCTTGCCGACTGCGGTGCCGACTTCATCAAGGTCGGTATCGGCGGCGGTTCCATCTGCATTACCCGCGAGACCAAGGGCATTGGCCGCGGCCAGGCCACCGCGCTGATCGACGTCTGCCGCGCTCGTGACGAGTACTACGAGGAGACCGGTGTCTACGTGCCCGTGTGCTCCGACGGCGGCATCGTCTACGACTACCACATGACGCTCGCCCTTGCCATGGGTGCCGACTTCATGATGCTGGGCCGCTACTTCGCCCGCTTCGATGAGAGCCCGACCGAGCGCGTCAACGTGAACGGCCAGTACATGAAGGAGTACTGGGGCGAGGGTTCTGCGCGTGCCCGCAACTGGCAGCGCTACGACCTGGGCGGCGCCGCGAAGCTCAGCTTCGTCGAGGGCGTCGACTCCTACGTCCCGTACGCCGGCTCCCTCAAGGACGGCGTGGGCGGCACGCTTTACAAGGTCAAGTCCACGATGTGCAACTGCGGTGCCCTCTCGATCCCCGAGCTCCAGGAAAAGGCACGCCTGACCCTGGTGAGCTCCACCTCCATCGTCGAAGGCGGCGCCCACGATGTAGTCGTCAAGGATTCCCAGCAGAGCGTCAGCTACCGCTAAACGGCTTTCCCAAGCACCGTACCTTGCCGTTTAAACCGTCGCTCGCGTACAAAAGTACGCGTCGCTCCTCTTTCACGGCAATCTGCGGCACTTGGAAAACCCGACCATGCTTGGGCGGGTAACAATTAGTGGTTGATTCAAAACCACGTTATTTAGATAAAGCGAGATGCCCGCAAGTCGCAGGCATCTCGCTTGTCGTATTTGCTATCATCAGTCAAGTTAACCTTAGGGTCGGTCGGCTTAGCTTTGTTTGCTACAAGTTCCGCACGCAAAGAAGAGCACTTAATGTGCTCTTCGTCTTGCGCAGGACTGTCCGCAGTAGCGAATAAAGCTAAGCCGACCGACCCCAGCTAAGATTAAAGGAGCTGATATGTGCGATTGCACAGATCATAAGGACGAGATTCCTGTTTACGACGCGCAGGCCATTGAGTCCCGGTGGATGAAGGCCTGGGAGGACTCCAACCTCTTTGCCGTCGACACCGACGACAGCAAGCCCAAGAAGTATGTGCTCGAGATGTTCCCGTATCCGTCGGGCGACCTGCACATGGGCCACGCGCGCAACTATACCATCGGCGATGCCATGGCCCGTCAGGCCCGCATGCGCGGCTACGACGTGCTGCACCCCATCGGCTTTGACGCCTTTGGCCTTCCTGCCGAGAACGCCGCTATCAAGCACAATACGCAGGCTGCCGCCTGGACGTATAAGAATATGGACCAGGCGCTCGCCACGATGAAGCGCATGGGCTTCTCCTACGATCTGGATCGCATGGTCAAGACCTGCAGCCCCGACTACTACCGCTGGGGCCAGTGGATCTTTGAGAAGATGTGGGAAAAGGGCCTGGTCTACCGTAAGAAGAACCCGGTCAACTGGTGCCCCACCTGCAAGACCGTTCTGGCCAACGAGCAGGTCACCGAGGGCAAGTGCTGGCGTTGCGGCACCGAGCCCGAGAAGCGCGACCTTGAGCAGTGGTACTTCAAGATCACTGAGTACTCTCAGGAGCTGCTCGACGACCTGGAGAAGCTCCCCGGCTGGCCCGAGCGCGTCAAGCAGATGCAGGCCAATTGGATCGGTCGCTCCGAGGGCGCCGAGGTCGACTTTACCCTGTGCGACCAGGATGGCGAGCCCATCGAGGGCGATGAGGGCAAGATCACCGTCTTCACCACGCGTGCCGATACGCTCTTCGGCGTTTCCTTCTTTGTCCTGGCTCCCGAGTACGCCGGCCTGCATGAGCTCGTCGAGGGCACGGAGTACGAGGAGGCCGTCACTAAGATCGTCGAGGACTCCAAGCACATCTCTGCCGTCGAGCGTGCCCAGGGCACCCTCGAGAAGCACGGTGCCTTCACGGGCCGCTATGTGGTAAACCCCGTTAACGGCGAGAAGGTCCCCGTGTGGGTTGCCGATTATGTCGTTGCCGACTACGGCACCGGCGCCGTCATGGCCGTTCCCTGCGGCGACCAGCGCGATTTTGAGTTCGCCCGCAAGTATGATCTGCCCATCGTGCCGATCATCCTGGATGACGATGACCGTGCTGCCGTCGAGGCCAGCGGCGAGACTATCGATACCTTCCATGCCGAGACCGTTGACTGGGATTGCGCCCACGCTGCCGAGGGCACGCTCGTCCAGTCCGGCAAGTACACCGGCATGCGCGGCGGTAAGCACTCCGAGGGCGAAGCTGCCATCGTGGCCGACCTCGAGGCCATGGGCTGCGGCCGCCGCAAGGTCGAGTTCCGCCTGCGCGACTGGCTCATCAGCCGCCAGCGCTATTGGGGCAACCCCATCCCGGCCATCCACTGTGAGCACTGCGGCATTGTGCCCGTGCCCGAGGATCAACTGCCGGTGACGCTGCCCGAGAACCTGGACCTGGGCGCCGGCGAGACCCTCGCCGAGTGCAAGGACTTCTATGAGACCACCTGCCCGGTCTGCGGCCGCCCGGCCAAGCGCGAGACCGATACCATGGACACCTTCACCTGCTCCAGCTGGTATTACCTGCGCTATACCGATCCGCACAACACCGAGCTGCCCTTCTCCCGCGAGGCCGCCGACCGTTGGATGCCCGTCGATAACTACATTGGCGGCATCGAGCACGCCATTCTGCACCTGCTCTACAGTCGCTTCTTTACCAAGGCGCTGCGCGACCTGGGCCTGCTGAGCGTGGACGAGCCCTTCACCAACCTGCTGTGCCAGGGCATGGTCAAGGACGAGAACGGCGACACCATGTCCAAGTCCAAGGGCAATGTCGTGCCCCCGAGCTCGGTCATCGAGCCCTACGGCGCCGACACCATGCGTTTGGCGATCCTGTTTATCGCCCCGCCCGAGAAGGACTTCGACTGGGATCCCAAGGCCGTCGAGGGCGCCAACCGCTTCATCAAGCGCGCCTGGCGTATCGTTTGGCAGCTCGTCCAGTCCGGCGACGCCAACGTGGCCTTCGACAAGTCCGCGCTCGACGAGGTTGCGATGAAGCTCTATCGCGAGCGTCACCGCACCATCGCCAAGTGCACCGAGGACTTCGATCGCGGCCAGTTCAACACCGCCATTTCGGCCGTCATGGAGCTCGTCAACGCGGCGAGCGCCTACCTCAACGCCACCGAGGGTACCGCCCGCGACAAGGCGCTGTGCTACGGCGTGGCTAAGGATATCGTGAGCGTCCTCGCCCCCATCTGCCCGTTCTGGGCCGACGAGCTGTGGCACGAGGCACTCGGCTGCGAGGGTAACGCCTACACTGCCGCCTGGCCCGAGTTCGACCTGGCCGAGTCCGTTGAGGACACGGTGCAGATCGTGGTCCAGGTGCTCGGCAAGGTCCGCGGCCGCGTCGACGTTGCCCGCGATGCCTCCAATGAGGATATGCAGGCTGCCGCCGAGGCCGCCGTCGCCAAGTGGCTCGAGGACAAGACGGTCGTCAAGGCCATCTGCGTGCCCGGCAAGCTGGTCAACCTGGTGGTCAAGTAAGTACTGCGCGCAAAGCTGACGCATAAAAGACGAGGGGCGATCCGGTTGGGTCGTCCCTCGTTTTTCATGTACCTGCCCTGATGTCTGCGGTCAATTGTCCTATTCTTGTGGAGAAGCTGTGCGCACGCTGACCTGCAGGTTCGTACTGTGCTTGCACGTTTCCGCAGCTATTGGTATAGTTTGCTTGCAAATGAAGTTGTAATTGAAAGAAGTGGGGTTTCGGCCCCGCTTCTTTTTTGTATGGATGGAGGTGCCGCAATGGTCAAGACCAAGACCGAGCAGGCGATCATCGACGCGCTCGAGGCCGTCGCCCCCCAGCACGATGTCGACATCGTCGACGTCGAGCTCGTGGGTGCCACCAAGGCCCCCTGCGTGCGCGTGCGTATCGAGGGTGCCGAGGGTCAGAGCCTGTCGCTCAACGACGTCACGGCCAACACCAAGTGGGTCGGCGATGTAATTGAGGAGCTCGACCCCATCTCTTCGAGCTATACGCTCGAGGTGTCGAGCCCGGGTATGGCGCGCCCGCTGCGCCGCCCGAGTGACTTTGCCCGCTTTGTGGGCGAAAACTGTGAGCTCACCTCCACCGCCACCGAGGGCCGTCGCAAGTACGCCGGCAAGATTGCCGCCGCTACCGAGACGAACGTGACCCTCGAGCTCGAGGACGGCGAGTCTGTTACCCTCGATTTTTCTGATGTTAAAAAGTGCAAGTTGAAGCCCACCTACGACTTCAAGCCCGCGAAGGAAGGAAAGTAAGATGGCAGCATCCGACATGATGTCCGCCCTGATGGAGCTTTGCCAGGAGAAGCACATCGACCAGCTCTACCTGATCGACCGCCTGGAGCAGTCGCTCGCCAAGAGCTATGCCGAGATCCTGCACCTTGAGTGGGGCGCCAAGGTGACCATCGACCGCACCACCGGCAAGATCTACGTCTACCGCCTGGAGCCGATCGACGATTCCATGGACGAGGAGGGCAACTTCACCGAGTTCGAGGAGATCGACGTCACCCCCAAGAACACGAGCCGCATCGCCGCCCAGCACGCCAAGGCAGAGATCAACGCCATCGTGCGTAACTCCGCCCGCGAGCAGATCTACGAGGAGTTCTCCGGCCGCATCGGTGACCTCATCAGCGGCACCGTGCTGCAGTCCACGCCCGACTTCACGATCGTCAAGATCCGCGAGGGCGTCGAGGCCGAGCTGCCGCACTTCGATCAGCGTCGTTACGAGAACGAGCGCAATGAGCGTCCGATGGGCGAGCGCTACCTGCACAATCAGCACATCAAGGCCGTGATCATCGACGTTCGCGACCCCAACTCCAACCTGCAGCCGGTTCGTGGCGAGCACAGCCGTCCGCCGATTGTCATCTCCCGTACCCACCCCGAGCTCATGCGTCGTCTGTTTGAGCAGGAGGTGCCCGAGATCTATGAAGGCACCGTCCAGATCAAGTCGATCGCGCGCGAGCCCGGCCAGCGCTCCAAGGTCGCCGTCCACTCGCTCGACGACCGTCTGGATCCCGTGGGCGCCTGCGTCGGCCCCAAGGGCAGCCGTGTTCGCGCTGTCGTGGGCGAGCTCCGTGGCGAGCGCGTCGACGTCATCCTGTGGGATGCCGATCCTGCCGTCTACGTCGCCAACGCCCTGTCGCCCGCTAAGGTCACCCGCGTCCTCATCGACGAGGAGAAGGCCTACGCCGGCGTCATCGTGCCCGACGACCAGCTGTCCCTCGCCATCGGCAAGGAGGGCCAGAACGCCCGCCTCGCCGCGCGCCTGACCGGCTGGCACATCGACATCAAGTCCGAGACGCTTGCCGCCGATATCCTCAAGAACGTTCCCGTTCACGAGGAGCCCGCCGCCGACCTGATCGGTGACGAGGAGGACGAGGACGTCCGCCGCTGCGAGTACGTGTCCGAGGACGGCATCCAGTGCCGCAACCAGGCTCGTCCCGGCTCCCGTTTCTGCGGTGTCCACGACACCGACGCCTTCGATGATGCGGAGGACCTGATCTAGCGCGCGGTCGCGCCGGGTGGGTCCCGGCGCGTCTCCCACGCTCGTTCAGTCTCTAGGCACCCAAGGTGCCAGAAAGGGTAGGTGAAGTCATATGGCAAAAGTCCGTGTGTCCACCCTGGCCAAAGAGTTCGGCATGACCTCCAAGGAACTGATGGGTCATCTCGCCGATATGAAGATTCCCGCTAAGTCCGCTTCCTCCACCCTGGAGGACGCCTACGTTGCCATGGTCCGCAAGCAGCTCGCCTCGGTGATCGAGGCCCGCGCCCAGGAAGTCGAGGCCGCCAAGCAGGCCGAGGAGCAGGCAGCTGCCGCTGAGGAGGCCGCACGCGCCGCCGAGGCCGAGCGCGAGCGCATCGCTGCCGAGAAGGCACGCGAGGAGGAGCGCCGCCAGTTTGCCGCAGCCCAGGCTGCCGAGGAGGCTGCCCGTGCCGAGGCTGAGGCCAAGAAGAAGGCCGAGCAGGAGCGCCTTGCCCGCGAGAAGGAGGAGGCTGCCCGCGAGGCTCAGCGCCGCGCCGTTCCCGCTTCCGACTCCGGTTCGCGCTTCCGTTCGCTGCTCGACCAGATCGCCGCACAGGAGACCGTGCTCAAGGAGAAGAAGGACGCCGAGGATAAGGCCAAGGTCGAGCGCGCCGCCGAGCGCGGTAACCGTCGTGGCGGCAACAACGACCGCCGCGGTGGCCGTCGTAACGATCGCAACGCTTCCGACAACAACTCCGAGCGCAACGCCTCTGAGAGCCGTCCGCACAGCCATCGCACCAACGCCAGCAACAACGTTGCTGCCGGCATGGACTTCCCCAACCCCGACAAGCAGGGCAAGGGCAAGAAGCGCAAGGGCGGTCACAACAACGAAGAGGACCACTACAGCCGCATGGCTCGCGAGGCCGAGGAGTACAGCCGCGAGAAGGTGCTCGAGGAGGCTCGTGCCGCCGTCGAGGAGGCCTCTCGCGAGTCCACCGGTCGCCGCAAAAAGCGCAAGGAGAAGCGCGAGCGCGAGGCCGCAAAGGCTCAGGAAGAGCGCAAGATTGAGGAGGCGCTGGCCCAGGGCGTGAACCCCGAGGACCTCGACGCCATCAAGGTCTCCCAGGGCGTTACCGTCCAGGAGCTCGCCGAGGCGCTCGACGTTCCGGCCAACGACATCATCAAGCGCCTGTTCCTGCTGGGCACGCCGCTTACCATGACGCAGTCCATGTCCGACGACCTCGTCGAGCTCGTTGCCGACGACCTGGGTCGCCAGATCAAGATCATCACCCCCGAGGAGGAGAACACCTTCTCGTTCTACGACGATCCCGCCGACCTTAAGCCGCGCGCCCCGGTCGTCACCGTCATGGGTCACGTCGACCACGGCAAGACGAGCCTCCTCGACGCTATCCGCCATACCGGCGTCGCTGCCGGCGAGGCGGGCGGCATTACCCAGGCCATCGGCGCTTCGCAGGTCATGATCAACGACCGTAAGATCACCTTCATCGATACCCCCGGTCACGCTACCTTTACGGCCATGCGTGCCCGCGGCGCCAAGGTGACCGATATCGTCATCCTGATCGTGGCTGCCGACGACGGCGTCATGCCCCAGACCATCGAGTCGATCAACCACGCCAAGGCCGCCGGCGTTCCCATCGTCGTCGCCGTCAACAAGATCGATAAGCCGGGCGCCAACCCCGACCGCGTGCGCCAGGAACTCACCGAGTACGGCATCATCCCCGAGGAGTGGGGCGGACAGAACATGTTCGTCAACATCTCGGCCAAGCAGAAGATCGGTATCGACGACCTGCTCGAGACCGTGCTGCTCCAGGCCGACGTGCTCGAGCTCAAGGCCAACCCCGATACGTTCGCTTCGGGCAACGTCCTCGAGGCTAAGCTCGATAAGGGCCGCGGCTCGGTTGCCACCGTGCTCGTGACCCGCGGCACCCTGCGCGTGGGCGACACGCTGGTCGCCGGCCTCACCTATGGCCGCGTCCGCGCCATGCTCGACCCCAAGGGCAACGCCGTCACCGAGGCCGGTCCTTCCGACGCCGTCGAGATCCTGGGCCTGCAGTCCGTTCCCAACGCCGGCGATGAGTTCCGCGTGTTCGAGGACGAGCGCGAGGCACGTGCGCTGGCCGACGAGCGTTCGCTCAAGGCCCGTATCGAGGAGCAGAGCCGCGTGAAGCACGTGACGCTCGAGAACCTCTTCGAGACCATTGCCGACGCCGAGGTCAAGGAGCTCAACCTGATCATCAAGGCCGACGTCCAGGGCTCCATCGAGGCCCTTCAGGACTCCCTCGACAAGATGGATCAGTCCGAGGTGCGCATCAACACGATCCACTCCGCCGTTGGCGCCATCAACGAGACCGACGTCGTCCTGGCCGACGCCTCCAACGCCATCATCATCGGCTTTGGCGTCCGTCCCGACGGCAAGGCCCGCTCCGCCGCTGAGCGCGAGGGCGTCGAGATCCGTTGCTACGACGTCATCTACAAGTGCCTCGAGGACCTCGACGCTGCCCGTATCGGCATGCTCAAGCCCACCGAGGTCGAGGTCTCCACGGGTTCCGCGACCGTTCTGGACACCTTCAAGGTGCCCAAGGTTGGTATCGCCGCCGGTGTCCGCGTCGAAGAGGGCGAGATCGCCGCGACCGATTCTGTGCGCCTGGTGCGCGACGGCATCGTGGTCTTCAACGGTAAAATCGCCTCGATGCGCCACTACAAGGACGAGGCCAAGAGCCTCAAGAGCGGCTCCGAGGGCGGTATTGGCCTGGAGAACTTCCAGGACATCAAGCCTGGCGACACCATTGAGGGCTACCGCATCGACCAGGTTGCCCGTACCGAGTAGGGGGTAGCGCTATGAAGCAAACGCAGGCAACCCGCCGTCTGGGCGAGCAGCTTCGCGAGAAGCTCGGTTATATCCTGCTCTTTGAGGTTTCCGATCCGCGTCTCGACCTGGTCACCCTGACCGCGGTCGAGGTCGCGGTGGACCGTTCGTTCGCGCGCGTGTACGTGTCGTGCGACGCGAGCCGCTACGACGAGGTCATGGAGGCGCTCGCCAGCGCCAAGGGCCGCATCCGTAGCCTGTTGGCCCGCTCGCTCGATTGGCGCGTCACGCCCGAGCTCGATTTTCGCATCGATCGCTCGACCGATGAGGCCGAGCGCATCACGCGTGCGCTGGAAAACGTCCCAGCCACGCTTGCGATCGAAAAGGACGAGGACGGCTATCCAATTGCGGATGCCGCCCAGGAGGCAGCTTTTGATGAGTAATTCCGCCGACCTCGCATCGAGCGAGTCTGCAGATATTCAGCGACGCATCCTCGAGCTCATCGAGGGTGCGTCCTCCATTGCGATTTCGGGACATACGTCTCCCGATGGCGACGCCCTGGGCTCCGTGCTGGGTCTGGGCTTATCGCTTATGAAGTTTTTCCCCAACAAGGACATTGCCCTGCTGCTGGCAGACGATGACCCGGTTCCGCGCATCTACCGCTTTATGGAGGGCGCCGACCGTCTGGTGCCGGCATCTGCGTATACCGGCAATCCGGACCTGTTCATCTCGGTGGACGTGCCGGTCGTCGAGCGTCTGAACAACTCAGCCGAGGTGCTCCGCCGCTCGTCGCATGTGGTGTGCTTCGACCACCATCCGGCGCGCGAGGAATTTGCCGAGCTGAGCCTGAGGTGCGTCGGCGCCGCGGCCTGCGCCATGATTATCGACCGCTTTTTGGACAATTGCGGCATTGTGGCTCGCGATGGTGTCGCGACCTGCCTGCTGTGCGGCCTGGTGACCGATACCGGTCGTTTTCAGTACCAAAACGCCGATGCTGCTGCGTTCCATGCCGCCTCGCGCCTGGTCGCGCACGGTGCCGATCCGGCGCGCGTTGCGCTCGAGGTCTACCAGAGCATGCGCGTTGAGTTCTTGCATCTCAAGTCCATCGTTATGGGTCGTATCAAGACGGTGGCGCACGGTCGCGTGGCATATAGTTATGCGTACCAGAGCGACCTTGAGGCTTGCGGCGTCACTTCGGACGAGTGCGACGGCCTGGTCGATGTGGTGCGTTCGGTGATGGGCGTGGAGGTCTGCCTGTTCCTGAAGGGCATTGAGGGCGATACCAAGGTACGCGGCAACCTGCGCTCCAAGGGCGACCTCAATGTTTCTGAGATCGCTGCTGCTTTTGGCGGTGGCGGGCATCCTGCGGCCGCCGGTTTCTCTAACAACGGAACGATTCTCGAGACGCTCACCGCGGCACTCCCCATGCTGGCCGAGCTGGTAGGGGAGGATCCCGCTTCGGTGACCGTCGAGCTCTAACATTTTGGATGGTACATGGCTCGTCGTACGCCTTCTCAACTGAATATGCTGCTCGCCGTCGATAAGCCGGTGGGCTGTACGTCCCACGACGTGGTATCGCAGTGCCGACGCGCCCTCCATGAGCGACGCGTCGGCCATGCCGGTACGCTTGACCCCATGGCCTCGGGTGTCATGGTGGTGGGCGTGGGCCAGGCGACCCGTCTGCTGGGCATGCTAACCCTCGATACTAAAAGTTATGTCGCCGACATTTCGTTTGGCGTCGAGACCAATACCGATGACGCGGAGGGCGAGGTCGTCCGCACGGTGCCCGTTGCCCCCGAGCTGCGCGATCTCGCTTACGCCCGCGAGCAGCTCGCCGCTATGCTTGGCCCGCAGATGCAGGTGCCGCCGGCGTTTTCGGCCATCTCGGTCAATGGCGTTCGCGCCTATAAGAGTGCTCGCGAGGGCAATGCGGTAGACTTGCCCCCGCGCCCCGTCGAGGTCTATGCCGCCGACCTGATCGCCGTGAGCGGCGAGGGCGATGCGTGCGTCTGGACCGTGGCGTTTTCGGTAAGCAAGGGCACCTACATTCGCGCGCTCGCTCGCGATCTGGGTCGGGCCTGCGATAGTGCTGCGCATATTTCCGCGCTGCGCCGTACGGCCTCCGGCGTGGTTTCCATTGGCGCCTGTCATGCGGTTGAGGAGCTCTCTGCCGAGTCCGCTGCCGGCTTCGCTCTGGATCCCATCGCCGCCCTTGGTGCCACGCGTGTCGATTTGCCGGGCAATCTTGCAGACGACCTGCTTTGTGGTCGCCGCATTCCCGTTGAACGCGCGCTTGCGGACTTCGATATGGCGAAGGCGCCGTTCGCGCTCGTGCTCGATGGGGGATTGAAGGCGCTTGCTCGTATCGAGGGCGGCCGCTTTGTGATGGAGCACGTCTTTCCGCAAGCGATCGGCGGTGTTCGATGATGCTGGCGCCCCACGAGCTCGCGCGTATCTTTTTCGCGGGTGAGTTGGTTGAGGCCCGTATCGTTTCTGCCGATGCATTTGATGGGTGCGAGTTCTTGGGTGCCGCGTCGATCGCCATTGGCGTGTTTGATGGCGTGCATCGTGGGCACCAAGAGCTGATCGAAGCGGTTATTCGCGATGCGCATGATCACGGCAGCAAAGCGGTCGTGGTCACCTTCGATCCCGATCCGGACGTCGTGGTGAGTCCGTCGCCCGCTCAAAAATTGATGACGACGGCCGACCGCCTGCATGCCCTGGCTCAAACCGGGGTCGATGCGGTGGTGGCCGTTCCCTTTACGCCCGCCGTGGCGGCACTCGATCATGTCGGGTTTCTGGCGCTGTTGTCGCGTGTTGTCGACATTCGCTCCATTCGTGTAGGCAGCGACTTTAGGCTCGGCCGCGGCGGGGCTTCGGGCGTTGCCGAGATGCGCGCCTGGGGCACTGAGCGTGGGGTTGACGTTTACGGTCACGACCTGCTCTGCGTTAACGGGCGGACCATCTGCGCCACGCGCATCCGCCATGAGCTGGGTCAGGGTCATGTGGAGCTGGCTGCCGAGCTTCTCGGCCGTCCCTATATGCTGCGCGGCGTTGTGGCGGCTGGCCGTCACGAGGGCTCCGATATGGGCTTTCCCACGGCAAACATCCAGGTGCCCGACGGCATCCAAGTGCCTGCCGATGGCGTCTATGAGGGTCTGGTGCTGGTCGACGATACCGTATGGCCTGCTGCCGTTAACGTCGGCCTGCCGCCGACCTATGCCGATGATGCCGCCTCGGCGCATCTCGAGGCCAACTTGATTGGCTATGCGGGCGACCTGTATGGCGCTTCCGTGTCGCTGGCGTTTACGCGCTGGCTGCGTCCGTCTCGCGTGTTCGATTCCCTGGACGAGCTTATCGCGACCGTCGAGGGTAATATCGACGATATCCGTCATAACTTGGGTGAGCAGGGGGTGAGTATCCGTGATTAGCGATGAGGAAAAAGATCAGGTACGCGCGGCGTCAGACTTGGTTGCCATCGTGCAGGAAACGGTTGAGCTCAAGCCCCGCGGCCATGAGTTTTGGGGCTGCTGCCCGTTTCATGGCGAAAAGACCCCATCGTTTCACATTATCCCTGCTACGCAGGTGTGGCACTGCTTTGGCTGCGGCGAGGGCGGCGACGTCTTTACCTATATCATGAAGCGCGAGAACCTGAGTTTTCCCGAGTCGATCCGCTATTTGGCTGATCGTGCGGGCATTGAACTGCACGATACCGGTGCGCAGCGCGATCGCGGCACCAAGCGCGCTCGCATCTATGACCTGTGCGCCGAGACGGCTCAGTTCTACCACACCATGCTTATGCGCGGTAAGGACAGCCGTCCGCGCGAGTACTTTGCCAGCCGCGGTATGGGTGGCGATGTCTGCCGACGCTACTGCCTGGGTTTTGCGCCTGGTCGCAACGCGCTGGTTTCGCACCTGTCTCAGGCGGGTTTTACCCCGCAGGAGATGATCGACGCCAACGTGGCCGTAAGCCGTGGGCGCGGACAGCTCGCAGACCGCTTTTACGACCGTGTGATGTTTCCCATCTTTGATGAACAGGGTCACAATATCGCCTTTGGCGGGCGCATCATGGGCGATGGTCAGCCCAAGTACCTCAACACCGCCGAGACGAGCGTGTTTCATAAAAAGCGAAACCTCTATGGCTTTAACTGGGCCAAGGAGTTTATCGTTGCTCAGGATACTGCCATCGTGGTGGAGGGCTATACCGATTGCATCGCCTGCTGGGAGGCGGGGATCAAAAATGTCGTCGCCACGCTGGGCACGGCGCTGACGGAACATCACGTTAAGACGCTCACCCGTTTTGCCAAGCGCATTGTATATATGTTCGATGGCGACGCCGCCGGTCAAAAGGCCGCTCGCCGCGCGATTCAGTTTATCGAGCAGGATTCGATGGACCTGCGCTGTGTGGTGCTGCCCGACGGCAACGACCCCATGGAGTTCATCACGGCGCATGACGGCCAGGAGCTTCAGGCGCGCATTGACGCGGCCGAGCCCCTCATGGACTTTGTGTACCGCTCGCTGCAGGAGTCGAGCGACATTACCACACCGGGCGGTCGCGCCAAGGCGCTCGAGGACGCGCTGACGCTCATCTATCCTCTACGTGACAGCTATATGATCGACACGTACTTTATCCAGATTGCCGACCTGTTGGGTTTGGACCTGGAGACCGTGCGCGCGAGTTCGGGCCGCGTGTTTCGCGATGTCGCCAAGCGTGAGGATGCCGAGCGCCGGCGTGAGCAGAACTACGAGCGTCAACGCGCGCAAGCTGAGCGCGCGGGCGGTTCGCAGGGACGAGGCTCGGGCGGCGGTGCGGCTGGTGCGCGCAGTGCCGGTCGCGGTGCCTGGGCCGCGGGTGCGACGCCGCCGGTGTCCGCACCGGTCGAGGAGGATCCGTACGACTACGTTCCGCTTGATGCCTATGGGGCCGCACCGGTGGAGGTCGACGAGGACCTGCCGCCAATCGATGTGCCGGCGGGAATGGAAAGCGCTGCGCCCGTTGCCGATAGTCCAAGCGCGGCGGCAGCTCCGTCGATGCCGATTGTTTTGACCGATCTGGAGCGGAAATCCCTGGCGGGGGAGCGCGAGCTGCTGACGATGCTCACGAGCTATCCCGATCTGTTCCGCACGTATGCCGATCGCATTTGTTCTATCGAGTGGGTTGACCCGCGTCACGAGTCCATTGCGTGGGCCGTGCTGGCAACGCCGCCGGGAACCGATCCTGCGGCATGCATGGATGCGGCGCGGGCGGTGTGTCCCGAGGCGGCGTCGCTTGTCAGCGCCGGGCGCATCTCGGCGACGAGCAAGCACCCGACCGAGACGAACATCGTCTTTATGCTCGATACGCTCGAGCTCTACACCATCAAACGTCGCATGCGAGCCGCGCAGGCCAAGTTGCGTCAGGACCGTTCACTCGACGATGAGGCTCGTCGCGTGCTGACGATGCAGGCGGTGCAAGATTCACAGCGCCAGCGCGAGCTCCAAAAGTCGATCGGTGGCGTGGCCGACCCGTTCCGTTTGATCGGTTTGGAGACCGCAGGTGCCGATCAGGTCTAGATGTTGTGGTCAACCAGCGTATTCTCGCCTATATCATGTCTTTATTTTGGGTATAGAGGTCTACGTGTGTGCTAAAGTATTGAGTCCTGTGGACTACGAAGGGAGAATCTGTGCCAAAAAAGACTGAGAGCACGGGTACTGGGCTGGAATCCTACGTTGCAAAGCTCATGGGCAACGGCTCAAACAGGACTTCGGTAACCGAGGACGAGATTCAGGTCGCCCTGAAGGATATCGATGTTACTGATGAGCAGCTCAACGCGGTGTATTCCGCGCTGCGCAACAGCGGCATCCAGATTATCTCCGCGAGCGGAAACGACGACGCCCCGATGGACGTCGACGATGACGATAACGATACCGACGATTTCGATGATGACGAGCACGATTCCGGCTCGCTTGACGATCACGAGCTTAAGATGGCCCGCCAGGCCGATGCCGAGATGGGCTCTTCCAAGAGCAAGAAGAAGCGCACCGTGCGCACGTCCCGTTCGCGTTCGCGCGTGCGCGGCATCGATGCCTCCACGGTGATGCTGACCGGCGACCCGGTTCGTATGTACCTCAAGGAGATCGGTAAGGTCGACCTGCTGACCGCATCTGAAGAGGTCGATCTGGCCATGAAGATTGAGGCCGGTCTCGAGGCTACCGAGAAGCTCGAGGCTGCCGATGCAGGCGAGATTGAACTCACCCGCGCCGAGATGCGTCGTCTTACGCGTATCGAGAATGTTGGTCTTGAGGCCAAGCAGGCGCTCATCAGCGCAAACCTGCGTCTGGTCGTCTCCATCGCCAAGCGCTATGTCGGCCGTGGCATGCTGTTCCTGGATCTGATCCAGGAGGGTAACCTCGGTCTGATCCGCGCCGTCGAGAAGTTCGACTACCAGAAGGGCTTTAAGTTCTCCACGTACGCCACGTGGTGGATCCGTCAGGCCATTACGCGCGCTATTGCCGACCAGGCCCGTACCATCCGTATTCCCGTGCACATGGTCGAGACCATCAACAAGCTCGTCCGCGTGCAACGCCAGCTCCTCCAGGATCTGGGTCGCGACCCGACCCCCGAGGAGATTGGTGCCGAGATGGATATGAGTGCCGACCGCGTCCGCGAGATCCAGAAGATCTCGCAGGAGCCCGTGTCGCTCGAGACTCCAATCGGCGAGGAAGAGGATTCCCAGCTGGGCGACTTCATCGAGGACTCCCAGGCTATCGTTCCGCCCGATGCCGCCAGCTTCTCTATGCTGCAGGAGCAGCTCACCCAGGTGCTCGATTCGCTTGCCGATCGTGAGCGCAAGGTTATCGAGCTGCGCTTTGGTCTCGTTGACGGACATCCCCGCACGCTCGAGGAAGTCGGTCGCGAGTTTGGCGTCACGCGCGAGCGTATCCGCCAGATCGAGTCCAAGACCCTGGCCAAGCTCCGCCACCCGAGTCGCTCGAGCAAGTTGAAAGACTATATCGAGTCTTAGTAGTTACGGCGTTTTACCAAACGCCGTAACTGGCCGACGCTGCGCGGGCACCAGAGCGACAACTTGTCATTCAAAGAGGACGGCATGACCAGAAGGTCTATGCCG
>CAJMHR010000030.1 GCA_905213265.1 uncultured Collinsella sp.
TGCGCGAGAATATCTCGGCGGCGGCCTCCCAGAGCTCGGGCCTGGTGGGAGCCTTGGGGTGCGACAGCGCGTAGTAGTAGCTCGACCTCGCCAGGCCGGCGCACTCGAGCAGGTCGGCGAGGGGATATTGCCCTGAAAGCCCGCTCACGACCGCGGCCTTCTCGCCGTTCGAGAGCGTTTCTCCGCCTTCAGGGCGATTGATTTTTTTAGGTAGGCGTTCTCCGCCTCGAGCCTCTTGATCCTGCGCTCGAGCTCTTGCTCGCGCGTCGTCTCCCCGGACGGGGAGACGGACCCCCTCGGCCTCCCCTTTGGCTTTGGCCTGAGCGCCTCCGGGCCCTCCTCCCTGTACGCCTTCAGCCATTTCTTGAAAGGGCTTGGCGAGGCTATCCCGAACTTCTCCATGGCCTCGGGCTTCGTCATGCCATCGTCGACGACCGCCCTGACGGCGGCCAGCTTCGTCTCGAACGAATAGGCGGTGTGCTTCTTTCCCATCATGGCCAGAACCTCGATACCAGCAGACCTGTAGGTGCACAGCCATTCTCTCACGGTTTCCTCCGGCATCCCGAGAAGGGCCGCGATCGCCGCGCGGCCGTGCCCCCCGTCGTGCAGCTCTGCCGCTCGCAGCCTCATCCCGACGTCGTACAAAGCGTTTCCAGCCATAAAAAAGCCTCCCATTTCTTGTGTCCAAGAAATGGGAGGCAGTTCAACGAAGTGCGCAGCGGGGGTTCTTTCATGTCCGAGGACGTCCGCGAAGGTCAGCCCTCAGATCCTGCGGTGGGAGACCTAAGCCTCGTTGTACACCGTCTTGAGCTTCAGCAGGTGAGCGTAGCGGTCCATGGCGGCCTGCTCGTTCTCCTTGAAGAGCTCCTCGGCGCGCTCGGGGAAGGAACGCGTCAGCGAAGCGTAACGGGCCTCGTTCATCAGGAACTCCTGGTAACCGCCCGCGGGCTCCTTGGAATCGAGCGAGAACTTCTTGCCGGCAGCAGCCTCGGGGTTGAAGCGGAAGAGGTTCCAGTAACCGCACTCGACAGCCTTCTTCATCTCGGCCTGGCAGTTCTGCATGCCGCCCTTCTTGATGGAGTGCATCTCGCAGGGGCTGTAGCCGATGATGAGGGACGGGCCGTCGTAGGCCTCGGCCTCGTGAATGGCCTTGAGGGTCTGAGCCGGGTTGGCGCCCATGGCAACCTGTGCCACGTAGACGTAGCCGTAGCTCATGGCAATCTCGGCCAGAGACTTCTTCTTGGTCACCTTACCGGCAGCGGCGAACTGAGCGACCTGGCCCAGGTTCGAGGCCTTGGAGGCCTGACCGCCGGTGTTGGAGTAGACCTCGGTGTCGAAGACGAAGACGTTGACGTTGTGGCCGGAAGCCAGGACGTGGTCCAGGCCACCGAAGCCGATGTCGTAGGCCCAGCCGTCGCCGCCGAAGATCCAGAAGGACTTCTTGGTGAGGTAAGCCTTGTCGGCGAGGATTGCCTTGGAAGCGTCGCAGCCGCACTTCTCGAGCTCGGCAACGTAGGCAGCGGCAGCGGTCTTGGAGGCCTCGGCGTCGTTGACGGAGTCGATCCAAGCCTGACCGGCGGCCTTGAGCTCATCGGATGGACCATCGGCAGCGATGATGTCCTGGGTAGCGGCGATCAGCTTGTGCTGAACGGCCTCATAGCCAACGGCCATGCCCAGACCGTGCTCGGCATTGTCCTCGAACAGGGAGTTGTTCCACGCCGGGCCGTGACCGTCCTTGTCCTTGCAGTAAGGAGCGGTGGCAGCGGGGTTACCCCAAATGGAGGAGCAGCCGGTGGCGTTGGAAATGAACATGCGGTCGCCGGCGACCTGGGTCACCAGACGTGCATAGGCGGTCTCGGCACAGCCGGCGCAGGAACCCGAGAACTCCAGGTAGGGCTGCTTAAACTGGCTGCCCTTGACGTTGGCCGCGATGAGCTCCTTCTTCTCGGAGACGTTCTCGACCATGTAGTCCCAAACGGGCTGCTGGTCCATCTCCTGCTCGGTGGGAACCATCTCGAGGGCGCCCTTGGGGCAGACCTTGACGCAGTTGGTGCAACCCATGCAGTCGAGCGGGGACACAGCCATGGTGAACTTCATGCCCTTGGCCTTGGGGCCCATGGCGTCGAGCGTGCGGGTAGCCTCGGGCGCGGCGGCAGCCTCGTCCTCGGTCATCGCGAACGGACGGATGGTGGCATGCGGGCACACGTAGGCGCACTGGTTGCACTGGATGCACTTGGTCTCGTCCCAGTGAGGAACGACCACGGCGACGCCGCGCTTCTCGTATGCGGAGGCACCCAGCTCAAACTGGCCGTCGGCGCAACCGACGAAGGCGGAAACGGGCAGGCTGTCGCCATCCATGCGATCGATGGGCTCGAGCAGGTTCTTGACCTGCTGGGCGATGGCGGACTTGGTCTCCTCGGAGAGCTCGACGGGAGCGGCATCCTCGGCGGTAGCCCAGTCGGCCGGAACCTCGAACTTACGGAAGGCGGTAGCGCCGGCATCGATGGCCTTGTGGTTGGCGTCGACGATAGCCTGGCCCTTCTTCATGTAGGACTTGGTAGCCGCGTCCTTCATGTACTGCAGGGCGTTCTCGGCGGGCAGGACCTTGGCCAGCGCGAAGAAGGCGGACTGGAGCACCGTGTTGGTGCGCTTGCCCATGCCGACCTTGGCCGCCAGGTCGATAGCGTCGATCAGGTAGACGTTGACGTTGTTGTTCGCGATGTAGCGCTTGGCCACGGCGGGCATGTGCTCGGCGAACTCCTCGTCGCTCCACTGGCAGTTGACCAGGAAGGTGCCGCCCGGCTTGACGTCGCGGACCATCTTGAAGCCCTTAACGATGTAGCTGGGGTTGTGGCAAGCGACAAAGTCGGCCTTGGTCACGTAGTACGGCGAACGGATCGGAGAATCACCAAAGCGCAGGTGCGAAACGGTGACGCCGCCGGTCTTCTTGGAGTCGTACTGGAAGTAGGCCTGAACGTACTTGTCGGTGTGGTCGCCGATGATCTTGATCGAGTTCTTGTTGGCGCCGACGGTACCGTCGCCACCCAGACCCCAGAACTTGCACTCGATGGTGCCGGGGGCTGCGGTGTTGGGCGCATCCTCGGCCTCGGGCAGGCTCAGGTTGGTCACGTCATCGACGATGCCGATGGTGAACTCGCGCTTGGGCTCGTCCTTCTTGAGCTCCTCGAAGACAGCGAACGCGGACGCGGGAGGCGTGTCCTTGCTGCCCAGGCCGTAACGGCCGCCGACGACCTTGATGCCCGTCTTGCCGGCCTCGTAGAGAGCGGAGACGACGTCCTGGTAGAGCGGCTCGCCGATGGAACCCGGCTCCTTGGTGCGGTCCATGACGGCAATCTTCTTGACGGTCTCGGGGAGAACGTCGACAAAGTGCTTGATGGAGAACGGACGGAACAGGCGAACCTTGACCAGGCCGACCTTCTCGCCGTGAGCGTTGAGGTAGTCGATGACTTCCTCGAGCACGTCGCAGAAGGAGCCCATGCACACGACGACGCGGTCGGCATCGGGAGCGCCGTAGTAGTTGAACAGGCCGTAATCGGTGCCGAGCTTCTCGTTGATCTTCTTCATGTAGCCCTCGACGACGGCAGGGAGCTCGTCGTAGACCTTGTTGCAGGCCTCGCGGTTCTGGAAGAAGATGTCGCCGTTCTCGTGGCTGCCGCGGGTGTGCGGGTGCTCAGGGTTGAGCGCGTGATCGCGGAAAGCCTGGACGGCGTCCATGTCGCACATCTCAGCCAGATCCTTGTAGTCCCACATGGCGACCTTCTGGATCTCGTGGCTGGTGCGGAAGCCGTCGAAGAAGTTAAGGAACGGGGTCTTACCCTCGATGGCGGCAAGGTGAGCCACCGGCGAGAGGTCCATGACCTCCTGGACGTTGCCCTCGGCGAGCATGGCGAAGCCGGTCTGACGACAGGCCATGACGTCGGAGTGATCGCCAAAAATGTTCAGGGCGTGGGAAGCGACGCAACGCGCGGAGACGTGGAAGACGCCCGGGAGCTGCTCGCCCGCGATCTTGTACATGTTCGGAATCATCAGGAGCAGACCCTGAGAAGCCGTGTAGGTGGTGGTCAGAGCACCGGCGCCCAGCGAACCGTGAACGGTACCGGCTGCACCTGCCTCGGACTCCATCTCGACGACCTTGACCGGGGTGCCGAAGATGTTCTTGCGACCCTGGGCCGCCCACTGGTCGACATGGTCGGCCATCGGGCTGGACGGCGTAATGGGATAGATTCCCGCTACCTCGGTGTACGCATACGAAACATATGCGGCCGCCTCGTTGCCGTCCATAGACTTAAACTTACGCGCCATATACCCCTCTCCTCTCATATAGGTATACAGGCCCCGGCGATCGCCGGGATGTTGGCGTGATGGGATTTACGCTGTTGCTTCCAATCATCTGGCAGGCAGGCTCAGCAGCAGGTACGTGGCGTGGAGAGAAGACATGCCGAGGCGAGGGGCAACTGATGCGCCCCACAGACCCGACCGCCCGTCTTGCACATGACCGAGCGCCGCAAAGGCCGCATGCCGGATGCTCCCGGGCACGCCCCGGCGATGGGAGGCACCCGCAACGGAAATCCGCATGCGGGTTTATTGTACCCCGCCGCCAAGTGTAATTTCGACAAATATAGGTGGGCGGTAAAGGTTTACCTTGGGTGACCATCAAGGGCAAAATTGATCCTTCCGTCACCGAGGGACCAAATGGCAGCTGCGGTGAAATAGGAACTGTTTTTGCCGGCCGTAGCCTTAAACAGCCCCTATTTCACCGCAACTTATTTAGGAGATGAGTCAGAGGGCGCCGAGGAGGATGGCGTAGGTTGTGGATTCTCCGAGCTTGAGCTCGTCACCGGGGTTGAGCTGGGCGGAGCGGCCGGGCTCGACCTGGGTGCAGACGTTCGTCGCGTCGTTTACCACCACGGTTCCGTTGGTGGACGACAGGTCCTCAACGTACCAGACATTTTGGTCATCGCACCACACGTGGGCATGGCGAGCCGAAACGTCATCGCCCACATCGGTGATGCCGCCCTCCCCCGTTGCCAGCGCGCCGATCTCGACGCCTTCCTCACTCGGCTGAATCCAGCGCGGGACGCTCACCGCGTAGCCGTTTTGCACGCGCAGCAGTCCCAGCGGATGCGCCGGCGCGACCTCGTGCTCGCCCGACTTGGAACTAAGGCGGGCGTGAGAGCAAACGGCATAGGGAACGAATCTTGCGGATGTACTCCTCGACGTCAGGCAGGTAAGCCCCACGAAGTCACCGGGGAGGCCCAAGCGGCCCGGCACCACTTCCAGATTCTGACCAGGGCGAGTCGTTCGCCGGTGGCTGAAGGCTCGCTCCCACCCAAAAGGGGAGATTCGCGTTGTTCCCCAATCGCTCTCGCATCTTTCATTTTGCTCGAGGTGGGCTATAAAAACTTTCCTGGTGAAAGGCGGCGATTGGTTTCCTTTCTTTCTAGAGGAGCGCGCCTGTAATCTGTTTTCATCCTAAATCAAGTTAAGATCGGACCTTCCAGAGGCAAGTCGACTCAAACTGCGAGGCTCCATGTTGGAATAAAGAGCGCTGTCGAAGTGCCAACAACACAAAGCTTGCCAGTCTCAAATAGAACCTTTTGGGAGTCCGATTGGGCCGCACACCGAATCCCCGCTGGTGGTTTTTTATAGCTGCGCAACAATAAACAAGGTTAGTGCCAGTCCAGCATGAAATTGAGGAACGTATGCATTTTTTCTCAGTAAGTGATCGTCGTTACTGCTTCGATGAGGTCACTCGCAATTGCTTTCAGGTTGACCAAGCATCAGAAGATGCGCTTCGCATATTTGAAGCATCGGGAAGAACGGTCAACTCGAAGTTGCTAACAAAGTCACTTGCTGCGAAAGGCTACGACCAAACGACCATAGCAGAACTTGAAGACGACATTGATGAGTATCAACGATTGTCTGAGCGGACTTTCTTAACAAAAGACACGCCTCGAAAACTTAGATCCATCGAACTCCACGTTTCACATGCATGCAACCTTGGTTGTAGTTACTGTTTTGCCGGTAAAGGAGATTATGGAACGTCTCCTCTGCTGATGACAGACGAGATAGCCTTCAAGGCGGTCGACTACCTCGTCGCAAGTTCATCGGAAAACGAAACGCTTGCAATCGTCTTTTTTGGTGGGGAACCCATGATTAACGAGCCGCTGATATGGAAAACGGTCGACTATTCAAAAAGAATATACCCCAATAGAAACTTTACCTATTCTATTACGACCAACGGAACGCTTTTGAATGACACTGCTGTGAATTCTTTCAAGGAGCACGGGTTTTCTGTTCTGATTAGTCTCGATGGTACAGGATGCAAGCACGATGCATCGCGCCCGTACAAGACGGGAGGCGGCTCTTTCTCCGATATCGACAAAAACGTTCGTCGTTTTTCCGAGTCGTTCCCCTTCGGCGCAAGAGCGACCTTAACAAATAATAACTGTAACCTTGTTGAAGACTATCTTCAGTTTAAAGAGATGGGCTTCAGAAGGATTTACTTCTCGCCCGTGAGCTCATTCGATGAGAATATCAAACTCGACGAACACTCATTAAACAAAATCAGGGCGGGCCTAATAGATTTGGCGGATCAATATCTCAAACAGATTGATCAAGGGGAAAAGCCCTTGTTTAGAACATTGAAAACTGCAGTTGATTTGATTATGAGCAACAGGATCGCCTTTGTCGGATGCGGGGCTGGCAGGCGTTTTATTTCCGTGACTCCCGAAGGGGACGTATACCCCTGTCACAGGTTTGTCGGGATGATGCGATTCAAAATGGGCAACATCGTCACCGGAATTGACGAAACTAGGTATATTGAAAACTGGAGTCAGGGTGTCGAAAAAAGAATTGACTGTACGGACTGTTGGGCTCGGTCTTTCTGTGGTGGGGGCTGTAGCTGGGAGGCTGCAGACGAGCACGGCTACTTGCCCAAGAGTCTACACCCTGCATCATGTGAATATAGAAAAATGTGCTACGAGATGGCTTTTGACCTTATTTCCCGCCACTCATCTTCGCAGGAGAAAAATCAACGAGAAGCTACTGTATCGGAATAAGCGGTTCAGCGCATTGCTGTCACCATTGTGGAGGTGTTCGTTCTTCTGATTACCGTCTGCGAAGCTTATTGCTACGTTCGCCGAAACCATTCTAGAAATATGGTGAACTAGACATCTTGGTTTGTTATACACAATATTGAGGTTTTTCTGCACTCAAAGGGAGGTAGTCGTGAAGCATATTCATCCGATTAATCCAGGAAGTGGCGACGAGGCAGGCGTGAAGCCGATGTCTTTTGACTGCCTCTTGGGCATTACTGACATCTGTACTGTTTATGATAAAGCAGATGGCTGTGGTGCATACGATTACTGCGACTATGACATGGATGGCGGCAGCATCTGCGTTGTAGATCACTGTGGCATTGATCAAACGTAGTCTCTAATTGGATTAAGGTGAGGAGCTGTTATGAAGCATATCCATCCTGTTGGTTCAAATGAACATACTCCCGTTGAGCCTTGTTGTCTTGGAGTTGATATATGCAATTTTTACGACATCGCCGAGTGCCCTGTTGCGGATTGGTGCTATGTCGATAAAGAATCAAGCTGTGTTTTGCCAGCAGATTGGTGCGATCCAGTTGACGAGTAGTTTTTGTGTCTAGGAACTATTTGGTCCAATTCAAAATAAGATGGGGACAAATACCAAAATCTCGTGTCTGGGAGGAGTTATGCCATTATTGCAAGGTCTCGTTGGATTAACCTTTGTACTTGCTTTATATCTGGCACCTATTTTATTGTTATTCTTCATTATCCGATTCTTTCTTCGGAAAAAATAGGAGTATCACGCAAACATTAGCGTAGCTTTCTTCCAATATGAGCCGAGCATTGGCAAGTGGAATAAGAAGCCCGACCGTTCGTCACATGAAAGTGATCGGACGGGCCTCTCAATTTAACCCGGGCCGCCACCCATAGCGGCTTTCCGGGCGTATTTTCGGTGCAAAGCAATCGTCAGTTTAATCCTATGCGTCGATACCGCATTTCATTTGTTCGGCTCGTATTCTACGGCCTTGTAACCCTCGCACTCTCCGGCAAACGGATTGAACACGAAGGCAGAGATGATGTGTGCGTGGACATCGAGGCTGCTGTAGGCAACATACTGGGGCATGGACCCCCGCTGCGCGTGGCATGCGGCCCGGCATATTCATTGCCGTCCAACCCCGTGTAGTTGCAGCAAAGGGTGGAACCTCAATGCTCAGCTCATGTTGTCCGTGGGACACGAGAATTGTAAGTACACTTTGGTGTGATTCTCACGATGATACTGAGCCACCTGGAATAAGATACGTCGCGACAACACTTCGCTTCACCTCTGTCTCGACAAGACAACGTAGACTAAAGTTTCCTTTAGTAAGAGAATGAGAACTATATCTGAAAGCGTTGCGATGGCGTGAAGGCACCGAGTCCGAACCGACTGAATGCTACGTGCATCTGCATCGCTTTTTTGTTATCTCTGTCAGTTGGGTAGCACTACACTTGTCAGCATTTACCCCGGTACATGCTGCCTAAATCCACTACCCCTTCTACCGCGCCGACCATCTCGTCATCGTGAGAGACAATGATGATCAGCTGGCTTTGCTTGTTGCGCTTAACATAGGCCGCAAGCTCGGCGCGGCTTACAGCGTCTAACCCAGTCGTGGGCTCGTCGAGTACCAAAACTGACGACTTGCGTGAAATCGCCGACCATAAGTACACTCGGCGCAGCTCACCGCCCGAAAGCGCGGAGCAACGTTTCCCGAGCAACTCCTTCACGCTGTTTTCCAGCGAAAGTAGGCCATCTACACCCCGGTGATAGGAAGAAAAGGGCGTGTCGAAATACTCTAACAGCTCTTTCACCGTTTCGTCCGGCGCGAAGCACGACTGTGGGCAGCACGATATCTCTCTCGCACGTATGTAATCCAAGTCGCATTCTTCGATTGGCACGCCGTTGTATTTTACTTTGCCTTTCGATGAGTATAGCCCGAGCATCAAGTAAAGAAGTGACGTCTTGCCTCTTCCGTTTTCCCCAACTATGCAATATGTACCAGGACCGGAAAACTTGAAAGAAAACCCGCCGAGGACCTCTCGGACAGATCCGTCTGGAAGGGCAACCGAGAATTCCAAATCAGATACCGAAATGTCATTTATTTCATCGAGTTTAGCTAAATCGGTCCGATTCCACCCCGATCTCTCCTTTTCTCTCGTCGCGATAGCCGTCCTATCCCATGATGCTTTGGCATCTTGATAGGATTTGAACAATGACATCATACTTTTCAAAGTCTTAAAGAGAACCGCGAAGTATGTACCGATGATAGTGTACTCGCCTATTGACATAGTTCCGTTAATGATTCGTACTCCGGAAACAACAAGTATCACCGCTTGAAACAACGCTGCGAAAAGACCATCGAGCGATGTCAGAGAATATGATAGCTTTCCGGAGCGCAAAACTTTGGGAAAATAGCTCTTAAACCCAGCGTCGAGCGCTTGTTCGCTCTTGCCGTACGAAGATGTCAGTTGAATGTTGAGAATCTGATTAAGCTGCGATGCAATTGCGGCGTAAAAGGCGCTGTCCGCCTCTTTCTTCTCATACGTGACCCTATACAAAAGTTTCCTCAACCCAGTAATTACACAGAAATACACGATGAGGAGAATGATGGAAAACACCGCGAGAGTTGAATCAATTGACCATATGATAAGCAATACGATGGGAATGGCTACAATGGACAGCGGCGCACTGATAAAATTCGCCAAAACGAAGGATGAGACCACGCTAGAGTCGGAAATAATCCGTTGCGTTGTATAGGCTGGATCGATGGTCCGACTCACCAAGTAATCGTCTCTTTCAAAACGCAAGACGGCCTCCCTGAGAAGATCAAAGGAAAGTCTCGTGGTTATGCGAATGGAAAGTGTTCCTGCAAAATAAGTAAAGAGGGTGGAGAAAACTCCTATTGACGCAACCAGGAGCGCGAAGAGTACGGCGTCTCTTTCGCTGCGGTTACCGAGAAGAAAATCTAAGAATTTCCCGTTCACGTATGGCATGGCATAGGAGAGAGCGGTTCCAATCACCGTGATAGCAATGAAGACGAAAGCCCCTTTTGCTCTGATGAACCTCGAGAGAACGCATCGAATCAAGGAAGGCCCCAATCTACCCGCCACAAAACATCAATCACTGATACCTTACACCTCAACACAACAGGAGCGAAGATTTGCCAATGAGACTGCTTTAAGATTGCCTTGGGCCAATACGATCTCAAGCTCTTCCTACAAGAGAGTCGGAATCGGACATCTCCTCCGACGAACCTGGCAATCGGGCGGTTGAAATATCTTTTTCAACCGCCCGATTGCCACAATAGATTTGAGCATCCGCCCACAAACGTCCGCGTTTTATACCCATCAAATCCTTTGCCTTTTGTCGTCTAGACTAGAAAAATCGCTCGAAATAACGCAACCGGCCTGCTCGCTTGAAGAAACCTAAGCCCGTAACGTAGATGTGCAAACTTCCGAAACGCCTTGCGCGGCATAGTGCGTATAAACTTCGTCAACCGCCTCAGAAATATCTGAGTATCGCGCCGGGTCAAAAGCATACGATGTCGCAGCTATACCCTGCACCCATTCGGAACGCGGATTAATTGAATAGCCACACAGCATCATCATACATGCATCTAGACCTGATTTCCCAAGTATCCGACGTATTGATGAGAGCATCGCGGGTCGCCCCCGCACCATCGTCGTCACCCCTATTAGCAGTATTTACCGTTTTTCTCTAAATGCGTATCGCCACCCTTAAGAATACGAAGTGTTTTATCCAGACCCGATTGTCCTCCATCTCAAACGAAGGGATAAGGAATCTCATCCGGAATCGGCAGTAACGGAGGATTCACAACGACAAGCGAAAAACATGAGTCATCTCTCAGAGGGGAGTAAAGGCTCCCCTCAAGCACCCTAGTTTCGTCATCCAAAGAGTTGATGGCAGTGTTTTTCTTACAAAGGTCGACAACAAAAGGGTTGATTTCTACAGATGTTACATCCATGCCACAGTTGGTAAGTATCAGGCCCTGTATTCTGGGGCCAGAACACAAATCGAGAGCCTTCCGTGCGCTCTGCGGTGTAAGGCGCCAATCTCAGCAAATCTGTCCCACAATACTGCGCTGAAGAACAACACGGAACCCCTGAGCCAAACTCCCCTATACCTTATTAAGGCTAAGACAGGCAAGTTCACGCACCCGGCATATTCCAGAATAACATCCTATTGTTTTAGATGCTCTACAAGCATGAACAGCCGCGAATCGGAAAGATCTTCTAGTTTCGCCCCGACTGACCGCCAAGGGCCAAAATGGCCCCTCCATCCCCGGGCGACTGGCTCTGGCGCGCCGAGGAGTGTCCCCAGGTGCCGGCAGAAAAGAAACGTCCCTATCTGCCGGCTAGAGGGCACCGAAGAGGATGGCGTAGGTAGTGGATTCGCCGAGCTTGAGCTCGTCGCCGGGATTGAGTTGGGCGGAACGGCCGGGCTCGACCTGAATGCAGACGCGCGTGGCCCCGTTTACCACCACGGTTCCGTTGGTGGACGACAAGTCCTCGACGTGCCAGATATTTTGAGCATCGCACCAGATATGGGCATGGCGGGCCGAGACATCGTCGCCGACGTCGGTAATATCGCCCTCACCAGTGGCCAGCGCACCAATCTCAACACCCTGCTCACTCGGCTGAATCCAGCGCGGGGCGCTCACGACAAAACTGTTTTGTACGCGCAGCAAGCCCAAGGGGTGCGCCGGAGCGGGTTCGCGTTCGCCCGCGGTCATCGACATGCCAAGCGAACGCGGCGTGGAGGTGCCTCCGCCACAGGTCGCGTGCGCGTAGTCGATGGCATAGTTCACCGAGGACCGCACATCCGCCGAACAACCGACGGCGACAAACAGCACCAGCACGGCCTCGGCGCGCTCGGCGGGCATGAGTTCCGCCGCCTGGGACAGGCGATCGAGCGCGTTGCGATAGAGATTCGTGTCCTGGTGGCACTCTTCGAGCGCGCGTACCATCGGTTCACCTGCAGGACCGCACACCATATTGATCACAGCCGTGGAGTCCATGGGATTGCGCTGGCGCAGGGCCAGTTGCGACATAATACGCGCAGCCGAGGTACCGTATTCGGCAAAGTAGCGCTGCTGAAGCGTGCCGACCGGCGCGCGAACGATAAAGCGGGAAACCCAAGAGCGATCGGCGGCTCGGCTCTGCGGGCTGCGGCCGTCGGCGAGCGGACGGGACGAAAGCACCAAGCCGCACAGCTCGATATGGCTCAGATGCGCTGCGCGCTTAAAGATGTCAAACATGGCCCCGCATGGGGTGAGCTCAACTTGAGATGCCATGACCTAGGCCTCCTTGGTCGTAGAAATAGAATCGGACGATACTTCGACAGGTCCGCCAAAAGTACGGACAGCTGCGGCTCCACCGGCAAGCGGAGTCGCCATCTGGGCTTTTGTGCGTCGCGGTGCCGAAACGGGAAGTTCAAAGGCAAAGCCCATCGCAAGCAAAAACCACGTAAGCGTATAGGTTGCAACCAGAGCGGCAACAAGGCCGCCCATCACGGCGCGTTGGGAAAATACGCTACATGCAGCCACAACCAGCACCGGAACCTCGCAGGCAGAAAGCGCAAGCACACCCTGCAGGAAGCCCGAGCGCCGATCGCGCGCAAGTGCCCCCGCGGCAACGCCGGCTATGCCTGGCAGCGCCAACGCCAGTGCGGCAATAATACCCGGTAGCGACCCAGACCACACGAGCGATCCCAAAGTCGCCGTCACGCGAGCGCCCGACGCCAGCAGCGCGGCCGAAACCACGACCACAGCCCAAACCACGCCACAGACGACCGTCGCGCCGACCATCAGCGCGCGACGAACCGCGCGGCCAGACGCATCCATGGGGCACGGCGTGAGCGGCTCGCCGCGGAGCGAACGACCGACATTTTGCGCATAGTGGTCACAAAACGCCGAGAGCGCCGCCTCGACCGCCGCCGGCTCGGGACGATCTTTTTGATGGCTGGACAGACAGGCCATCACCACGTCGAACAGCTGGGCATCGACAAACGCCAGCGCATCGCGTAGCTCCTCGGAATCCGGCTCAAGCCCCAGCTGCTGGGCCTGCTCGGCCGCAGCGAGCGCCACATCGGGCTCACGACGAAGCAGCTGAGTCAAATCGCAACCGGGCGCATGGGCACCAATGGGATAGTCGGGCAGCGTGTCCATCTTGAGACGGTAGGGGCTGGCGATGTCGCGCGTCTTTTTGCGCGAACCCGAGGTGCCCGAAGTGCTCGGCGCGGCTTCGTATGGCGCGGCGCCGGCAATGAGCTCGTAAACCGTGCTTGCTGCGGCATAGACGTCGATCGCCGGCGACATACGCAAAGCGCGCAGGTCGGGAATATCGTCGGTGAGCATCTCGGGCGGGGCATAGGCAACCGTCGCGCGACGCAGCGTGGCATAGCGCTCCGTAAACGACGCCTTGCCGCCGGTACCGGCCACGGCCGACGCAGGCTCAAGCGCCAGCGACGAGCCAAAGTCGATCAGGCACAGGTCAAAGGTGCCCTCGGCAAGCTGCCGGTCAAGCGGTAGACGCGCCGTACGCACCATAATATTAGCGGGCGAGATATCGCGATGGACAAAGCCCTCGCCCACCAGGCTCATACGGCAGAGCAGATCGAACAGGTCGCGACCCAGACGCGCCGCCACAAGCGGCGATAGGCGGCCGGCATCGTCCACGGCAAAGCGCGAGCGCAAGCGGGCGAGCGTCTCGCCCTCGACCCATTCCATGACAATTGCAGGCACACCGTCGACCTCGCCCCAGCCATAGAGGCGGGGAAAGCCCTTAAGGCCCGAAAGGGCGCGATGGCATTCGTATTCCTCGCGAAACGCCGCTTTGAACTTGGCGACCAGCGCCTCATGGGCGGCGGCATCGTCAAACTCATCGCACGTTGGCAAGATGAGCTGCTTGAGTGCCACGGCCTCGCCTTGGGCGTTGACGGCACGCGTCACGCGGCCGATACCGCCACGGCGCATGGTGGCATCGTCGGCAAACAGTATCGTAAAACGACGCAGATAGGCAGGCAGTTCGTCCTGACCGAGCGCAATGGCCGGCTCAAACCCGTCGACACGCGCCAGGCGCAGGCCGACCATGGGATCGCGACCGAGCGATTGTGGTGTGGTGGATGCAAGATCGGTCATCATAGGGCAAGCGCCGCCACGTTATTGTTGAAGTTACCGAGCGCGACGTCATCATCGCCGTAATGGCCGACCCATTGACATAGGTTGGTGTAACAGCCCCACAGATTGGCATACTGCTGATACCACTTTGACCGGGGCGAGAATGTCTGACGACCGAACTCGGCTCGAATGACAAACATCTCCCCGACCAGGCTGTCGCACGGCCTGGGATCTCCCGTAGAGTTATAGGTCGAGACCACGTCATTGGCACGAGAAACATAGCCGTCGAGCATGTTGTACTTGGTCACAAGCCAGCTGTGAATGCTCTCTTCCTCAGCAGCGGAAAGGCCACCGGAGTTTGCATCGTTGTCAGTGTTGCCGCCCGTCGAGCCGCCGTTTCCAGACCCTCCGGCAGAGGAACCCGACCCAGAGCCACCGCCCGAACTCGACGAATCCGAGCCGGAGCCAGAAGTATCCGAGCTACCGGGCTTTCCGGACTGTTGGGCGTCCTGCTCCTTCTGCTGCTCGACCTTATTCACCGTTGCCGCCACGCTATTGTTGGACAACCGATCGATGATCTTGGTGTTGGTGAGCACGATGGTTTTGCCATTGGCAAGCGTGACTTCGTTGTCCGGGGCCTCGGCGCCGTCCGCGTCGCCGGTGCCAAACACAATATGCGCGACCACACTTGCCCAAGCATATCCAGTCGTGGTCCCCAGGTCACTTTTGACCTCATGCCCCACGCGCGGTTCGCGTGCGGCATGTGCCTGCATCATGGACGGCACGGTCATGCCATAGGCAGAAACGCCAGCTATGACCAGCACCAGCGAGCAAGACAGCAGTGCGTACGCCCGCGGCGCCAAGCCCAGTCGGCGTCGCATGCGCACCGCGGCGCCGCGCTTTGTCTGAGTGCCACCGGGCCGCATGCGTTCTCCTCCAACAAAAACACGCCGCTCGGGAGCGGCGCATTCATTCGAATCCATATTTGAGTGTATCAGCGAACCCAAAAGGTTGCGCAACGAATGGGCAAATTAAGGATGCGAGTGGAAGCATCCATGCGATAAGCGGATACAAAGCATCTTTGTTGCACAACAAACTTACAGTCGCACGGGGAAATTATGGCTACCCCGTGCGTCGCGATGAAGACATACGGCAGGAGCAGGCTCGCCACCTAAATCGTGCGACGGGCCTCGATGGCGCGCCCAAGCGTAAGCTCGTCGGCATACTCCAGGTCGCCGCCCACGGGAAGGCCGCTCGCCAGACGCGATACCTCAACGCCCAGCGGCTTGATAGTGCGGGCCAGGTAGCTCGCCGTGGTCTCGCCCTCGATATTGGGGTTGGTGGCGATGATGACCTCGTGGATGTCCTCGTGGCCCAAGCGTGCCAGCAGCTCACGAATGTGCAACTGCTCGGGACCAATCTTGTCCATGGGACTGATCACGCCGCCCAATACGTGGTAGAGACCGTGGTAGCTGCCCGTGCGCTCAATCGCCTGGACATCGCGCGGCTCGCCCACCACGCAAATGCGAGTGGTATCGCGCATCGAATCCTGGCAGATGGAGCACTCGTCGGCCGTGGCGTAGTTAAAGCAGCGGCTGCAAAAGTGAACCTCCTGCTTAACCTCCAGGATAGCCTCGGCCAGGCGGCGCGCCTCCTCGGCATCGGCCTCGAGCAGGTAATAGGCGATGCGCTGGGCCGACTTGGGACCAATGCCCGGCAGACGGCCCAGCTCATCGAGCAATTTTTGCAGACTATGGTTGGCACTCATATATATGCGTGTCTTAGAACGGCATGCCCGGGATGTTGAGGCCGCCGGTGATGGCGCCCATCTGCTTGTTGGCGAGCTCGTTGACACCGCGGACGGCCTCGTTGACGGCAGCCATGATCATGTCCTGCAGCATATCGACGTCCTCGGGATCGAGGGCATCGGGGTCGATGGTGAGGTTGACGAGCTCCATCTCGCCGTTAACGGTCACCTTGACCATGCCGCCGCCGGCAGAGGCGTCGACGGTCTGGGACTTAAGGTTTTCCTGCGCGGCGGCAAGCTGCTCCTGCATCTTGCGAGCCTGCTTCATCATTTGCTGCATGTTCATACCGGCCATGATGGCTCCTTTACGTGCGGCCGCGCGACAAGCTGCAAGGGCAGCCGGAGCGCGACGGGACTTTCAA
The DNA here is from genome assembly GCA_905213265.1 of uncultured Collinsella sp. Taxonomy (GTDB): domain Bacteria; phylum Actinomycetota; class Coriobacteriia; order Coriobacteriales; family Coriobacteriaceae; genus Collinsella. The sequence continues at coordinate 16,403 of CAJMHR010000030.1, forward strand.
ACTCAAAAATCGTACCACGGCGCGGGGCAAGCAAGCGGGGCGGACACGCTACCTCAGTCGATATACATGTCCTTGAGCGTGACGCACGCCCAAGATTATGCAAGGTCGAATTATGCAAGGTTGCATAATTATCTCAAGCTACATCTAGCAGAGCTGGAACCAGGCAGTTTATGCGTAGGGCTACAAGGCTACATGGCAAAATGCCGAGCCGCTGCTCGAGGCGGCACGCATGGCGGCTGGGTATAATTTGATTGTCATAGATGACGATTTGGAGGTGCCCTCGTGAATGTCCCAGCCGTACTCCAAAACATCCGCTCAAAACACCCCGTTGCATATGTGGTTCTCTATCTCTTTGTCGTCTGGGTATTACTGGTTATCATCACCCATGCCATAGCTTTTGGAGCAGAACTGCTGATAGCCAGCTCGGACCAGCCCGTCGTCAAATGGGAGACGACCGATGAATGCACCGACGGAACCCGAACCATTTACTACAACAGCCCGTCCCTCTACCAAGAGTTCAAGGTCAAGATAAAGGACTCCAAGATTGTCGATGCCGAACTGGGCTCTTTATTTACAATCGGAGCAACCGTCAACGCCGAGCAAGTCGAGTACACGGACAGCCATGCGACGTATCGTATCGACCTCAGCATCCTAGGCCGACCGTCACGCGCCTGTCTGCTCGAATGCGATATACGCGGCACCACGTTGCACATGTCCGAAATACAGATGCGCCCGGGCAAGGGGTTCTCTTCTTGAGCAGTATACCCGCCTGCGCAGCTACTCCACCGGCTTGAAGATGGTGGACTGGCCGAAGACGCTGCGGATGAGGGCTTTGGCCTCGTCCTCGGTCTGCGGGATGCTCGGGGCTGCACCCTGATGGCCGAAGGGGCCGCCCGCACCGGAGTTGGACTCCCAGGGAGCTGCAGGAGCGTCCTCCTCTTTGGGGGCAGTTGCAGCGGACTTGGGCGCGGACGCCGCACCCGGCACGTCGAACGGAGGCAGATCGTCCCCACCAGCATCGGCAACAAAACCGCCAACCATGGCATCGTCGTAGGGAACCTGCTCGGATTCCCATGGCGCAGACGGCGCGGCGGGCTGAGCCTTGGGAGCGGACGCGCGCTCGGGCGCTCGGGGCGCGGGCTCGGTCGGGAGCTTGCCCGTGGCAGGAGCGCCGGCGGGGTTGTCGGAGCGCAGCCAGGGGGCTTTGCCCAGGTCAGACGACTTGGGCGCGGGCGAGGCAGGCTTGGGCGCGGGTGTCGGAGCAGCCGGTTTGGCCATGACGGGCTTAGGCGCCGACGGGGTCGGCGCCGCTATCGGTGCTGCTTTTGGCTGCGTCGCGCTGGCGCTCGAGGATGCAGGGGCCGCCGAGGACACGGGTTGCGGGTCCGCAGATACCGCAGCCCGTGCAGATGGAGAATGCTCCTCATGTTGAGGAGCCGGCGTGCCACCCCCATCCAGGACATAGTCGACGGTACGACGACCGAAGACCACACTGACTGTCGGCAGGACCACCGACTGCGTGTCGGCGCGTCCGAGCATCTTGATGGCAAAGGTCGAGCCCGCGGGGAACGAGACCGTGAGCTTGGAGCCGTCGTCGGCCGTGGCGCGAGCGTTGAGCAAAAGCCCTGCGTAGGAAGCCTGACGCGCCTTGACACGCTCGACAACCTCGGCCCATTTGCGCTGCAGCTCTCCGGCATCATCGACCGCGGGCGTCTCGGCAGTACCGGCGGCGGCAACCTGGGCGGCATTGTTGGACTGGGGCTTAGGTGCCGGAGCGGTGGCAGGCGCGGGGGCCGCAACGGGCTGAGGCGTCGGAGTTGGCGCAGGCTGAGGTGCAGGCGCTGCAGGCTTGGAAGCTGACACGGACGCAGAACGGGACGCAGGCTGGGCAGCCGGAACAGCAGCACCACGGTCCCAAGGCATACCGCCCTGGCGCGCGGACGTAGCAGCGGGGGCAGCGGATGCCGCCGGAGCGGCAGCACGAGCGCCCGAAATGAGCGTCGGCTGTTGGGCAGCAGCGGGTACGGATGCTGCAGGCGCGGCGGCCTGAGCAGCAGCCACGCTCGCCGGCACGGCGCCGTTGGCAACCATGGCCTCCAAGCGAGCCACGCGCTCGGCCAATGCCTCAATCGTTAAATCAGCCTCGGGACGTGCCAGACGCGTACAGGCAATCTCGAGCACCAGGCGCACGTCGCTCGCGCCCCTCATCTCCAGTGCGGCATCGTCGAGCACCGTCAGCACGCGGGCCAGGCGGTCGGCAGGATGCTCGCCAAAGGCAGCGGCCTCGGCAGCAAGCGCCTCGGCCTGCTCGGAGCCGCCCTCAAACAGCTCGGCACGGGCACCGGCAACGCAGGCAACGTACACGTCACGCACATGCGCTACCAGGTCGCGCGTCAGCTCCAGCAAGTCGTTTCCTTCCGCGACCTGCGCACGGATCAGTCCATAGAGCTCGGCAACATCGCGATCGGCAATGGCGCGGGAAAACTCGCCCAGAATCTGGTCCGAAACCTCGCCTAAAAGCGAGCGGGCGTCGTCCGCATGCACAGAACCGTTGCCAAAGACGCTCAGCTGCTCCAGCGTGGACAACGCGTCGCGCATACCGCCCTTGGCATGGCGCGCCACGATAGCCAGCGCCTCATCGTCGTAATCGAAGCCCTCCTGCTCGCACACGTATGCCAGGCGACGCTCGATATCCTCGTTGCCGATGCGATGGAAATCGAAACGCTGGCAGCGCGAGAGGATGGTCTCCAGAATCTTTTGCGGGTCGGTGGTGCACAGCACAAAGATCACGTGTGCCGGCGGCTCCTCGAGCGTCTTGAGCAGCGCGTTGAACGCCGCCGTCGTGAGCATGTGGACCTCGTCGATGATATAGATCTTGTACTTGCCGCGTACCGGGGCAAAGTTGACGGAGTTGATGATTTCCTCGCGCACATTGTCCACGCCCGTGCGGGAGGCGGCATCGAGCTCGTAGACATCGGGGTGGTTACCCTCGGCAATGAGCTCGCACTCCTCGCAAGTACCGTCGGGCATGCAGCCGCTTGCACCCTCGGCGCGCGCCGCCTCGGCATTGCGGCACAGCAGCGCCTTGGCCAGAATGCGCGCCATGGTGGTCTTGCCCGTGCCGCGCGGTCCGCAGAACAGGTAGGCGTGGGACAGGCGCCCCTCGGTGATGGCGTGCTCGAGCGTCGAGACGATATGCTGCTGGCCCACCACGGAGTCAAAGGTGAGCGGGCGATACTTTCGGTACAACGATTCCATGGGTGCTCCCCCGGGTATACTGAGTCTTGTTGCCGCGGCGGCCATGCGGTCGCACGGCATACTGCATTCCATAATAACCCGTACGGCGAGCCCGCCGCGATAGGAGTCCAAAGAGCATGGCAGACGCAGAGAGCAACCTCGTTCCCTCCGAAGCAGCCGACCAGGTCGAGGTCGCGCTCGAGGAGCAGGCCGCAGCCGACGACGGCATCCTGTACCTCAACGAGTACCAATACGAAAACGACCTCGTCACCGACTTCGCCCGCCTGGTCGCCTCGCCCAGGCGTCGCGGCTCGCTGTATGTCGCCGCGGCAATTGCCGCGCTCATCGGCATCGGCATGCTGGTGGCCGGCGGCAACTGGATCAAGTTTGGCGTCGTCTTGATCGTATTCGGCGCCTTTTTGGCCTGGTGGAGCAAAAACCTGCACCACACCCTCGCCCGCGACTTTATCGACGCCGTTGAGGCCGACGAGTCCATGGGTGGCCGCTATCGCCGCGTCGCCGCCAACGAGGACGGCCTGATGGTTTGGGGCACGAGCGGCAAGTCGCAGTTCTTCCCGTTTGAAAAGCTCGACCACGTGCTCGACGGCGAGCGCATCTTTGTGGCCATGTTCGCCGACCAGGGCGTGACGATCCCTAAGGACACCTTTGTCCGCGGCGATGCCGAGCAGTTCGGTCCCTTCCTTAAGGCGCGCATCAACAAAAAACTCCGCATCGAGACCAAACGCAAGAAGATGAAGGCAGAAAAGGCCGCTGCCGAAGCAAAACAGGGCGACAAGCCCCAGGAGACCAAGGGCAAGCAGCGCAAGCAGAAGAAGAGCAAGAAGAAGCGGTAGGCCGGCCGACACCGAAGGCGCCTCGTCCCGCGCCCGATTCCGGGCCGGGGCGCCTGGAATCGGGCGCGCGTACCGCCAATGGACCCGTTTTGCCTTGCTCTCGAGCTATTTCACTTCAAACCTTAAGAGCCTCCGCTCCGGCAGATCGGTCATCTTCATCGTGTAAGTCCCGGGAAATGCTTTCTCAAAACGGACGGTCTCGTAACCTTCGAAATAGTCGTTGGTGTTCTGCATCATAAATGGGACGAGCAACTCGTTTTCTGCCCCAACCTCCACGGCAAACGCAGCAGAGCCGCCAAGGACCGGCATGGCTTGCGTTATCAGATCGGTATTGACTACAAAATCATAGTTTGGCGCAGACTCCGGAACCAGATGCCAAACATACGCTTTGATTCCACCGTCGATATTATCCCTATTTCTGACACGCATCTTTACGGCGATAACGCACGTGATGTCGGCATCCTTCAGTCTCGTTTTCGTATCCACGGTGCCATATTTTGAATAATCGTCATGTGCTCGTTTGAGATACTCGCGCGGCGTGAGCAACTCTGCCCCGTCTATGCAAAACGAATACCCATCAGTCACCACATCCTTCGACCCCAGAAACGCTCCATCCATCGAGAGCCATTCGCCCTCCGCGTAATATTTCTCAGGAATGACCGTCCGGTTCCCGTTAACGACGCTCACCCTCATGCCCGCAAGGCCGGCAGCAGCACAGCAAAAAAGCGCGAGCGCCGATCTTCTCGTCCACAGGGTCTTCTTCATCGCGCTCACGACCTTTCCCGAACTTTCACAACGGCACCGTCGCGCATGCAGTAAACCCGATCGGCCAGTTCCTCGAGCACCTCTCCGTCATGGCTGGACAGAAGGACCTCACGACCCGTTGATGCCGCCATCGCCACAACGCGCTTGAGCATTTCAACGCCCGCTTCGTCGAGGGCATTCGTTGGCTCATCGAGAACAAGCAGCTTCGGCTTCTCCATAATTGCCGCAGCTATCCCCAGACGCTGCTTCATCCCAAGCGAGTATGCTCGGAACTTCTTTTTTTCGTCTGCATCGAGCCCCACGAGCCGCAGGGCAGAGCGAATGTCCTCGGGGGTGGCAACGCCCTTGATCTGAGCGATGAGCTTCAGATTGTCGTAGCCAGACAGATATCCCAAAAAGGAAGGCGCCTCGATCAACATCCCCAGACTCGGCGGGAACGAGATGTCCGCCCCAAGCCTTTGGCCATCGATAGAGATTTCGCCTTCGGTAGGCTTGATCAACCCGCAAACCGCTCGCATGAGCATGGTCTTACCCGAACCGTTTATCCCCTGAAGCCCGACCACAGTCCCAGGGTCAACCTCGATGGACACGTTGCGCAGGACATCGTTTTTACCCATGCGCTTCGATACGCCCCTTACGATCACACTCATATCTTGTCCCCCTTTTCTATAAGGTCGGCCCTTCGAAACCACAGTCCACCCAACGATAGGCATAACGACATAAGCCCAATTGATGACAAGACACTCGAGCCCGCCGCGATTCCCTCTTTGACAATTCCACCCCAGCGCAACAGCATCAAGGCGTTACCCAATAGCGCCCAATGTCGTGCATATGCCGAGCAGATCAGGTAGCTCATTAAAACCACAAACGAGACTGACGACCCAAGCACAAACCCAACCGCTGCCTGCGCAAACGCAAGCGCCTCAAAAGCAAATAAGAGACCTATGAAAAACGGCAGCGCATCTGCCTCGGCAGCTTTGAGAAACCACGGCGCCAAATTAGCCAGTTGAAGCGACTCACCATGAATGACCGCGCTGAACGAGGAGCTCACCACCAAGCTCCAAATCACAACAGAGCAAACCACCACGAGCAGTGAAAATGCCGTTACTGCCGCCACCAAGATAAAACGCGAGACCCACCAAAGGGTTCTTGCCCGGCATCGAACAAGCGCTTGCAAACCAAACCCGTGCAACGATTCGGTCGGATAGTCGAGTGTTGTATAGAGAATAAGCAGAATGAGAAATAGCCATCCTAGCGGAGGCACAAACATGACCCCGGGCCTAGGCTCAAACGGAGCAGATCCGGCAAACACGAGCGCAAGATTATCCGCAAACCCCAAGGTATCCGTTCTAACCCCATACACAGAAGACAATCCGTAGGCGTACACCAAGTTCGCAACGGTCACTGCCGCAATTGCAATAAAAGTGATGATGTTCTTCTTCAAAACGGTCCTCAGGTCCGCGGCGACCAGCCTAAACAGCATCAGACCACCTCGCGTCTTTTCCACGCCCCAGAAAAAGCCAACGAAGCAAGGGTCAATAATATGATTTCCGCAAAACCGGCTCGAATGTCTGGCCAGTTATTCAGCGATTCCGACCTGATGCTGTTGAGGATATTGCAGTTAAACCCCACACAAGCCATTACGCCGAAGATCCAGCCATTTGCAAAATGCCACGCAACCATTAGCAGATACGGGACAATTATCGCTTTGATTCTGCTACGAAACAAAATTGAGAAGCCAGTTACAGCCATGGATAAAGTCCCGAGCGTGACAGCATCGAACAGCGTGTATGCGAGCACATATGACAAAGGATGCGAATAAAATAGACCGGAGAAGTAGCTATGCAGGTAAAGTCCTACGTAAGTCGACTCATCGACCCGAGGAAGATACGCAGGAAAAAGCATCGAGACGATCAGGAAATTGACGAGCAGAGGAATGGCAGTCACTGTAAACGCGGAGAGGAAAGCAGACAGCATCTTTACGTTCACGTACGCCTTTCTGGAAACGCGCGTGCATATCTGCATGTCATAACCACTCAAACGCTCAAAGAGACACGACCAAGATCCAGCCAACATTGCAAGCAGGGGCAGTGCATAGAAAAACACCGACGCAGACAGTGGCGCGTTCGCGCTCACAACAATCCAGTTACCGAAGCTGCTTTCACGTGTTTGACCGAGATAATTTTCGGCTTGCACGCCAACGCCGTAACCAAAAGAAAGAAGGTTGTGGCGCTCTTTTTCCAAATTTGCCCACGGCTCCAGCGCGGCAGCTATTGCAACTGCGACCGCAATCAAGAGAGCAAGGATAAAAGCTGGACGTCTAATCGTTTTCGACAGTTCGTATCTTGCGAGCTTTTGGTTCATACGTCCTCCTCCCCCTTCCGACCCAGAAAGCCGGAAGGGAGCCATTTCAAACAACTATGCGGGAAGCTTGTGGAAATGCCCGACGCAGTCGGGGCTCCATACGCCAATAACAGTGCCGTAGCCAGACTCCGCCCATGCAGTCAGTCGCGCCGCAGATCGCCCGTTCTCACGGACGAGGTTATACATTTCCCACTGTCCCTTGTGATTCGAACGATACGTTCCCTGAGTACAATTCATGCTGCCGCTACCGCTTGTGTTATACGCACCGTCTGTATATAACCGAAGCGGATTTCCCGTATGGCCCTGGATATCCAGATAGAGCGATGAGGAATCATCCTTTTGACGGTAGCCAGTTGCACTCGTCCCGGCACATTGAAAACTAAATGCCTTATCGGCATTGTTCGTACAGGTCGTAATTCCCGTATCGGCGTTTTGAGTAATGCTGGAAACCTGAGAGGTGTCAAACTCCTCTTGTGCAAACGATGCAGCGGGAACCCCTAGGGACAGACCAGCTGCAATCACCAAGCCGACTCCGATTCGAGCAATAGCGCTCCTTGGCTTAATCATGGCCTTCTCCAATCAAAAGCGGTTAACAATGCGTCGACGCACGGCAACCTTCGCATGAATAGAGAAAGATGTCTGTAAACACCCGCTATTGAGTTGATTGCTCAGGCGTTTACACGTTATTTACCTGCGATAACAATAAAATTAGCTCCGCCTTATTCTTGATCTTCAACTGGCGGTAAGATGCAGACCGCAGCGCTTGCACCGTAGATGCAGCGTAACCGACATCCTCCGCAATGGCCTTTGTCGTTGCCCCCTCTGCCGTCATCAGCAAAATTTGCGACTGAACATCAGAAAGGGAGCGCGACGTAAGCAGGGCCAGCTGGCGCACGCGGGCCGTTTCGGTGGACCCGTTCGCCCGGTACTCCAAGACGGCCTTCTCGTCCTCAACCGAGCGGGCGAGCGCGATGTGCGTAACGAACATGGGCACAGACCAGCAAACAATCACCGTTGCCACGACGACATTGACAGCCGAACTTTGCCCCAACAACGACGCGAGGAACAACGGCTCGAAAACCGTCAGATCCTGCACCATATTGAGCAAGACAGCCCAAACAGGAGCCGTCGCCCCGAAGCAAAGCATCCATATCCCAAGCATTTTGCGCTGCGGACAGCTTCGCATCACTATATATGTGAGCAGCACCCCCGTCAGCACCGCAAGTCCATGGATTCGCCCCCTAGCGACCGCATAGATTAAGGCAACCATGCCCATTGACACCAACGGCACGATAGCCCGAGCATGGGCATGCACCTTAAACGGACGCAGCCCAACAGCGAGCGAAGCCGTAGACGCCACGCCGCAAAACAGGACCGGCACAGCCATCAACGGAACGCGTATGCACATCAATGCCGCGATATAGATAAAAGACCATTCCACAGCAGATAGCACCGCCCATACGTACGGGCTTCCGAGCCAAATCGCTTCACCCGCTCTATCCAGCGCAGCGCCACGATTCGCTTTTCCACCCGCGTAGCGTAGCGACAGAAGCAGTCCGAGACCCAATGCGTAGCTTAAGAGGGAAAAGGCGACAGCCCGCGAAACACCGGACCCCCAATCGCTATCCGCCATTACCAAGGGCCCCGCCGCAAGGAGGATAAAGAATAATGTGAGCAGGTATCGAAACAGCCGGCGCGTTCGAGCTGATGCCACTATATCGTCAGCATGCCGCTGCGGTAGCTCATGCCCTACAGTATCGCCCTCACCCGCAAACAGCGCCACGAGCTCGCGTGAGCCCGCAACCGACGCCTTCCCGTATGCTCGGTGAAGCGTTGTTCTCACCGTCGATGGCTTCGTATCCGTCTCCTTGGCAATTTCCGCCGGCGTTTTCCCTTTGAGCAGCAGTCGAACAAACTGCTCTTCTCTAGGCGACAGGGCAGGGGAAAACACCCCCGCATCGAATGTGTCGGACGCACAGGCGATATCCGAATTGTTGTCCCGTTTCCCCCTTAGCAACATGCATACGAAGGCAGCAGCGATAACGGACCCCATCGCCAGCAATGCAATGACCACGGCATCGCTTGCGAAGTATGCCGCCTCAACAGCCGGAATAAGACCAATAGGAACTGCTACGAGCACAGAACAGGCAAACACGTCGCGCCGCCCATGGCCAAAGGCACGAGGGCGGCAAAACGGCGGGGCCACAGTCAATGCGAGATAGACCAACGGAATTAAAAGCGCAAGGCCAATTGACGCGGCCGTTACAGGGGGCATCCCCCATGGCTCGGGAACGACTCTCCATGAAACTCGACAGCAAAACAGCAGGCAAGACATGACGGCTATTGTTTCTGTAAAAATCGCGTCCTGCGGGTGACGAGTTTCCCTTTCGTCAGTCCGTGTCGACCTCTGCGTCAAAGGAGAGTCCGCCGTGCCCCAAATAACATATGAGAGAAGCAGCGACCCAACAAAGCACGAGACACACGAAACGCCATGTAACAACCAAATCGGTGCAAACACGATTGGAATAGAGTCTCCGCGAGCATAGAAAGCCAGGTCGGCCCATTCGGGAACCGTTGCAATAACACCAAGGAAAACACCGATGGCACCGAGATGCCTCGGCCTTCTCATTCCCCCCTTGCATAGCGCAGCACCATGAACAAACGCCGCGAGGCATGCGCCCAGGATAACGAGCCAGGTCATTGCACCTGACGCTAGGCCGATTGAAGATGAAAACCGGTGATAAGGGGTGACCGCCATTACGACAAGCGCAATGGCGCAGGCAAATGTAGCAGAACGGCGGGAAAAGAGCATACGGCCTCCATAGCGTGTCATTATATCGCTCGAGCCGCTCGTTTATCTCTGTTCTCACACCAGCCAGCATCAATGATTCAGGCGAACTCCAATCCGCGCCAGATCACGGTCCGGCTTTTGTTCGCAGTCCCCACATCAAAGCGGGATGCGGTTTCCTTTTGGACGCCGGTTCGGAAAGCGCATCCCGTTCCAGGGCAATATTCTGGGATGCAGTTTCCGCAGCCCACCCCATTTGGAAAGCGCATCCCATAATTTGGCTGAAAACTGAGATGCGCTTTCCAAACGAGCCGAAACGGGCCGAATCGATCGGGCCACCTCGCATCCCGCTATCCTCGCCATCTGCCCGAGCGTGCTACACTAGCAGCATCTATGCCACCGCGAACGGCTCGGCCCCGCGCCCGCCGCTCGCAAACGAACTTTAAACGCACGAGGGTTGGCCATGCCGCTTTTCTCGCAACATACCGCCCGGTTCTCGCCGGACGTTCCTTTGGAGGGCACCAGCTCTCGCGAGCTGCTCAAGCGGTACCAGCCGCTCGAGACACTTGCGACCGGCGGTTTTGGCTCCATCGAGATCTGCCGCGACACGCACCTGCGCCGCCGCGTCGCCATTAAACGCATCCCCCTTATCAACGGTGCCGGCATGCCCGCTAGCGACATCATGGATGTCCTGCGCGAGGCGCACACTGCCGCCATGCTTCAACATCCCAACATCGTGCAGGTCATCGACTTTACGCACGACACAGCCTATGCCTACCTGGTTATGGAATATGTCGATGGCATGTCGCTGGCCGAGTTTTTGCACCGCGCGGACGGCCACTCACTTACCTTTGACGAGGCCGCGGCCATTGCCGATGCCCTGGGCCAGGCGCTCACCTTCGCCCACAGTAATGGCGTACTCCACCTGGACATTAAGCCCGCCAACGTGCTCATCGACCACTCGGGCAATGTAAAGCTCACCGACTTTGGCATGGCGCGGCTGTCGTCCGCCGGTGGCTTTGGCGGCTCACGCGGCGGCACCATCGGCTACATGCCGCCCGAGCAGCTCGATATCGAGACCGGCACGGTCGACGAGCGCGCCGATGTCTTTGCCCTCGCCTGTGTGATCTACGAGGGCCTGTGCGGCAGCGCTCCTTTTATGGCGGCCACGCCCGCCGACTCGCTCGGCCGCATCATCGGCGGCGCCACCTATCCCAGCGAGCTGATACCACACTTTCCCCCGGGAGCCGAGGCCGCGCTCATGAGCGCGCTCTCCCCCATGCCGCAGGACCGCCCCAACAGCATCGAGGCATTTTGCGACCAGCTCCTTGCCGGTCTGGGCAGCGTGCGCGAAGGCCGTCGCAGCCTGGAGCAAATGGTTGGCGAACTTTCGGATGACGAGCAGGAGCTCGACGATATCGAGCCGTCGCACTACGAGGACGACACCATCGAAGTCGACCCCGCACTCGGCTGGGCAGGCACGCGCTGGAGCCATGCGCGCGACTACGCCATGCACGCTATCTCGGCGCTAACGTGCGGCGCCTTTAGCTTTTTGCTGATGCAGACGGCCGGCGTCGCGGCGCTTCCCGGCCTGGTCATTGCGGCTATCGCGATCGGAGCGGCGGCCGGCCTGGCCCCCCAGATTGGCTCGGCCATCTCGGCTGTGGGCTTTTTGGTGCTCATGGCAAACGCCACCATGCAGGCACAGGGCGTCCTGTCGATGTTGCCCGTCGCGGTGATCTTTGCCGCCGCCATGTCCGGTTGGTGGATCGCCTGGGGTCGCACCGAGGCTGCCGCGAGCGCCGCACTCACCTGTGCACTCGCGCTTGGCTGTCTGACCGGCAATACCTTCCTGGCAGCTGGGGTCACCGCCGGCGTCGCGTCATTTTGGCTCGGCCCGGCAAGCGCCGCCGCGGCAACGGGCATGGGCGCACTTTTTGCCCGTCTGGCCACGGTCGCGCTTTCAGCCGGAGGCGTGCTGGGGCTCGGTAACGTTGCCGCAGCGCTGGGAGACCCACTCCTTTGGGCTGCCTTTGTGCTGGTAGCGGCAACTGCCGCGGCGTCATCTGCGCTGCTCAACGCCCATGCCAAGCGTGCCGATCAGGGCTCAAACCTTGCCGTAATCGCCGCCATCGCTGTCGCCGGCATCGGCTGCGCAGCGGCGTCCTGTCTTGCACACCATATGGAAATTGCCAGCCTTGCAGCCGCGGTCGTCGCCAAGGCGGCGGTTGCGGGAACCCTATCCTCTATAATCGTTGGGATATGCCTATATTTGCTCGGATACCAAAGAACCTATACGGAGAGTGATCTTTCGTGAACTTCCTGAACATCTTCGAGGACCACGTGGCCGGCATCTTCGGTGCCACCCGTGCCCCGTTCTCCTTTAAGAAGCTTGCCAAGCAGGCCGCTCGCGACATGGAGGATCAGACTCTGGTGATCAACGGCGTCAACACGGCGCCGGCACTCTATACCATCCTGATCGCCGCCGACGACGATCCCATGCTCGCCCCGTTCTACCCCGAGCTTTCGCGCGAGGTCCGCGAGTTTGTGAAGGCGCAGGCCGAAAAGCGCCGCTATGTCTTTGTCGGCGAGCCCCTCGTGCGCTTTATGATCGATCCGCAGCTGCGCGCCGGCAAGTTCTCGGTCTTTGCCGAGAACGTCGATGCCCCCACGCTCGGCCGCCTGTACGAAGAAGAGCGCGCCTATCAAAACGGTCTGGGCCAAAACAACTCCGCGG
>CAJMHR010000031.1 GCA_905213265.1 uncultured Collinsella sp.
GAGTTCCGCACGAGCCGGAGAGCACTTAATGTGCTCTCCGTGCGAGCAGGACTGTAGAGCAGGAAACTTTGCCCGCGGCCCCCGCCGGGAATAGCAAAAGGGCGACCCCTGTCCGGAGTCGCCCTTGTTGAGCTGCTTATGTTTAGCTGTTACTCGGCGTCGTGGTGACGGCGGGGCTTACGGCCTCCGTTGTCGCCGGGACGACGCGGACGGTCGCCGCGCTCGGAGCGCTCGCGACGCGGACGCTCACGGCGCTGGAAGTGCTCGCCGTCGCCCTCGGAGGCACCCTCGGCGCGAGCCGGGGCCTCGGGCTTGTCAAGACGATCGAGCGAGATCTTGCCACGATCGTCGACCTCGATGACGACGACCTTGACCTCGTCGCCGACGTTGAGGACGTCCTCGACCTTCTCCACGCGGCCCTTGGCGACGCGGGAGATGTGCAGCAGGCCGTCCTTACCGGGCAGCAGGTTGACGAAGGCGCCGAAGGGCTGGATGGAGACCACGCGACCGGTGTACTCCTCGCCCGGCTCGGGAACCTTGATGATGAGCTTGATGCGCTCGACAGCCTGGTCGACGGACTCGCCGGTGCCGCCGACAAAGACGGTGCCGTCCTCCTGGATGTCGACCGAAGCGCCGGTCTCATCCTGGATACCGCGGATGACCTTACCGCCGGAACCGATGACGTCGCGGATCTTGTCGGTCGGAACCTGGATGGAAACGATGCGCGGAGCGGTGCTGCGCGTGGTGTGGCGCGGCTCGGGGATCACATCGAGCATCTTCTGCAGGATGAAGGCGCGACCCTCCTTGGCCTGCTGCAGGGCGCGGGCCAGGATGTCGAAGGTGAGGCCGGTGGCCTTGTTGTCCATCTGCAGGGCGGTGATGCCCTCGGTGGTGCCAGTGACCTTAAAGTCCATGTCGCCCAGGAAGTCCTCGAGACCCTGGATGTCGGACAGGACCACGGTCTTGCCCTCCTCCTGGATCAGGCCCATGGCGATACCGGAGACCGGGCGCTTAATGGGCACGCCGCCGTCCATAAGGGCGAGCGTGGAGCCGCAGGTCGAAGCCATCGAAGAGGAGCCGTTGGACTCCATGACCTCGGAGACGACGCGGATGGCGTAGGGGAACTCGTTCTCGTCGGGAAGCACCGGAAGCAGAGCGCGCTCGGCCAGATTGCCATGGCCGATCTCGCGGCGCTTGGGGCTGCCCATGCGGCCGGTCTCGCCGGTGCAGAAAGGCGGGAAGTTGTAGTGGTGCATGTAGCGCTTGCCCTCGGTGGGCTCGATGGTATCCAGACGCTGGCCCTCGTTGAGCATGCCGAGCGACAGGACGGAGAGCACCTGGGTCTGGCCGCGCTGGAACAGGCCGGAGCCGTGAACGAGCGGCAGGTAGTTGTCCTTCACCATGATGGGACGGATCTCGTCGGCAGCACGGCCGTCGACGCGCTCGCCGGTCTCGACGACCATGGTGCGCATGGCCTTCTTCTCGAGCTTCTTGAGCGCCACGGGGATCTCGCGCTCCCAAGCGGCCTGCTCCTCCTCGGTGAACTCGGCGCGGATGGACTCCTTCAGAGCCTCGACCTTACCGATACGGGAGAGCTTGTCGGCGTCGCGAAGGGCGGCAGCCATCTCGTCGTAGTGGGCGAAGATGCGCTCCTGGACCTCCTCGACGGGCTGGTCGAGCGGGTACTCCTTCTTGACGATGGGGCCGTTAACCTGCTCCCACTCGGCGACGAACTCGTCCTGAGCCTGGCAGAAAGCAGCAAGGGCCTCCTGGCCAAACTTCATAGCGGCGAGCATGTCGTCCTCGGAGATCTCCTCGGCGCCGGCCTCGACCATCGAGATGAAGTCGGCGGATCCGCCCAGCTCCAGGTCCAGATCGGAGTTCTCGCGCTCCTCGTAGGTGGGGTTGACGATAAACTCGCCGGTCTCCACGTTACGGCCGATGCGCACGCAGGCAAGCGGGCCCTCGAAGGGCACGCCGCCGAGCGTCATGGCCAGGGAGGCACCCATGACGTTGATGACGTCGAAGGGGTTGACCTGGTCGGCGACGAGCGAGGTAGCGACAATGTGTACCTCGTTGCGGAAGCCGTCCGGGAAGCTCGGGCGAATCGGACGGTCGATCATGCGCGCGGTGAGCGTGGCCTTCTCGCTGGGACGGCCCTCACGCTTGAGGTAGCCACCCGGGATGCGGCCGGCTGCGTACATCTTCTCGTTGAAGTCGACGGTCAGCGGGAAGAAGTCGTAGTTCTTGCGCTCCTTGGAGACGACCACGGTGTCGAGCATCGTGGTGTCGCCCTGCTTGACCAGGCAGGCGCCGGTGGCCTGCTTGGCAAGCTCGCCCGACTCAAAGGTGTAGGTCTTGCCGTACAGCTCAAAGGTCTTGGATACGAGTGTCATTGTTCTCCTTAACCCCGCAGACCCCTTGTCTGCGGGCTTCTCATGTGACGCGGGCCCCCTGCCCCCGCCACGCTTCAGAGCGTGATTGTTCGCGCCCTTACACAAAAAGAGCGCCCCGCTGCGCAGGACGCTCTTAGCATGTACAAATCCTACTGGATGTTGTCGCGGATGCCCAGAGCCTTGATGAGCTCACGGTACTCGACGATGTCGTTCTTCTTGATGTAGGAGAGAAGACGACGACGACGGCCGACGAGCATGAGCAGGCCACGACGGGTGTGGAAGTCCTTCTGGTGGGACTTCATGTGCTCGGTCAGCTCCTTGATGCGCTCGGACAGGATGGCGACCTGAACCTTGGGGTTGCCGGTGTCGACCGGGGTGTTACCGAACTGGGCAGTCAGCTCCGCCTTGCGCTCTTTGGAAACAGTCATTGTTTCACCTTTCGTTTTGCGTCGCCCACGGGCGACTCGATTCGCCTCGGACTGGGAAGCCGCCGGTGGAGCGAACAACCAAGGTCGAGGTACCAACAGGTCGGTATGTTACCACAAGCAGCCCGCGCCTGCGCATCATCACCGACCCAACATGAATTCCATCGCGCGGAGGCGCTGATCGGTGTGCGTCGCAGCCCAAACATGCGAAAGCCCGAGCAGGAATGCCGCCGTATGCGGGTCGATTCGCTCGGCCATGAGCGCATCGAAGGTCATGGACATGAGGGCGCGCAGCCATGCGGTCTCACCGGTCGACACCAGTTCGGCACCTGGAACGCTCGACGCGCACGACCCGCACATGAGACCGCCCGCCTGGGCTGAAAAATACGACAGCATGGGGTCTCCGCACAGCACACAGGCCGAAAAATCGGGACGATAGCCAACGTGCGATAGCAGCTTAAAGACATATGCCGCCACAAGTAGGTCCATATGTGCCGTGTCAAGCCCGCTGCCCACCAGGGCAAGCGCTCGCTGCGTGATGGCAAAGGTAAACGGGTCCTCGGCGTCCTCGAACGAGCACACGCGCGCGACCTCGGCGATCGCGCTTGCGGCGCATGTCGTCTCGTAATCGGGCGCAACGCCGAGCGGCGCCTCCATAAGCTCGGCCTGGGAAACCACGTCGAGCGACCGTCCATGCGCAAGCAGCATATCGACGGTACAGAACAGCTCGCAGCGCGCAGCCAGGCGTCCACCGGGTTTGCGGGCGCCCTTTGCCACGGCACGAACCTGCCGACCCCGCTCGTCAAGCATCGTCAGGATCAAGTCCGTCTCTTTGAGCTTCGTCTTGTCGAGGACGAGTACCTTCGTGCGATATGTCCGGGAGCCTGCCATGCGCGCCGCGCGCCCTTAGTCCTCGGCGTTGTAGCCAAAGCGGCGAATCTGGGCCTCGTCGTCACGCCAGCCGGCCTTGACCTTCACGTCCAGCTCCAAAAAGACCTGCGTGCCAAAGATACGCTCAAGATCGCGACGGGCGTCGATACCGATATGCTTGATCATCTCGCCGCCCTTGCCGATGATGATGCCCTTTTGGCCCTCGCGCTCGACGTAAATGGTGGCGTGCACGCGCAGTACCTTCTTGGTCTGCTCGAGTGCATCGCAGATCACGCCAACGGAGTGCGGAATCTCATCACGGGTGCGGCGCAAGACCTTCTCGCGCACAAACTCGGCAACGAGCGTTTCATCGGAAGCGTCGGTACCCATGTCCTCGGGGAACCAACGCGGACCCTCAGGCAAAAAGTGCGCAACGGTCTCTATAAAGGCATCGACGTTGAAGTTCTTGACCGACGACGTCACGATCTCGTCGTCATATTCCATGAGTTCGTGGGCTGCCTTAAGCTGCTCCATGACCTGTGCGGGGTCGGCCTCATCGGCCTTGGTGAGCACCAGGACCTTCTTGCAACGAGCGCATCTGACGCGCTCGGCAACCCAGGCGTCTCCCCTGCCGATCGGTTTGGTGGCATCAATCAAAAACGCGACAACATCAACATCGTTCAGCTCGAACAACGCGCTCTTGTTGAGCTCGGATCCCAAGCCGTCCTTGGGCTTATGAATACCGGGGGTATCGACAAAGACCAGCTGGTAGCCGGGGCGGTTGACGACGGCGCGCATGCGGCGGCGGGTCGTCTGGGCCACCGGCGAGGTGATGGCGACCTTTTTGCCATAGCAGGCATTAAGCAGCGTGGACTTGCCAGCGTTGGGACGACCGACCAGGGCCACAAAGCCGCTGCGGAAACCGGGCTCAACGTCACCAAAGCCCGCGAGGTTGTCGTCCTCGTCGCACAGGGCATCGAGTTCCTCGTCGCTCATACCCTCAAACGGGTCGAACTCCTCGACATCCTCGAGCTCCTCGGTATCCACCGCGTCCAGGGACTCGTCGTCCAAAATCTCATCGGCAGGCTGCATATTGTCGGACATGGGAATCCCTTTCTAAATAAAGCCGAGCGCGTGGGCAAATACCAGCAAGCCCACAATCGCGGCGGTGATGGAAAGAACGTATACGGAGGCGGCGGCGATGTCCTTCGCACGCTTGGCCAGCGGATGGAGCTCCTGGGTCGCTAGGTCGACGATAGCCTCCATAGCGGTGTTGCACAGCTCGCCGTGAATCACCAGGCCACAACAGATGATAATCGTGGCCCACTCGGCAATGTCGAGCCCCACGATACAGCCGGCAATGACGGTGCACACGCCCGCAACGAGCATGACCTTAATGTTGCGCTCGGTATTGACGGCGGTGACGAAGCCCTCCATGGCGTAGGAAAACGACTTTAAGAAGGACGGATGGTCCTTGTTCGATCCGGGAATCATAGACGGCTCCTAGTCGTGGGCGTGGTTGGTGATGGGGCCGACGTGGACTAGCTTAGGGTCCTCGCCGCGCTCGAGCGCCAGATCGCGCAGGATGGCGTCCTCGCGGGCCTCCATGACCTCGGCCTCGTCGTCCTCGATGTGGTCATAGCCCAGCAGGTGCAGCATGCCGTGAACGAGCATCAGACGACACTCGTCAGCGGGGCTATTGCCAAAACCGGGGGCCTGACGGGCAATAACCTGCGGGGCCAAGATGATATCGCCGAGCTCGAGCGTCTCGTCGGCGGGAATATCCTCGTCAAAGGCCGAGTCGCATTCAAACGAGAGCACATCGGTGGTGCGGTCGATACCGCGCCACTCGTGGTTGAGCTCATGCATCTCGTCCTCGTCGACATACGAAAGGGAAATCTCGACTTCACGCTCAACGCCCTCGGCGGCAAGCACAACCTCGCAGATGTGCTCCACCTCCTGCGCGTCGAGCAGCGTATCGAGCTCGGCATCGTTGCTGATCAATACACTCAACGGGACTCCTTTCGGTCACGTACGCGTTTCTCGCGCACATCATCATAAGTATCGTATGCCTCGACGATACGACCCACCAGGGCATGGCGCACCACGTCGGCACGCTCGAGGTGCGAAAATGCGACATCATCGACACGGCCCAAAATCTTCTCGACATCCGCCAAACCACCACGACGACCCACCAGGTCACGCTGGCTCAGGTCGCCGGTAATCACGAACTTGGAGTTGAATCCCAGGCGCGTCAGGAACATCTTCATCTGCTCGGGCGTGGTATTTTGCGCCTCGTCGAGCACCACGAAGGCATCACTCAGCGTGCGGCCGCGCATGTAGGCAAGCGGGGCGATCTCGATCACGCCGCGCTCCATAAGGTCATCGGTGCGCTCGCGATCCATCATGTCAAAAAGGGCGTCGTAAAGCGGACGCATGTAGGGATCGATCTTTTCCTCGAGGGTGCCGGGCAAAAACCCCAGATTCTCCCCCGCCTCGACAACCGGACGCGTCAAGATCAGACGGCCCACCTCGTGACGCTTGAGCGCGGCAACGGCGAGCGCCATGGCCAGATAGGTCTTACCGGTACCGGCAGGACCCAAGCCAAACGTGATGGTATGCGAGCGGATGGCATCCACATAGCGCTTTTGCCCGAGCGTCTTGGGGCGAATGACGCGGCCGCGATACGAAAGCAGCACGTCATCGCGAAGCGACGTAGCCTCGTGCTCACCGTCGCGCAAGACGGCCAGGCAGCGAGAGACATCGTCGGCAGACAGCGTGCGCCCGGCGGCCGCCTCGCGAAAAGCGTGCTCGAAAAAGCGCGCCACGAGTTCGACCTCGTCCGGGTCGCCGCTCACGGAGATGCTATCGCCACGGGCGACCACATGGGCGCGAACCAAGCTCTCAAGCGCACGAAGGACGCCGTCGCCGGCGCCCAAAACGCGCGAGGGATCAATTCCCTCGGGAACGGTAAGTCTAATCTTCGAGGCTTCCATGAACCTCCCTGCGTGCATGGACCAAGCCGGAATCATCGACTCCGATGATAGCAACATCGAGCAGGCACGGGGCTGTAAGTCCACAGGTATCGTCAAGACGGGCATGATGGAACGAGCCGAGCGTCAGGTTGTCACCATACTCGAGCACGGCACGCTCGACCGTGCCCACGCGACGACGAGCGTCGGCAATAGCGAGCTCCTGTGCGGCGGCCCGCATACGGCGGCTGCGCTCGGCCATAACCTCGGGTGGCACCTGGTCGGGCATGTCGGCAGCAAGGGTACCGGGACGCTTGCTGTAGCGGAACACGTGCATACGCGAGAAACCCACACGGCGGCACAGCGCCAGCGATTCCTCGAACTCCTCGTCCGTCTCACCGGGAAAACCGACGATGACATCGCACGAAAGGGACGCCTGGGGCAAGTTGGCGCGAATCATACGCACCGTGTCCTCAAAGGCCTCGGCGCTATAGGGACGGCCCATGCGATGCAGGGTCGCCGTGCAGCCGGACTGCACGGGCAGGTGCAAAAACGGGGCGATACGCTGCGGGTAGCGCGCCATAACCTTAAGCAGGCGCTCGGAGATATCCATGGGCTCGACCGAGGAAATGCGCACATGCGGAATAGACGTGCGCTCCATGATGGCCTCGAGCAGCTCATCGATTTCGACGTGCTCGTCGGTCGCGCTCTTGCCATCGTAGGCACCCAGGTTCACACCGGTCAGCACCACCTCGGGCACGCCGGCCTCCTGGGCCTCGCGAACTTGCTCGAGCACGGACTCGACGGGCACGGAGCGCTCGGGGCCGCGTGCCTTCCACACAATGCAATAGGTGCAGCGATGGTTGCAGCCGTCCTGAATCTTCACGCCCAGGCGAGAGCGACCGAGCGCATCGACCACCTCGCCATCGCTGCAGGCGGGAACGCTATCGGATTCGACACCCAGCACCTCGCAGACGCGCTCGGCGACATCGATCTTGGACGGCTCGGCGATCACGCGATCGGAGAGCTCCAGCAACTCCTCGGGATGCAGGTTGACGACGCAGCCGGTTACGACCACGTAAGGCTCGCCCGGATAGGCCAGCGCATGACGGACGGCCTTACGGGTCTTGGCCTCGGCCTCGCCCGTAACGGCACAGGTGTTAATGACGATCAGATCGGCATCCTGGGGCTCCACCATAGCAAAGCCCAGGCGCATAAGATCGGCAGTGATACGGTCAGACTCAACCCGGTTGACACGGCAGCCGAGGTTGACGACGGAAATATGGGGTGCGAGCACGCGGGCTCCTTAATCGAGGATATCGTCGAGGGCACTCTTGATACGGTCGGTCACCGACTTCTTACCGGAAGTGACGTCATCGCCCATCTCATCGGCAAAAGCACGGAGCAGCTCGCGCTGTTTATTGGAGAGATTGATGGGAACAACCACGCGCAGTTGCACGATCAGGCGGCCGCGCGAACCGCCACCGCCAATGCGCGGCATTCCGTAATTATTGACGCTCACGGTGTCGCCGTACTGGGCGCCGGCGGGAACCGTCACCTTAACGACCTCGTCGGGCATAATGCCCTCGACCTCGATCTCGCAGCCGAGCGCAGCCTGCGCAATCGAGATATCGCTCACCAGGTACAGGTCGTCACCGTTGCGCTTAAAGCGCTCATGGTCGGCAACGCGCACGTTGACAATCAGGTCGCCCGAAGGCTCGCCGCGAAGGCCGGCCTCGCCAAAGCCGCTCACACGCAGCTGGCGACCGGTCGAAACGCCGGCGGGAATATCGATGTCAATCTTTTCGTGCGAAGGCGTGCGGCCCTGGCCGTCACAGGTCTCGCAGGGATGATCGATGACCGTGCCCTCGCCGTGGCAGTCGGGGCAAGGCGAAGAGGACTGGACCTGGCCCAAAAAAGAGCGCTGGACCGTGGTGACATAGCCCGTGCCGTGGCAGCGGCTGCACTGTTTTTCGGTCGCACCGTCAGCCTTGCCCGTACCGTTGCAATCCTCGCAGGGAGCAAGGCGGTCATAGCTGATCGTCTTTTTGCAGCCGAGCGCCGCCTCCTCGAGCGTCACCGAAAGCGAGATGGCCATGTCACGTCCGCGACGACGCTCACGACGGCTGCGGGCGCCACCGCCGGCACCGCCGCCAAAGAACGACGAGAACAAGTCGTCCATGCCCATGCCACCAAAGATATCGTTGATATCGACGTAGCCCGAACCACCAGGGCCGTCGGCGGTGCCGTAACGGTCGTAGTTAGCACGTTTCTGCTCATCGGAAAGAACGGAATAGGCCTCGTTGAGCTCCTTGAACTTGGCCTCGGCCTCGGGGTCGTCCGAAACGTCCGGGTGTACGGTACGGGCCTTCTTTAGAAACGCGCGCTTAATCGTCCGCGCGTCGGCATCCCTGTCGACGCCAAGCACCTCGTAGTAATCCCTATTTTCCGACACGACCGAATCCTTCCGACTTTCATTATTGTCACAGTGCGTCCTATACCCAAGCTGGGCCGGCCGCAAACAGAGGGTTTGATGTTATTGCATTTGGTACGGCGAAAGCATGGCCCGTTGCGAGCAGCTCGCGAACCAAACCGACACGAGCGCGAACATGAAGCCGTTGGCAAAACCGTTGGCAAACTGCATCGCACCGCGCTTCCACCACAGCAGACTGCGATGAAGCACACCGTCCGAAAGCACCATGAACAGGCCCATGGTAAACGGAATAAAGCACATCACGGCAAAGGCCGAGAACACGCCCGAGATGGCCGAGAGTACCAAAAACGGCGCCACGATGCCCATCAGGTAAAAACCGGTACGAGCTTTGCCTTCCAAGCGCTCGGCCTCAACATGGGCGCGGCCGACCAGATCGCCGCCCGCGGCACCGTTGGTGCCAGCATGGCCCATGCCGCCAATGCGGACCTCGTCGCCATCGTGCGTGCCGGCAGGAAACTCAATCGTCTGCTCGGAGGTTACGCGAGTACGACCGCTGCCGCCGCAATCAGGACAGGGGTCGGCCACGACCTTACCGGAACCGCCGCACTCGGGGCAGACCGACTGGAACGTGCCCGCACCAAACAGGAAGGACAGGTCAACGTCGATGTGGCCGCGGCCACCGCAGCTTGGGCAGGTATGGGCATGCTCAGACGAAACGGAGCCCGAACCGCCGCAGTTGTTACAGGTATCGAAGCGCGTGTAGCGGACGGTCTTGCGGGCACCGCCCTTGGCCTCCTTGGCGTCGAGTTTGATATCGACGACCACGTTGGCGCCGTTCTCGGGATTGTAGGCAGCCTGCCCGCGACGCGGCTGGCCCCAGGCGCCACCAAAGGGAAAACCGCCCTCAAAGGGATTGCCATAGCCCGCGCTGCCGGTGTAGCCGCCGCCATAGGGCGAAGCCGTAGGAGCACCGGCGAAGGGATTGCCAGAACGCATGGCGTCGTAGCGCGCACGTTTTTGCTCATCCGAAAGCACGGCGTAGGCCTCGGAAACCTCTTTAAACTTTTCCTCGGCACCCGGCTCTTTGTTGACGTCCGGATGGAGCTTGCGGGCCTTTTGCTGGAAGGCCTTTTGAATATCACGCGAGGTGGCGTCCTTGGAGACACCCAGAATCTCGTAGTAATCTTTTTCGTTCATCGTCGCCATGCGCGGCAACCTCCTGCTCACAGCAGCGTATATATTCCGGTAATTCTACCCGAGCGGCCTAAGCTAGATCCCAAAACAGCTCGAACAGAACATTTCCATCGAGCCAGCCCAGGTGTGTCGGCGCCAGACGAGCGCGAACGCGGCCCGCGACGACATCTGCCGAAGTGAGGGGTCCCTCATGGACCCCGAGCGTCTCGGGCACCCAAGTGGCAAGACCCAATTCGAGCGCGCGATCGCAGGAAGCTGCCAGCTCGCCCGTTGGGATGACGCAAGCCGCACGAATCAACAGGTCGGATGCAATACCGCGCGTCATGCGACAAGCGAGCATCAGGTCTTCAGCCGCAGCCTCACGCTGCGACAGATACTCGAAATCAAACGTCGTCGCGGCATCGTCACGTTGCACCAGTCGCACGCGGTACGCATCGCCGCGAGCAGACACGCCGGGAAACAGCCCGGCCAAGCGATCAAAATCCTCGGCGTCGAGCATACCGGCGGCAGAGCGACCCAGGCCCAAATAGCCCCGGCCGGTCCAGTAAGCAATGTTATGGGCGCACTCATGGCCGTCGAGCGCGTAGCTCGCCACCTCATACGGGTGATAGCCAGCGGCACCCAGGAGCTCGCGTGCCACGTCCATGCACGAAGCTTGAAAATCCTCATCAGGCTCGAGCGACTCGTCGCGGCACGCCATGCGATAGAGGGGCGTCCCCTCCTCGAGCGTGAGCGGGTAAACCGACACATGATGCGGAGCCGCCGCCAGCACGCCATCGAGCGTGCGCTTCCAACTCACTGCGGTCTGCCCGGGAAGTCCACACATAAGGTCGCACGACACGTCAAGCCCAGCGTTCTTGACCATCGCGATAGCGGCGAGCGCCCGATCGGCATCGTGAATACGGCCGATGGCAGTAAGTTCGGTGTTATCGAGCGTTTGCACGCCCAGAGAGACGCGTGTGACACCAACCTTGACAAGTGCAGCGGCAAGCTCGGCGGTCAGCGACTCAGGATTAGCCTCGCAGGTAAACTCAACGGGGGCGCACGACGCACGAATACGCCGCGCCAGCTCCACCAAGCGCTCCCCCGCCAGCGACGGCGTACCGCCGCCAACATAGACGGTGCGGATCTGGTTAAGGGCCCCAGCTTTGCCAAAAGCATCGAGGCGCGCGAACAACTGCTCAAAATAGGCATCGAGTGCAGCGGTCAGTTCGTACGGAGCAAAACTGCGCGAGTCAAAGTCGCAGTACCGGCACTTTTGGGCGCAAAACGGCACATGCACGTACAGCGCGGTAACGGCCACCCTTAAGCCTCCAGCGGATGAGGGGGCACCGATTCACCGGCGGCAAGGGCAGCCTCGCAGGCCACCACATCGTGCTCGATCTCATCGACCAGCGCCATGAACTCCTCATACGTGGAGCAGCGCACCACATGGGCACGCCAAGCGGCGGCATGGGGCATGCCTTTTAAGTACCAGCTTGCGTACGTGCGGGCACGCGACATGAGCGGCAGGAGCTCATGCGTCAGCGTTAGGTGTTCACGCAGGGCGTCCAGGCGCTCGACGGAGCTGCGCGCCGGCACCGGCGTGCCATCGAGCGCAAGGGCGCGAGCATCACCGAACACCCACGGATTGCCGTAGATGCCGCGCGCGATAAACACCGCGCTGGCACTCGAGCCTTGCAGATGCTCAGCAGCGTCCTCGGCCGAGAACACATCGCCCGAACCGATAACGGGAATCTCGACGGCGTCGGCCACCTCATCGACGACCGACCAATCGGCCTGGCCCGTGTAGAGCTGCGTGGCGCAACGACCATGTACGGCGACTGCGGCGGCACCGGCGCCTTCGAGCATCTGGGCAAACGTCGCGGCATTACGGTCCTCGGCATAAAAGCCCTTGCGGATCTTTACGGTCACGGGCACATGCGCCGCGCCCACCGCCGCCTCGACGATCTTCTCGGCCAAATCGGGCGTGCGCATAAGGGCAGAGCCCTCGCCCTTGGTGACAACCTTTCGGGCAGGACAGGCCATGTTGATATCGATGAGCGACAGGCGATCGCCCACACGCTCCTCGACGGCGACGACGGCACTCGCAAACTGATCGGGCTTGGAGCCAAAGAGCTGCACGCAAATCTGCTGCTCCTCGTCGGCCGGCAGCACCAGGCGCCACGTTTTGTTGCTAGCATAGGCAAGGCCCGCCACGCTCACCATCTCGCTATAGGCGAGATTGGCACCGCGGCGACGGCACATGATGCGGTAGGCAGGGTCAGTCACGCCCGCCATGGGAGCCATAAGGAACGGCTGCTCGGCATAGGCACCCAGCAGCTGCTTGCTGTATTCAGAAAGCGCCATGGACCTACTCGTCCACCTTGAGGATCGCCATAAAGGCCTCCTGAGGGACCTCGACCGAGCCGATGGCCTTCATGCGCTTCTTGCCCTCTTTCTGCTTCTCGAGCAGTTTGCGCTTACGCGAGATATCGCCGCCATAGCACTTTGCAAGCACGTCCTTGCGACGCGCTTTGACGGTGGAACGGGCGATGATCTTGTTGCCGATAGCACCCTGGATGGGAACCTCGAACAGCTGACGCGGGATGATCTCCTTGAGCTTGTCGCATAGGCCGCGGGCAAGACCGTAGGCCTTGTCCTTGTGGACGATAAACGACAGCGCGTCCACCTCGTCGCCCGAAAGCAAGATATCGAGCTTAACGAGCTCGGAGGGACGGTACTCGTTGAACTCGTAGTCGAGGGAGGCATAGCCCTTGGTACGGCTCTTAAGCTGGTCAAAGAAGTCCAGGATGAGCTCGGCGAGCGGCATATCGAAGCGCATCTCGACCGACTTGCTCGTGAGATGGATCATGTCGGTAGTAATGCCGCGGTGCTCGATGGCGAGCTGCATGACGGCGCCCGTGTACTCAGGCGGGCAGATGATCTTTGCCTTGAGGTAGGGCTCCTCGATACGCTCGATGCGCGTGGCCTCGGGAAGGTCCTGCGGGCTGCGGACATCAATCATCTCGCCGTCAGTCTTGTAGACGTGATAGTCCACCGAGGG
The DNA here is from genome assembly GCA_905213265.1 of uncultured Collinsella sp. GTDB lineage: Bacteria > Actinomycetota > Coriobacteriia > Coriobacteriales > Coriobacteriaceae > Collinsella. Next base: position 13,338 of record CAJMHR010000031.1, read on the forward strand.
GCTCGTGGCGATCAGGTCCAGATTGAACTCGCGCTCCAGGCGCTCCTTGACGACCTCCATATGCAGCAGGCCCAAGAAGCCCACGCGGAAGCCAAAGCCGAGCGCCACCGAGGTCTCGGGCTCCCACACCAACGACGGGTCGTTGACGTGCAGCTTATCGAGCGCGTCACGCAGGTTCTCGTAGTCCTTGTTATCGATCGGGAACAGGCCCGTATAGACCATGGGCTTGGCCTCGCGGTAGCCGGGAAGCGGCTCGGGGCAGGGATTCGACGCCCACGTGAGGGTATCGCCCACGCGAACGGCCTCGGGGTCCTTCAGGCCCGTGACCACGTATCCGACCTCGCCGACCGTGAGCGCGTCGACCGGGGTCTCGGCGGGACGCTTGACGCCCACGCCATCGACCAAAAAGTCGCCCTTTGCCTGCATCATGCGCAGGGTATCGCCCTTTTTGATGGAACCGTCAAAGACGCGGACCGTGGCGACGACGCCACGATACTCGTCGAAGTATGAATCCAGAATGAGTGCCTTGAGCGGCGCGTTCGCATCGCCCTTGGGCGGAGAGATCAAAAAGACAATGGACTCCAGCAGATCGTGGATGCCCTCGCCGGTCTTGCCCGAGACACACACGGCATCATCGGCAGGGATCGCCAGGTCATCCTCGATCTCGGTCTTAACCTCGTCGGGATGAGCCGAGGGCAGGTCGATCTTGTTGATGGCCGGCACAATGTCCAGATTGGCGTTCATGGCGAGCGTCGCGTTGGAGACGGTCTGCGCCTCGACGCCCTGCGTGGCGTCAACGACGAGCACCGCGCCCTCACAGGCCGCCAGCGAGCGCGAGACCTCATAGGTAAAGTCCACGTGGCCCGGCGTATCGATCAGATTGAACTGATACGTCTCGCCATCGTCGGCGTCATAGGACACGCGAACGGCATTGGACTTGATCGTGATGCCGCGCTCGCGCTCGATATCCATGGTGTCGAGCAGCTGCGACTCCATGTCGCGCTCGTCGACGGTATGGGTGAGCTCGAGAATGCGGTCACTGATCGTGGACTTGCCATGGTCGATGTGCGCAACAATCGAGAAGTTGCGGATGTGGGAAATGTCAATTGAAGTATTCATGCGGACTATCTTACCCGAGCGGTACAAAAAATGGAGCCTGTTCCATAAAACAGGCTCCATTTATGCGCGTAATCTGTGTGGTGTGAAATTTACAACTTAAGCGTTGATGCTGTTCACGAGCTTGGCAAGACCGGACTTGCGGTTGGAAGCCTGGTTCTTGTGGATAACATGCTTGGCGGCAGCCATGTCGAGACGCTTGGTGACGGTCTTGAGGGCAGCCTGGGCCTTCTCGGCGTCGCCCTCGGCGACGGCGGACTGGACGTGCTTGGTCAGCGTCTTGAGCTCGGACTTGACAGCCTTGTTACGCATGCGAGCTGCCTCATTGGTGCGGATACGCTTCTTCTGAGACTTGATGTTTGCCACTTCTGGAGTTCCTTTCGAGTTCCTTGCAAAAAATGTATGACACCTCTGAGACACGGTGAGGTCATGCAAGCGCCTACTATAGCACGCTCCCCCTCAAAGGGATAGAACGAATTTGTCAAATAGGCAGGTATCATCACGATTTTCTCAAGATGTTCGTAATCCAGAGCAAAAGCGCGGTCTGAGAATCGGCCGAACCCTTGAGCGCGAGCTCCACATCAACGGCACCCTCGAGCGCTGCGACGAGCTCTGCCATCGAAAAGCGACGTGCCCAGGTCAGGTGATTCTTGACCTGCCAGGACTGGAGCTTGAGCGTTGCGGCCAGCTCACGACCCTGTCCGCGCGCATCGAGCGCCTTGGCAACGATAAGCTCGCGAATGCGGCCGCACAGCAATGTGTACGTCCACACGTAGCTCTTGGCGGGCATTAGATTGAAGAGCTCGAGCGAACGGCGCATGTCACGGGCCGAGACCGCATTGAGAAAGTCCCAGGGTTGAACCTCGGCCGTACGTACAATCCAGCGCTCAACGTCGGCAAGCTCAATCTGGGGCGCCTCGACCATCTGGGCAAGCTTAGCCAAGTCGTTATCGAGCATGCGAGTGTTTTCACCCGAACGCGAGACGAGCTCCTCGGCGGCCGCCGTCGAGATCGACTTGCCGTGCTGCGTCGCCATCTGCTGCACGCGGCGCGGAAGCTCCCAGCGCTTGGTGCCGGAGCAATCGATCACGGCCTTCTTGTCGATCTTGGCGATCGCCTTATACAGGCGCGTGTTCTTGGCAAGCGAGTCGGCGATGATAAGGCAAACCGTCGTGGGGCTGGGACTCGCCAGATAGTCGACAAGCGGCTCGGAGATCGCTTTGGCGAGTTTTGAGCAGCCGTCAAGGATTACCAGGCGAAACTCGCTGCCCATGGGAAAGGTGTTGAGCGATCCGATAATCGACTCGATATCGGGGTCTTTGGTCATATCGCGCTCGTCGAGGTTGAATTCGACCATGCCCGTCTTTTCCAGACGCGCCTTCATACGTGAGACAGCATGGTCGCGTTTGACTCCGTCGGTACCGACGATCAGATATGCCGGCAACAGACCGGTTTCGGACATCGCGCTCCCCTCCCGCAGACCTTCGTATTCGTTCCGTGCCATTCTAGCCCAGGGGCCCACCACACGCCAACGACGTCCTCACGGTCGCTGGCATCGCATCGCAAAGCCATTCGCAGTCGGCATGACGGTAATGTCGCCGTGTTCGATAGTGCACGCGAACACGCCGCCCGCATCCTTAACGGCATCGATGCAGGCATCGGACGGATGGCCGTATCGATTCCCCTCGCCCGCGCTCGCGAGGGAAAGCTCGGGCTTCAAGACGTCCAGCAACTCACCATCGACTGAAACCTTAGAGCCGTGATGCCCAAGTTTAAGGACATCGATATCCCCCACCTCCTGCACGAATTCCCGTTCTTGGTCGAGCTCGGCATCGCCGGTGAGGAGCATACGCAGGCCCTTGCCTTCCTGAACATAAGAGAGCAGCAGGACAAGCGAGTCATCATTTCCCTCGCCATCCACGGACTCGAATGGCCACATCACGCGGGCGCAAAATGAGCCGATGTCGACCGTATCCCCAAGGCGCACCTGCCGATACTCAACGCCAGGTCGGTTCAATACCTCGGCAGGAGCATCCTCCAGCGCATCCGCCGCCACGGCAATCGTTCCGACCGAAAACCGTCCGAGCACGGCAGGCAGACCACCCCAGTGGTCCTCATCCCAATGCGTCACAAAGACGGCATCGATATGGTGCACGTTATTGCGAACCAACGCCGCTACCACGCGCTCGTCGAGCCCGCAGTCGACGAGTGCTACCGCGCCGCCCTGGCGGATAAGAATCGCATCCGCCTGGCCCACATCGAGCACCGTCACCGAAGGCGGAGCGAATCGATCCCAGTAGACGTACGGAATCGCAGCCAAGAGCACCAGGCATGCAAGCCCCACCGCCATAGGACGTGCACGGGGACGCGGCCACCAGACCAGCAGAACCGCCAGCAAACACGGCACTAGGTAAATCCACACGCTATCGGGCGACACACTCACGGATGCACCCGGCACGGCGGCAAACAGCTGCTCGAAGAACAGCGCGCAGCGGGCGGCAATCATGGGCACAATGAGCGCCCAAGTCCGCAACGGTGCCACGAGCGAAAAGGGAACCAGCACGATGGACACAGCAAGCAGTACGCTCACCACCGGGCCGATGACCGCATTTGCCAGCGGAGCAATGAGCGAGAACGTACCGAAGGCAGGAATGGTAATGGGAAGTGTCGCCAGTTGCGAGCACAACGTGACGGAAAGCATGCTTGCAACGCCCGATGGCACACTCAGCTCACCCAAAGTGTAGGTCGCATAGGGGCAAAAGCACAGAATGGCAAAAACGCTGGCACATGAAAGCTGAAAGCCCATCTCGAACAGCACCGTCGGCCGCAGTAGCACAAAGATAGACATGGTTACGAAGAGTGCCGATGCGCCGTGCCGGCGACGCCCCGCGCCGTTTACGACAAGCGTCGCGAACACCATGCAGCACGCGCGCACGGCCGAGGGAGACGCGCCCGTAAAGGCAGCGTAGCCCACAAGCGTTATCGCCAATATCGCCCGCTGAAGACCACGTGAGCACCGAGTCTTTTGCAATACACCCTCGATTACAAACCCCACGATAGCCAAATGGCTGCCCGAGACGGCGATAAGATGCGCCGTTCCCGTTACCGAAAACCAGTCGCCCGCGGGCTGGACGCGCAGCTCGGCCGAACGACCGCAGACGACACCGGCTATGAGCGCACGCGCCGGGTCGGTTGCAGGCGCGATGGACGCAAGCAGCCCATTTCGCAGCCGAAGCAGCGGCCCCGGAGAGCCCTCATCGACCGACACAACTCGAACGGCTTGAACCTTGCGCACCTCGCCTCGGAGCACGCGCGATCGTCCATATGCATCGTTCTCAAAACGTGAAACGCGGCCGATAACACGCACGTGCGCCCCGACCTTGAGCTCGCGGTCGCACGATAGGCGAACCGTTGCCAAGTTCTTACCGTCCGCGCGTGCCTCGCAGGTATAGGAATACACGTCGTCGTTTATGGATGGATCGCCCTGCACGATAAACTCGAGGCCGCTTGCCGCTCGACCGTCGAGCGCCTTCGAGGCGCTGAGCGCACCCACAGCCCACCACGCCGAGACGACCGCTCCCGCCACGAGACCGACGGACGCGGCATACAACCACCGCTTCAAAGGGGCAAGCCGCGCACAAGATTGAGCCAGCACAACGAATACCGCCGCCGCAACGGGAATGGCCCATAGCAGCCCGACCGCCGGCGCCCGCTCCCTCAGCAGCGCATCAGCGGCCACGTTAAGCACCAAGGCGCAGCTCATGCACATGCCGGCACACAAGGCCATCGTCCACGGAAGCAGGGGCCGCGGAGGCATCACATGCTCGCGCTCGGTCGCACTCATACGCAGATGCAATCTTTGATTTTGGCAAGCTTCTTCTCGCCGATTCCCGACACACGCATCAGATCGTCAACCGAGGCAAAAGCACCGTTCTTTGTCCGTTCATCGATAATCGACTGGGCCATGGAGGGACCGATGCCCGAGAGCGTCTGCAACTCTGCCGCGCTTGCCGTATTGATGTTTACTAGACCTGTTGCGCCACTCACGCCCGATGACGCGGAAGCCCCACCATCAACATCGGCTTCCGCAATGGACGCCTGCTGCTCCCCTACCGTTGGAACGTGAATCTTCTGTCCATCGACGACCTTGGATGCCCGATTGAGCCCCGTAACGTCTGCCTCGGGCGCCAGCCCGCCGGCGGCATCAATCGCCTGAGCCACCCGCGCGCCGTCCTTGAGGCGATATACACCGGGCGACACAACGGCGCCATCAACATCGACATAGACCTCTGCCGCGGCAGACGCCTTAGGCGAAGAGCCTTCGGATATCTTTCCGCTCGAGGCATCGCCGGATCCCGGCTCCACCAACGAGCCCAAACCATCAGTGTGCTCAAACGACACGCCGCCGGCACCGCCGCTAAGGTTCGCCATCGCCAGTCCACTCGCCATCGCAATGACGACCAGTATCGCCATCACCACTGCCTTATGACCGAGCAGCTTGTCCGCCAAGCGGTCCATCCGTTTGACCCGTTCGTGTTGTTCGCGCTGCGCCATAGCAAAACCTCCCAACAACATCGTGTCAGGAAAGGAGTTCCGCAACAGCCACGCCCCAAAACCGGTTTTCGCGGTCAAACCAAAAGCTGACCAAAACCTTGCACAAATCTGTCCATTTATTCAGGCACACGTCAGCAAATGAACACTTAGCCGCAAAATGCCCAGATAGCAAAAGACCGACGATGCAAGAGCATCGTCGGTCTATGCACAAGTTTACTCGTGATCTTGGTAAATCTCACGCGGAGCAAGCTCCGAATGTTTGCGTTTTAAGGTCTTAGGGGCCTTATACGTGTTGCTCTCAAAATCGATGTACTCGGTCTGTCTGAGCAAGCGCTCAATCATCTCCTCGTGATCGAACAACTCCCACGCCTCATGCACGGCATCGAGTTTGGCGTGCGTCTCGGGGCGGCGCGGCATAAAGAGCGTGCAGCAGTCGGGAGCGGCCTCGGTCGAGATATCGAAGGTACCGATCTCTTCGGCACGCGCGATAATCTCCTGCTTGTCCGAACCGATGAGAGGACGGAACACGGGGATCTTCACGGCCTCGTTAACGGCCATGATATTCTCAAGCGTTTGGGAGGCAACCTGTCCAAGCGATTCGCCCGTCACGATGGCCTTGGCGCCCTCGATGTGTGCAATGCGCTCGGCAACCGAATACATAATGCGGCGATACATGATCACGCGCAGGTTGCTGGGACAGGTGACCGAAATCTCACGCTGGCAGTCGCCAAACGGCACCACGTACAGGCGGCCGATCTGGACACCCGGCTCAAGCGCACGGATGATGTCCTGCACCAAATACTCGCTCGTGTCGGGCGTCTGCGGACGACCTGAGAAATGTACCGGCACGCACACCGCGCCGCGACGCGCGAGCATCCAGGTTGCCACCGGAGAATCAATACCCGACGACAGCAGCGTCACGACCTTGCCGGCAGAACCCACCGGCAGACCGCCCACGCCGCGCTCGGAGCGCGCGTACACATAAACGCTACCCTGGACCACCAGTACGTGCACCATCGCATCGGGGTCGTGCATTTGAACCTTTTTATCGGGGAAGGCCTCGCACAGCACCTCGCCCACCTGACGATTGATGTCAATCGAGGTGAGCTCATAATCGGTATTGGAGCGCTTGGCGTGCACCTTAAACGAATCGAAGGAACCAAACTCGCGCAGCGCCTTCACGGCGGCGGCACAGTACTCCTGAGGGTCGCGATTGGTGTGATACGCCAAAGACACACGAGCAACGCCGGGAACGGTGCGAATGACACGCGCCGCCTCGTCGGCCTGATGCTCGTTAAAGGTCACGAGAATATAACCGGAAATTCGAGACACGGCATTCACGGAAAAGGCGGCCAAGGCCGCCTTGATGTTATCCATGAGGATATGCTCAAAATGTGCACGGTTCTTACCCTTCAGTCCAACCTCGTGATAGTGGACCAGGCAGACGCGAGCCGCCATTTAGGCTTCAGCAACCTTGTGGCCGAGCGCCTTCTCGTAACGGGCCTCGTCGTAAGAGATGTCGCCGTCGACAATCTCGTCCATAGCCATCGAGATGGTGTCGGCACCGGAAAGCCCGATGGTGATGTCATCGACATCCTGGACGGCAAGCACGCGGTTGTGCTGGCCACGCAGCATGCTATTGATGTCGCAGGCGCGCTTGGAGGCAAGCGAAGCGAGCAGGAAGCGGTTGTGATCGGTCTTCTCCAGAAGATCGTCAATGCAAGGCTTTACAACGGACACGGACCTCAGATCCTTTCATGCATATCGAGAACGCGAACGAGCTCATCGGTCGCGCGGTCGAGATCGTCATTTACCACGACGTCGTCGTAGCGGTCGGCAAGGGCAAGCTCATCGGCGGCGTTTGCCATACGCAGCTCAATCGTCTCGGGCGTCTCGGTACCGCGACCGACTAGACGCTCGCGGAGCACCTCAAGCGAAGGCGGCTTGATAAAGATCAGCACGGCCTCGGGGAAACGCTCCTTCACCTGCAGGGCGCCCTGGACATCGATCTCCAAAATCAGAGACGCGCCCGAGGCGAGCTTGGATGTGACCTCGCTCACCAACGTGCCGTAGCAGTTACCGTGGACCTCGGCCCACTCAACAAACTCGCCGTTTGCCACGCGGCGGTCGAACTCCTCGCGCGTCAGAAAAAAGTAGTTGACGCCGTCGACCTCACCTTTGCGTGGTGCTCGCGTGGTAGCCGAAACCGTCAGGCCCAGGTTCGAGCGGCGCTCGCGCACACGAGTGACGAGCGTACCCTTCCCTGCGCCTGACGGTCCAGAAATCACAAAGAGCTTGGAATCCTGAGCGCTCACTTATTTGGTCAGCTGCTCGAGGAGCTGCTCGCGCTGACGGACGCCGAGGCCCTGGACGCGACGGGTAGCGGAGATACCGAGCTCCTCCATAATCTTGGCGGCCTTGGCCTTGCCATAACCAGGGAGAGACTCGATGAGGGTGGAAACCTTCATGCGGGAAGCGATGGGGTCATCGGAGTTGAGCACGGACTCGAGGGACTTCTCGCCCTTCTTGATCTGCTCGCGAAGCTCAGCGCGGGCGTGACGTGCGGCAGCAGCCTTCTCAAGAGCCTGCTTGCGCTGCTCATCGGTAAGCTGAGGGAGTGCCATTCGTACCTCCAAATAGTTGGGTTATATCTGATTCAATAATTGGCATTTTAGCACGTAGAACGTACAAAATGCCCAATCGCGGCTCCATAGGTTAGACGATACCCGCAAAAAGTGCAATATACTGCGCCCAAAGTTAAGCCCCTGACCTGCGATTCCACACAAAGGATGGGAAAGTTTACGCAGGCACAGGGGCTATTTTGTGCTAATGAAACCCAAAAGTGGTGACTTAGGGGAATCTTTTACGCGACGTTTTCGACCAGCTCAGCGACGATGGCGTCAAAGGCGGCAACCGGATCGTCGGCACCGGTGATGGGACGGCCCACCACAATGTGGCTTGCGCCACGCTCGATAGCCTGGGAAGGCGTCGCCACGCGGGACTGGTCACCAAGGGCGGCACCCACCGGACGCACACCCGGAGTCACGATCAGGGCATCAGGACCCAGCAGCTCACGCATGTCGTGAGCCTCCATCGGCGAGCACACGATGCCATCGATGCCGTTGGCCTGAGCGAGCTTTGCCAGGCGGGCGGCCTCCTCGGCCACGGGCGACTCGACGCCGATCTCGCTCAAGGCATCCTGATTCATGCTCGTGAGCACGGTGATGGCGACGAGCTTGGCGCGGTCCTCGCGCGCCTCCTCGGCACCCTCGCGGCAGGCAGCGAGCATGGCGCCCGAACCCAAGCCGTGAACCGAGAGCAGGTCGGCACCGGCAAGCGAGGCCGAACGGGCGGCACCGCGAACCTGATGCGGAATATCATGGAACTTGAGGTCAAGGAAGACCTTAAAGCCCAGGTCCTTAAAGGTCTTGACGATCTCGGGGCCCTCAGCGTAATAGAGCGTCATGCCAACCTTGAGCCAGGCGGCATGGCCCGAAAGCTCGTGGGCGAGCTCGAGCGCACGCTCGCGGTCGCAGTCGAGAGCGACGATTACGCGGTCGCGGGCATCGGTCTCTAGCATTCGAAAGCACCTACCAGTTCGTTGATGTCCTTCACGCCTTGGGACTCAGCCCAGGCCTCGAGCTCGTGCGCGATCTTGAGCGAAGCGCACGGATCGACGAAGTTGGCCATGCCGACCGACACGCAGGTGGCGCCGGCCAGGATAAACTCGGCCGCATCCTCGCCGGTCATGACACCGCCGACGCCGTTGATGGGGATATCGACGGCCTGAGCGACCTCCCAGACCATGCGCACGGCGATGTGGTGGCACAGCGGGCCCGAAAGGCCGCCCTTGGGCTTGGCCACGCGGGACTTGCGGGTATGGACGTCGATGGCCATGCCCTGGATGGAGTTAATGACCGAAAGGCCGTCGGCGCCGGCGGCCTCGAGAGCCTTGGCAATCTCGGCAACGTTAACCGGAGCCATCTTTACGAACAGCGGCTTATCGGTCACCTTACGGCAGGCAGCCATAACGGCAGAGGCGCCCTCGGGCGAGGAGCCCATGGCGGCACCGCCGGCGGCAATATTGGGGCAGCTGACGTTGATCTCGTAGCCGGCAGCCCAGGGGCACAGCTCGACATACATCTCGAGCGCGCGGACAAACTCCTCGACGGAGTGGCCGGCAACCTGACAGATGACCTGGCAGCCGTCCTTGGACAGCTGTTCGAGCCACGGACCGGACTCGCGGGCAAAGGCGGCCACGCCGGGGTTCTGAAGGCCCACGGAGTTGATCATACCGCCGGGGATCTCGGCCATGCGGGGCGCGGGGTTGCCGGGCCAGGGCTCGGCAGCGCAACCCTTGGTGGTGATGGCGCCCAGCTGGGAAACATCAAAGAAGTTCTGGAACTGCCAACCGTAGCCAAAGGTACCGGCTGCGGTGTTGATGGGGTTCTGCATCTTGACGCCGCCGAAATCGACGGCCATGTTCACGGTACCCACTAGAAGACCACCACCTTGGAAGCATCGAACACGGGGCCGCACATGCAGGCGCCCTTCATACCGTCGACCGTCTCGACATTGCAGGTGTTGCAGGCGCCAAAGCCACAGCTCATCATGCGCTCGAGGGACACCTCGCAGTACGCACCGGCCTCGGCGGCAGCGGCGGCGACCTTCTTCATCATGACGGCGGGACCGCAGCTGGCGACGTAGTCATAACCGCCCTCGCCGAGCAGCTCGGCGGCAGGATCGGTGCAGAAGCCGTGCGTGCCGAGCGAGCCGTCGTCGGTGCAAACGTTGACCGTGGCGCCCAGCGCGCGGAACTCATCGATGCCCACGGCCTTGGAAGCGGTGCCAAAACCCAGGCACACGTCGACGGCCACACCCTGCTCGGCAAGCTTGCCGGCAAGGCACAGCACGGGCGGAACACCGATGCCGCCCGCCACGAGCAGCGCCTTCCTGGTGCCCTCGGGAACAAGCCAGCCGCGGCCGCCAGGGCCCAACAGGTTGGACTTGGAGCCGGGGGCCATCTGCGACAGGCGACGGGTGTCGTCGCCCACGACGGCGTACCACAGCTCGACAGTGCCGGCCTCGGCGTCGGCGCGGTAGTAGCTCAGGGGCACGCGAAGCAGCGAGGACGCATCGCCGGGTACGGCGATGTTCACAAACTGACCGGGCTTGAGCGCACTTGCAAGCTTGGGGGCCGAAATTACGAGCGAGAAGATGCCGTCGGCGATCTCCTGGTTCGAGACGACCTCAAAGTCGTGCATGCGTGCAGTGGAAGGTGTGGGCATAGACGCTCCAATCCCCCATGCGGTTGCATGGTCCAAACGAACAGAAAGCGCGGTACCGCAAGGGCACCGCGCACAAAAGCGATAAGGCTATGCTAGCAGATGCAGCCGTCGGCGAGCGTCTGCTTACCGCCGACAAACACATCGGTGGCACGACCGGTAAGCGTGCGGCCGGCAAAACCGGAGTTCTCGGCGCGCGACTCGTAACCGTCCTCGCCGACCGTCCAGGTGGCAGAGGGGTCGAACACGGTCAGGTCGGCAACGGAGCCCGCCTTGACCTGAACCTGGTCGAGGCCCAGGATCTCACGCGGCTTGATGGCCATGAGCTCGACCATACGGCCCATGGTCATCTTGCCCGTGTTGACCAGCTCGGTGAGCACGAGCGACAGCGAGGTCTCGAGACCGATCATGCCAAAGGGCGCAAGCTCGAACTCGCGGGCCTTCTCCCACGGGGTGTGGGGAGCGTGATCGGTGACGATAACGTCGACGGTGCCGTCGATGACGCCCTGACGGATGGCCTCGGCATCCTCCTCGGTACGCAGCGGCGGATTGACCTTGAGCGAGGTGTTGTAGGTCTCGTCCAGGTCGTTCTCGGTCAGGAACATGTGATGCGGGGTGGCCTCACAGGTAACCTGAACGCCAGCGGCCTTACCGGCACGCACGATCTCCAGGCCATGGGCGGTGGAGATGTGCTGAATGTGCAGCTTGGCACCAGTCAGCTTGGCGATCTCGATGTCGCGGGCGATCTGGAGCTCCTCGCCGGCAGCCGGCCAACCCTCGAGAGCCAGACGGGTCGAGACCTTGCCCTCGTTGATCTGGCCGTGGCCGACCAGATCCTCGTCCTGGCAGTGGCTCATAAAGACCTTGCCGAACATCTTGCCGTAGTCCATGCAGCGACGGAGCATGCCCGCACCCTGCACGCCGCGACCGTCGTCGGTGAAGGCGACGGCGCCGTGGGCGACCATATCGCCCATCTCGGACATGGCCTCGCCCTTAAGACCGCGGGTCATGGCACCCGACGGATAGACGCGGCAGTGACCGACCTCGGCAGCACGGGACTTGACGAACTCCACGACGGTGCCGTTATCGGTGACGGGATCGGTGTTGGGCATGGAGCACACACCGGTAAAGCCGCCCTTGGCAGCTGCGCGGGTACCGCTCTCGATGTCCTCTTTGACCTCGTAGCCGGGCTCGCGAAGGTGAACGTGCATATCCACCAGGCCGGGGACGAGGTACTTGCCGGAAAGGTCGCGGACCTCGGCTCCCTCGACGGCGAGATTCTCGCCGACCTCGGCGATCTTGTCGCCGTCAATCAGGACGTCAACGACACCGTCAAGCTCGACGGACGGGTCGACGACGTGGGCATTCTTAAGAAGCAAGGCCATTATCGGCACCTCCAAGCAGCAGATACAGGATAGCCATACGCACGCAGATACCGGCGTAGACCTGCTCCAGGATGACGGAGCGTTGCGGGTGGTCGGCCATATAGGAATCGAACTCGACGCCGCGGTTGATGGGGCCCGGGTGGCAGATGATTGCGTCGGGCTTCATGAGCTTCTCGCGGTCCTTGGTCAGACCGAAGAGCTTGTGGTACTCACGAATGGTCGGGAACGGGGCACCCTCGAGGCGCTCCTGCTGCACGCGCAGCATGTAGACAACGTCCAGCTCGGGCAGGACAGAATCGAGATCGCTCGTCACGTGGTCGCAGCCCAGAACCTCGGGCGCCGGCGGCAGCAGCGTGCCGGGGGCGACGGCGTAGGTCTCACAGCCCATGATCTTAAGGGCGGGGATCAGCGAGCCGCAAACGCGGGAGTGTGAGATATCGCCGACGACGGCGACCTTCAGACCGTGGAAGTCACCCTTGTGCTCCCAGATGGTGTACAGGTCGAGCAGGGCCTGCGTGGGGTGGTTGTGCTTGCCGTCACCGGCGCAGATAACGCTCGCGGGCGAGTTCTGCGTGACGATGTAGGGAGCGCCGGCGTGCTTGTCTCGCACGACGATGCAGTCGATCTTGTAGGCGTTGAGGGTCTCGACGGTGTCGACGAGGCTCTCGCCCTTGACCGTGGAGGTCGAGGAGCCGCCAAAGTTGAGGCTGTCGGCCGAAAGACGCTTCTCGGCGAGTTCGAAGGAGCTGCGGGTGCGCGTCGAGGGCTCGTTGAACATGTTGACGATGGTCTTGCCCTTGAGCGTGGGGACCTTCTTGATCGCACGCTCGTTGACCTCGGAGAACGCCTTGGCGGTCTCGAGGATGAGCTTGATGTCCTCTTCGGAGTACTCGGTAATGTCGATCAGGTGCTTATGGTTGAACGCCACGGTACTACTCACCTCCCAGCGGCGCGGAGCCCACGTGGGAACCCGGCGCGACGTCGTTAATCTCGACAGCGGTGTGGCCGTCGACTTCCTTCATATATAGGTGCACGTTCTCCTCATGCGACGAGGGAACGTTCTTGCCGACAAAGTCCGGCGAAATGGGGAGCTCGCGGTGGCCGCGGTCAACGAGGACTGCCAGCTCAATGCGGCTCGGACGGCCCAGGTCCATAACGGCGTCGAGAGCGGCGCGAATGGTACGGCCCGTATACAGGATGTCGTCCACCAGCACGACGCGCTTGCCGTCGACGCTAAAGGGAATGTTGGTGGCGTGGATCGCGGGAGCGAAATTGGTAGCGTAGTCATCGCGGTAGAAGCTGATGTCGAGGCTGCCGAGCGGAACATCGACGCCCTCGATCTCCTTGATCTCCTCGGCGAGCTTCTTTGCCAGAAGGTCGCCGCGCGTGACGATGCCGACCAGAGCGAGGTCTTCACAGCCCTCGTTGCGCTCGAGAATCTCGTGCGCGATGCGGGTCATCGCTCGATTGACAGCGGTCTCGTCCATGATGACCGCCTTGGGGGAAGTCGTGCCCATCGATCTCCTTCCTCACATGTCTTGACTGCTGACACAGTCAAAAAAATAGATGCCCGACCGCTTAAAGCGGACCAGACACCCACAGGAAAGGCTGCTCTTTGGCAGCTATGTAATTCCATGTGGGTATCTCGTACCCCTTTAATGGTCATGGGATAGTGTAGCCAACCTCGAGCTTAATTGCGAGCATAAATACAGAGCAATCCGTAAACGGAGCCCAACGCTCAATAAACCTATATATATTTGTGGGACGAGCTTGAAAACACACGCACGAGCTGGCATAATCCCCTCTGCTGCACGCAAATCGGATCTACGTCCAGGGCCGTGGCGTGGGCACTATCGCCAAAAGAGGAATATCTCTGTGTAGATTGCGCACAGGGAGCGACTTCTGTGCTATAGTTCAGGCTTGTTTGTTAATGCGACATGTTCGTTTGTCGCCCAAGGAGGGTCAGTTATGTCCAAAGTTTGCGAAGTTTGCGGTAAGCACCCCGTTGCCGGTCGCTCCATCAGCCACTCTCACCGCGTCACCAACCGTAAGTTCCGCCCCAACATCCAGCGCGTCTACGTCGTCGTCGATGGTCACCGTCGCAAGATGAACGTTTGCTCCACCTGCCTCAAGTCCGGCAAGGTTGCGCGCTCCTAAATAAGGTCTTACCAACAAGTACCTCGGACTCTCCGGGTCAAAGACCTCGCGTTCATATAGAACTTACCAAAGGCGCCCTCCCCTACGGAGGGCGCCTTTTTGCACTCATTGGGGACAGACTTACATGAGTGTTTTCGGGGACAGACTTACATGAGTGCTTTCACGCATTGGGGACAGACTTAGATGAGTGCTTTCCAAAGCTCACAGTGCATCGACGAACTCACGGCGCTTCGATCGTCACCAGTACGTGCCTCACGCCGCCTCGTTCCAGCCCGCGGTGGCCTTGGTTACGCTTGTAGCGCCGATGCCGGTGATACGGGCAATTTGCTTGACCGTGAGATGTGCCCGCCTGAGACTCAGCAGACAGGCATCGCGTTCCGGGCGCGGCAGGGCCTTGAGCAGCGCAGGATCTATGCTCGGCAGGACTTCGTGCGCAATGGAAAGGGCCTCCTCATCGGGGATCCGCCGGCGTGGAAGAACCTCCACTGACCAAGTGCGCCCGGCAACTTCCTCGAGATGCTCGCAATAGCAACGGGAGCCTCCGACGATATCGAGCATAGGAGCCGCGTCACAGATGTCAAAGGGATCATAGCCCAGCTGATATGCCTTGTAGCTTGACCAGCGGTACGCCTCGAGCGAGTCGAGCGCACCTTTCACGGGATTGAGATGGATATAATCGAGCAGCTGTACCGCCTGCATGTCCGACTCAACCGCGACCCGTGAATAGCGATTGTCAAACAGATGGCCTGTTCTCCCCGTTTTCCCATTGAAATACTTGGCATACGCCGTCAGCGCACACTGCATTGCCTTTGAAAGATTGTCAAATGGGTCATCAACCATCAAATGGAAGTGGTTGTCCATAAGGCACCAAGCCAACACCGCCACTTTATGGCGCGCGAACCTGTCCGAGATGTCCGATAAGAAACGATATCGGTCAGAGTCATCTTCAAAAATAATCTGTTTAGAGTTACCACGGTCAAAGACGTGGTAATAACCGGTGAGCGAAACGGCGCGGGCACATCGAGGCAGGTAGCGCGCACAGTCGTGGTGTAAGAAGCAAGGGAGGGCCATCGCCTAGAATC